>JBJXEX010000050.1:0-23851 GCA_046156195.1 Planctomycetaceae bacterium | reverse complement strand
GTGTGCGAATTTCAGAAATCGCCGCTAGCAGCTTGGGAAGTGGGGAAATCGTTGGCGGCGATTTTTGAAATTCGCACACCCGACCCCGCGTTCGCTTTGTGAGCCGAACGCGCTAGCGTCGGACAATTTGCCGTCAAACGTCACCTACCGAGGCCCGTGGCTAGCGCCATCGGCTCACAGCGTCCCCGAACTCTTCATCACCGGCAGCAGCAGGCCGATGACGACGAAGAGGATCAGCAAGGCCATGATGACCAGCATCAACGGTTCCAACAAACGGACGGCCAGTTCCAGCAGGCGGTGAGTGCGACGTTCCATCGTGTCGGCCACGTTGACCAGCACCTGTTCCAAGTTGTTCGCCTCTTCGCCGACCGAAATCATTTCGATCACTTCGCCCGGAAACTGTTTGCTCTGACCTAGCGGTGCGGCGAGCGACTTGCCGGCGGAGACGCTGTCGGCGGCCGTGGAGATGGCGTCGGTCAGCACGCGGTTGCCGGTCGCGTCTTTGGCGATCCGCAGCGATTGTAGGATCGGCACGCCGTTCTTCAGCAGCGTGCCGAGGATTCGACAGAACCGCGCGACCGCCAGGCTGCGGATCACCGGCCCGATCGCCGGCAGGCCGATGGCGAGCCGATGCCACTGCCGCAATCCCGCTTCGGTTTGCAGACGTTGCCGCACGAAGACAATCGTCCCGACGGCCACCAGAATCGTGATGATCCAATAACTGCTGACATAACTGCTGAGCGCCATCAACGCGGTCGTCGCCCAGGGGAGTTCGCCTCGTTCGGACATACGGTCGAACACCGGAGCGAACATCGGCACGAACCAAACCAGCATCGCCCAGACCACGGCACCGCCGGCGAACAGCAGAAAGAACGGATAGGCCATCGCTCCCATCACGCGGCCTTTCAGCTCCTGCTGATGCTCGGTGAAGTCGGCGATTTGCTTGAGCACGTCTTCGAGAAACGCCCCTTCCTCGCCGGCTCGTACCATGCTGACCGCCAGTTCGGAGAATATGTCCTGATGCAATCGCATCGCCTCGGCCAGTCGCGTGCCGTCGGCCACTTTCTCGCGCAGGTCGCGGAGCACCGTTTTCAACCCGGCGTGCGACGTTTGCCGTTCGAGCAACTCCAAGGACCGCAACAACGGCACACCCGCCCGCAACAGGTCGGCCAACTGAGAGAAAAACGTCGCGAGATGTCCGGCTCGCGGACGGCGAACCCAAGCCAGTGCGGAACTCTTCGACGCTTCCGCCGCCTGAATGGTCACGGGGAAGAGTTGCCTGCTCGACAACTGCGAAACGACATCGAGTTCGCTGTTGGCGGTCAGCGCGCCGGAGACCTCACGGCCAGAAAGCTCTTTCGCGATGTAGCGGAATTCAGGCATGGCGGAGGATGGTAAGGGGGACCGAGTCGGGATTGAAGAACCGAGCCAAAAAGGCTCTGCACCAGAATCTGTGGCTGGTACGAGTTGGGAGATCGATTTACGGAGCAGTTTGGACAGGAAAATTTGGGACAGGAAAATTTCAGACTCTCGATCAAGCCAAGAGCAACGATCCGTCTCGCCTCGGTTGAAGATGGAATCTGGCAAACGCTCTTTGTTTTTTATTTTCCTTTCCCAAATTTTCCTGTCGACATCCTCCTGTCGACGATTCCCTTCCAAGCCCGACCGCTCCCTGACGGTCGCAGCTCTAAGACTTCACGGCCTCTCCGCGCGTTGCCGTTCGTGAACTCGCACGTTGAAATGCCTCGGTCGCAATCACCGAGCGCGCACGCCGTTGGCGTTGCGGTTAACCAATGTGGCTCGACGCTCCGCGTCGAGAATCGCGACGCGGAGCGTCGCGCCACAATGCGCGCACGCCGTTGGCGTTGCGGTTAAACATTTCCGTTGTCCCCGCCAGGGATATATCAGGTGACTGGTTCCACGAATGCGGAGACCTTTCTCGTGAACGATCAGCCCAAGTATGTGGATATGACTCCGGCTGAGGAGCCGTTGGCGACACTCTTCCCCGACGAATCACTCGTCCCCGACAAACCAACTGCCTCGCCACAACAATCGTCGGGTGAGCCGGTTCTCGAACTGCGGCATCTGCATCGGTTCTTCGGCAAGTTGAAGGCGGTCAACGATGTTTCCTTCAAGGCGTATCCCGGCCAGGTGCTGGGCTTCATCGGTCCCAACGGAGCGGGGAAGACCACGGCGATGCGGATCATCGCCACGCTCGACACGCCCACCGCCGGCGATGCGTTTGTCTGCGGGCATTCGGTCATCGACGACCCGGACAAGGTCCGCAAGGTGCTCGGCTTCATGCCGGACCAGTTCGGCAAGTATCACAACATGAATGTGATCGAGTACCTCGACTTCTTCGCCCGAGCCTACGGACTCCGCGGAGCCAAGCGGCGAGACTCACTGGAAAACGTGATGGTCTTCACCGAGCTGCGCAAACTGGCGGACAAGCCGATCTTCACCCTCTCGAAGGGGCAATCGCAACGGCTCGCCCTGGGCCGCTGTTTGATCCACGATCCGCAGGTGCTGATCCTCGACGAGCCGGCCGCAGGACTCGACCCGCGCGCTCGCATCGAACTGCGCGAGCTGATTCGCCTGATGGCCACCCAAATGAATAAGACGATTCTCATCAGCTCGCACATCCTCACCGAGCTGGGTGAGATTTGCGATTCGGCCGCGATCATCGAAGCGGGCAGGATCCTCGCCTTCGGCACGGTCGAAGAGTTGTCCAAGCGGCAGCGTCACGAGGACGGCCAAACCGGCCAGAAGACGTTGTGCATCAAGTTGCTCGCCGACGACAAACCCAAGCACAGCCCCGCCGCGCTGGAACGCTGGCTGCTTGAGCAACCGTTTGTCTCCTCGGTCCAAGTCGCCGGCGTGGATGTCGCCTTCGAGTTCGACGGCGACCCCGACCATCAACATCAACTCCTGCGCGGCTTGATCCAAGCCGGATTCCCAGTGATCGAATTCCAAGGCAAGACGGAAACACTGGAAGACGCCTTCATGACCATCACAAAAGGGGTCATGCAGTAAACGGCGATTCCAACGAGGCTGCGCCTCAGACCTCCGCTTCCTCACTCTGCTTTGCAAACGGTGAAAGTCTTGTTTTGAACAGAAGGTCGCAAAGAACGCGAAGTGTGCGAAAGATTGCGGAACACCTTGTGTCAGTGTCGTGACTTTGGTTGCGGCTCCGCTTTCAGGCTTCGATGTTCTCTGGCCGCCTTCATTCCTTTGACCTCATTCCTTTGACTGACAGGCCAAGCACATGTCTGAAAGAAGCGAGTCAAAGGAATGAGGTCAAAGGAATGGGGCAAGACTTTCACCGTCAGTAGAGCAGAGAGTTGAACTCTCAAAATTTGACTCATCTGCAACAACTTTCAGAAACGAAGGAGTCCATGTCGCGATTCGTCCTCCTCACTCACGATCACCCATTCGTCCATTGGGACTTTCTGATGGAGTCGGGCGAGACCGCGCGAACGTGGCGTCTGTTGGAAAGTCCGGCACGATGGTTGACCGATCCGGCGATCGAACTCATCGCGGAATCGCTCGCCGCACATCGTCTGATGTACCTCGATTACGAGGGCTTGGTCAGCCGGGAACGCGGCCGTGTGGCTCGGTGGGATCACGGTCAGGCGAAATGGCTCAATGACGGCGAGACCTCCGTTCGGCTGCAACTCAACGGCGAACGATTGGTCGGCGAATTGACACTCAACTGCGAAGCCTCGCGACCGTTTTGGTCGGCTCGATTCTCCCCGTCCGTTGTGGGTTGAACCTGGAACACGTTGGATTGCAAATGACGCTCAGCTCCCGCCCATTTGAAAAACACGCACACCCGACCCCTCACGCGAAGAGGCCGGTCCTCGAATGGCTCGGCGAGACGGATGGTTGTTTGCGGCTACTGGACCAGACGTTGTTGCCGTGTGAGACGACGACGTTGGAATGCCGATCGGTCGAACAAGTCGTCGAGGCGATTCGATCGCTGCGAGTGCGTGGGGCGCCGGCGATCGGCGTGGCGGCGGCTTACGGCGTCGTGTTGGGCGTGAGCCATTCGACGAATGCGGATCGCTCGATGTTTGATGAGCGGCTGCGTGTCGTCATTCAGCAATTGGCGGCGAGTCGTCCGACTGCCGTGAATCTGTTCTGGGCGTTGGATCGCCAGCGAAAAGTTGCCGAGGGATTGGCAACCGCTTCACCGGCGGAGGTGCTGAACGCTCTGTTGGCCGAAGCTCGCGCGATTGAAATTGCAGATCGCGAGATGTGCGCTGCGATCGGCCGGCACGGTGCGGAGTTGCTCAATGATGGCGACTCGGTGCTGACTCACTGCAATGCCGGAGCGTTGGCGACGGCCGGAGACGGCACGGCTCTGGCCGTGATCTATGCCGCGGTGGCCGGAGGCAAGTCGCTGCGCGTATTCGCCGACGAGACTCGGCCGCTGCTGCAAGGAGCGCGACTGACGGCTTGGGAGCTTTCTCAGCGCGGCGTTCCGGTCACGGTGATTTGCGACTCAATGGCCGCGACGGTCATGCGGCAACGCAAAGTCCAAGCGGTCATTGTCGGAGCGGATCGAATCGCCGCGAACGGGGACACGGCCAACAAGATCGGCACTTATTCGGTCGCCTGCCTCGCGAAGACGCATGGCTTGCCGTTCTATGTCGCGGCTCCGTCGAGCACGTTCGACTTATCGCTGATCAGCGGCGAGCAAATCCCGATCGAGGAGCGTTCGCCCGCCGAGGTCACTCACGGCTTTGGACGTCAGACCGTTCCCGCGGGAGTCGACGTCTACAACCCAGCGTTCGATGTGACTCCCGCCGAGTTGATCACGGCGATCATCACCGAGCGCGGCGTCATTCGACCGGTGACGGCGGAAGCCATTCGCACGATGTTGATCGGCGGCTCGTAAGTTGGATCACGATGTTTCACCCCAACGCCATCGGCGTGGGCGGGCAGGGCGAACCGCTCGCGCGTACATGGCAACCGCTCGCGCATCCCAACCGCTCGCGCGCACGCCGATGGCGTTGCGGTGAAACATTTCACACATCACAGAGAATGGTCCTGCATCAACCGCGACAGCGCCCGCTGCGACACGGGACCGCTGGCGGTGATCCGAAATCGCCTTGCGGTCGGCGCGAGCACGATGACTTCGATACGCAGCAGATCGCGTGGCAACTCGGCGGCAACACGATCGGCCCATTCCACGAAGCAGACGCCGTCGCCGCTGAAATACTCCTCAGCGCCGAGATCGGCGAACGCTCGCACGTCGCGCAATCGGTAGGTGTCGAAGTGATACACCGGAATCCGACCGAAGTATTCCTGGATCAACACAAACGTCGGACTGCTGACGCTGCTGGGATCAGCTCCTAACGCGGTCGCCGTCGCGCGGACCAGTCGCGTCTTGCCCGCTCCGAGCTGACCGATCAAGCCCACGACGAGTCCCGGCTCGGCAGCCTCGGCCAACTTCGCGCCGAGTCCGTCGGTGTCTCGCTCGCTGTGAGCTTCGTACTCGAACGGCGCATCCGATTGATTCGACGACGAACTCATGCTTCCTCCAACTTCGACTGCAATCGTTTCGCGATCTCTTCGAGCGACAGTCCGGTCACCAGGATTCGCTTCTGTCGCGAGGTTGCTCCCGACAACAACTTCACTTGCGAACGCCGCACTTGCAGGACATCGGCCAACAGATCCAGCACGGCCTCGGTCGCTTTGCCATCTTCGGGAGCTTGCGTGACTTGGACCTTCAGAGCGCCCGCATGATCGCCCGCCAGACCGTTGCGACGCGCTCCCGGTTGAGCCTTCACCGGCACGATGATTCCCTGCGGAAGTTCTTCCAATGCGATCACTCGTAGGACTCTTTCTTCCACTGAGCCGAACACGCTAGCGTCGGGCGATTTGCCGTCAGACGTCATCCACCGAAGCCCGTGGCCCGATCCACCGAGGCCCGTGGCTCACACAATCTAAGCCCGTGGCTAGCGCCATCGGCTCACGCAATCTAAGCCCGTGGCTAGCGCCATCGGCTCACACAATCTAAGCCCGTGGCTAGCGCCATCGGCTCACGCTTTCTGTTCTTTTCACAGCAGCACACCCGCCACGCAGGCGGTCATCAAACAGGCGAGCGTGCCCCCCAACATCGCTCGCAGGCCCAGACGAGCGAGATCGCCGCGACGTTCCGGAGCCAACGCGCCGATCCCTCCGATTTGAATGCCGATCGAACCGAAGTTCGCGAAGCCGCACAAGGCATACGTCAGCAACACACGCGAACGCGGTGTCAGTGTCACTCCGAGCGACGGATCTCGCATCCATTCGGAGAGTTGTTGGTAGGCGACGAACTCGTTGGTCGCCATCCGAATGCCGAGCAGTTCGCCGACTCGCACGCAGTCCTCGCGCGGAACGCCGATCAGCCAGGCCAGCGGCGAAAACAGATAGCCCAGCAACTTCGAGAACGACCACGTCTGACCGAAGTAGAAATCGCCGAGCGACGCAAGCATCCAATCGAGCATCGCAATCAAGCCGAGAAACGCGATCAGCATCGCCGCCACGTTGAGCGCCAACTTCAGACCTTCCGAAGCCCCGTCGGCCGCGGCTTCGATGACGTTCGAGTTCGTTTGTGGCAGCGTCATCTCGGCGCGGCCCAGCGTGTCTGGCTGATCGACCTCAGGCTGCAAGATCTTGGCGATCAACAGCCCGGCCGGAGCGGAGATCACCGAGGCCGTCATCAAGTGGCCCGCGTCGATCCCCATGCCGACATACGCGGCGAGCACGCCGCCGGCAATCGTCGCGAAGCCGCCGACCATGATCGCCATCAATTCCGAATTCGTCATCCGCGCGACATACGGCCGGATCACCAGCGGAGCTTCCGTCTGTCCGACAAAGATGTTCGCCGCCGCCGACAAGCTCTCGGCTCCCGACGTGCGCATCGTTCGCTGCATGACCCACGCCATCACCTGCACGATCCGCTGCATCACGCCGAGGTAGTACAGCACCGACATCAGCGACGAAAAGAAAATGATCGTCGGCAGAACTTTGAACGCGAAGTAAAAGCTTCTGAAACTCTTGCCAAAGACAAACGACGAACCTTGATCGACGAAGTCCAACACCTTCGTAAACAGCAGCCCCAGCGCGTCGAACGTCATTCGCCCCGGCTCGGTCTTCAGCGTCAGCCAGGCAAATGCGAATTGCAAAAGCAGTCCCATTCCGACCAGCCGCCAATTGACTCGCCAGCGATGCGCGCTCATTAGCCACGCCAGCCCGATCATCACGAACAATCCGAACGCACTAATGACATGTTCCATGAGTGACCTTTCCTGAGTGTGGCACGACGCGGAGATGCTGTGAGGATTTCGAGCCGCGACCGTCAGAGAGCGGTGATCGCCCAGGACTGAGGACCGCTCCCTCACGATCGCGGCTCTAAAAGTTCACAGCCTTGGAACGTCGCGCCGCATTGCACCGGTCCTGTCCGACGCTCGCAAGAGACGCGACAGGGGACACAGAGGAAGCACGCAAGTCGTCGCGAACTGGAATGGTCGGTAATTTATCGGTCGTGCCACTACTATCCCGCCTCACGAAAGGAACCGTTCATGGCTATGCGATTCGAGACTTATGGCAGACTGAAGTGCCGCGTCATCACCCGACTTCCCGAAGGGACACCGCCGCGATTGGTGGTGGTGCTCTGTCATGGCTTCGGAGCGCCGGGACATGACCTCGTCCCGATTGGCGATGAGCTGTTCAAGCTCTGTCCCGCGCTGGCCGATTCGGTCGAGCTGATCTTCCCCGCCGCGCCGCTGAGCCTCGAAGAACAGGGCATCAACGGTGGCCGAGCGTGGTGGCACATCGACATGAACGAACTGATCGGCGCGGTGGAGAGCGGCAACCTTCGCTTCCTGCGCGATCGCCAGCCGGAAGGGATGGTCGAAGCTCGTGACCAACTCCTCGCGCTGTTGGACGAAGTGCGTGAGAAGACGAAGCTGCCACACAACCGCTTCGTGCTCGGTGGGTTTTCCCAAGGATCGATGCTCGCCATCGAGACCGCGCTGAATTGGTCCGAGCCTCCCGGCGGATTGTGTTTGTGGTCAAGCACACTACTCAGCGAGGCTCAATGGCGAGCGAACGCCGCGCGGCTCAAAGGGGTGCCGATCGTGCAGAGTCACGGACGGCAAGACCCGATCCTGCCGTTCACCGCCGCGCTCACGCTTCGCGACTTGCTGGTCGAGGCGGGAGCGAACGTGAACTTTCTCGACTTTCGCGGCCCGCACACGATCACGGCAGCGGGACTCGGTGCGCTGGCGGAAATGCTGGAGCAGTTGCTGCCGAGCGAGGTGAGCCGAACGCGCTAGCGTCGGGCAATTCGCCGAGGAAAGTCACCTGCGGAGGCCCGTGGCTAGCGCCATCGGCTCACAACTAGGGGAGGCCCGTGGCTAGCGCCATCGGCTCACAAAGCGGGTAGATGTCCACGGTCACGCCGGGGCTGAAGAGGACGTGAGCTGGCGGGTTCGTGATGTTGAGGCCACTCGCGGAGACCAGCGATTGCTCGCAACGCAACAGCGTCGCCCTCTTCAGCGGGTACGGCGAATGATGCACTTGGCCACGAGCGATTCGGCCGGGTGCCAACTCCGTGAAGAGCAAGTAGCGCTCGGCCAGTAAGAACTCCAACGATCCCGGTGCGGCTTCGCCTTGTGGTCCGCCTCCGGGCAACCAATCGCCGATCTCGCCGGCGACGTCCGCATTGGCTGGGATCGGAGCGGGCCACAACCGCCGACTGCGATACTCGACCAACGCTTCGCGCCGTGTGAGCGACATCTCCGAGAAGAAGTAATTCAATCGCCAGTGCCAACGAGCGACACGAACTGCCAGTGAGTTGGCCGCATCCAAACTGAAAAACCAAACGCCCGGTTCGCCGTTGTAGATGACATAGGTGCGGACGTTGGTCTCATGGAATTCCGAGACCCCCGGCACTGCTGGAAACCACCACGGCCGAACGCCCGACATGTGAAACAGCACCAAGCCAATCCACGCGGACCCATCGAACTCGTCGATCTCAACCGAGGCGGGCAACAATGGACGCAGCTCGGCGGCAGGGACTCGCCAATGCACGAACAGCAGGTCCGACCACGTCTGATATCCCGCGATCGAACCCGGCGGCCGAATTCGTGGAGCGAGTCGATCAATCAAAGGAGATGATGAGGTCATGCAAAACCCGATCGCTCAGCGAAACCGCGAATGCCCAAGATCCAAATCCCAAGATCCAAATCCCAAGATCCAATGAATGACCAAATCCCAAAACACAATGAGTCGTTGCCGTGATGACTCCGATTGTCAGGGCAAAAGAAAACACACCGGCAAGATTGCCGGTGTGTCGTGACTTTCGGGTGCTGTCTACTTTCGCGATTACAGTTGTCGTGGCACCCAGTGAATCTTCTGGATTGGCTCGCCACCGGGAACGGCTTCGATCGCAGGTTGCGGACCACCCTCGGCGGGAGGAGCCGGAACTGGGTTGTGATGCTGCAAACCCATCGGGTGATAGAACGCCTCGGACGACGCATTGGCTCCGCAACTGGCACAGCCGCCACCTGCAGGAGGAGTCGCGGGCGTCATCGGCGTCATTGGTGTCGGACCTGGTGTGGGATGATTTCCGCCACAGCTTGCGCATCCGCCGCTCGGAGCCGATTGGGGAACGCTCATGCCTTCACTGGGCATCGGTGACATGCCCGGTCCAGCACAGCCCGCGCACCCAGTCGAGGGCATTCCCATCATGGGATGACCTCCCGCACACCCACTGCATCCGCCCGGCATGGGCATCATGTTCAGGCCCTGTTGCGGGATGCCTTGGTAATCCTCGCCGGTGTAAACAACCGACTTGTCGTAGCCGTACATCGCGGCTTCGCCCGGCAGATCGTAGTTCTTGTGAGACTTGTGGCGGCCATGCGGATGGCCACAGTCGCAGGCCATCTGGCCACCTCCGCAGCCATCACCGCAATCGGAATGGCAGCCGCAGCCTCCCTTCCCTTTGCCCTTGAAGAGCTTGCTCAAGCAGCCCTTGTGCTGGCTGCAACCTTGCGGCTGACAGCTCTGCTCGCCGCAAGAATGTTGGCAGGTTCGACAGCCGACCACGCTGACGATCAGCAGCAGTCCGCAGGAGAGTCGCAAAGCGGTCTTCATGGCGGTCCTCAAGACGCGATTGTGAGTGGCCGCGAGTGATCCAACATGGCCTCGACGCCACTCACGGAATGTCCGCCGAGACGAACTCACGGCGGCTGGCCTCATTCATCGTCTGGAAGAGTTGGCCGACTTTATGGATTGTCGCGATTGTGCCGAAGCTGCTGGGGCGCGAGCGGCTGTGAAAGACTTGGCGAGCGGGGCGTTCTCGCGCAAAGTGCCCGTGACGATTTAGAGCCGCGACCGTCAGGGAGCGGTTCATGTCAGGACCAACGACCGCTCCCTGACGGTCGCGGCTCCAATGTTGTTGCGTCATCGAAACGTGGAAACGAGATGGCTTATTTACCCATAGCTCGCACACCGGCAAAATCGACCGGGTTGTCGCAGCGGGATCGACATCCGCGCAGAAAATCCTATCGGCTCAAAAAATCCGCGGTTATCTTCTGAACCGCGTTCCCTCATCCCGAAGCGTGCTGTGCGGGAAGTCGTCATGCCCAGCTTGATCGAACCTCCTGCGTTTCAATCGTCCGGCGAATTGCCGGTCATCAGTCCCGAACGGGCGAGCGACATCGACCGGAAACATCGGCGAGTCGCTCAGTTTCTCAAAGAGAATCGTTGCTCCGCGCTGCTGTTGCAGCGGCCCTGCAATCTGGCCTGGTTGACCAGCGGAGCGGATTTCACTCGGCAAGGTTCGTCGGAAACGACTGCCTCGCTGTTCTTGATGCCCGATGCTCGCGTCGTCCTGACCAACAACATTGACTCGGCACAGATCTTTGAAGGGACATTGGCGGGACTCGGCTTTCAGCTCAAAGAGCGTCCGTGGCATGAGGCTCACTCGGTGTTAGTGGAAGACCTGTGCCGCGGCCGAGTCGTGGCCAGCGACACCGGCGTGGGACAGACCAAAGATGTTTCCGAGAAGCTGCTGAATCTCCGGCTGCCGTTGAATGCTCTGGAGTCAGAACGGCTCCGAGAACTCGGCCTGCAAGTGGCCCACGCGGTGGAGGCGACCGCTCGGAACTTCGAGCAGGGAGTCTCAGAAGCCGAACTCGCCGGACAACTGTCGCATCGGTTGCTCAAGCATCAAGTCGTTCCCGAGCGTCTGCAAATCTGCGGAGATGGGATCGCGCAACGGTTTCGACATTGGACCCCCAGCAGCGATCCGGTCGAACGCATCTGCACGCTGACCGTGATCGGTCGCCGTGAGGGCCTGCACGCGGCGGTCTCGCGCACTGTTTGTTTTGGAGAGATCCCCGACGATTTGCGGACGGCGTATCGGATCGCCTTGATGACTCAGGCGACCGGCATGTTCTTCTCGCAGGCCGGCTGGGCAATGAGCGAAACGTGGAAGCGAGTCGCTCGCATCTTTGAGAAGTTCGGACACACGGAAGAATGGGAGCACGCCGATCAAGCGGAGGTCATCGGTTATCAGCCGTGCGAAGTTCGAGCGACACCGAACAACGACTTCATTCTGCTCCCCGGCATGGCGATGTTCTGGCATCCGTCGGTCGGCCCGGTCAGTCTGGGGGACACGATGCTGATCGGCCCGAATGGATTGGAAGTGCTCACGCCCACTGAGCAATGGCCGATGACCAAAGTCGATGTCAAAGGGACCGCGATCCTGCGACCGGACATTCTGCAACGGACGGTCTGAACGAGGAATTCGCAGCTTGAGAGGGTTATCGGTCATGGCTATAACCCCGCCCCTTTATGGCAATGGATTCGATTCTGACGATTGCGAAAGTGCTCTTCGCAGGCGGTCGGGCGACCGGTGCGATGCGGCACATCCTAGTAATGGGGTGCGAGACATGTGTCGTTCTCAGGCGTCCGTTCCGGCGAGTGTCTACGATCAAGCGTGGCAAGAAGCGTTTCGCCACAAATGGATTGAAAGCGAAAAGCACGGACGAGATCTGGGACCGGCGGCGATCAAGGATTGGAATCGGAAACACTTCAAGCGATGTTGTCGCTGGTGCCACTGGCTGCATCTCACCGGACGGCAATACTTCCGCGAGTTTCCTCAACACCAATTCAACACGGTCATCGAACCGCGTGACGACTTGGAACTGCAAGTGGTCCTGCAGTATTGGGACGGCCAAGAGAACCTGGAAATCTATTGGTGTGCGCACGGAAGCGGCTGGCCGATCGAGCGAGTGAGCATGGTGCTCTTGTCGCTGGGGATCAACGAGGCCCGGCTGAGTCCGCTCGTCACTTGAGCGGAGCGCACCAGCATGACGGATCGTGACGAGCCGGCCGCGGACAACCCAGACACACCGATCGGGCGAGCGGCGAGCGTCAGCCCCCCGGTGGATTCGCAGTCGGATTCGCAGTCGGATTCGAAGACCACCGGCGGACTCTTCTCCGGGCTGCGAATCGTCAGCCTCTGCACGTTGCTCAGCCGAGTGCTCGGCTTGGTCCGCGAGATCGCGATGGCCGCGCTGTTCGGCAACGGTCGCGTGCTGGATGCGTTTACTGTCGCGTTTGCCATTCCGAATCTCGCACGGGCGTTGTTCGGCGAAGGAGCACTCAGCACGGCGTTCTTGCCGTTGTTCGTGCGCGAGCAAGATCAGAATGGTCCCGAAGCCGCGAATCGGTTCGCGGGCGCGGTGTTCGTGTGGGCGGCGATCGGATTATCCGCATTGGTCGCCGTAGCCGAGATGGCTTTGGCGAGTGTGCTGTGGCTGGCACCTCTGAGCGCCGACGCTCGACTGTGGTTGACGCTGACGGCGTTGATGCTGCCTTATCTGGTGCTGATCTGTTTGACCGCTCAACTGGGAGCGGTCTTGAACGCGGGTGGGCGATTCGCAGTCCCCGCGTTGTTGCCGGTGTTGTTCAACATCTGCTTGCTGGGGGCGATCTGGTGGGTCCATCGGCAGGATCTGTCGGCCGAGTCGCAAGCGATGTGGCTGGCCTTGGCCGTGGTGTTGACCGGAGTGGTGCAGTTAGGCGTGGCTGTCTTGCAGATGCGGCGAGCCATACGTCCCAATCCTCGCTGGCGCGAGTCGAAAGACCGTCTGCGCGAATTGCTTCGAGTGATGGCTCCAATCATCTTGGGACTGTCGATCACACAGCTCAACACGCTGTGCGACCGGTTGATCGCGCTGGGCTTCTCGAAGCCAGAAAAGCCAGAAGCAGTCGAGGTCGAGGGCTTCTTAGAGGGTGTCAGTCGTCTGGTCCCGCACGATTGGCGTCCCTTGGAAGCGGGGACGGCGTCGGCGCTCAATCAGGGGCAGCGGCTGTATCAGTTTCCGCTGGGGCTGTTGGGAGTCGCGCTGGGGACGGTGATCTTTCCACTGCTGACTCGACATGCCGAGCGCGGCGACATGCAGCGACTGCGCGACGATCTCTCGTTGGGATTGCGGTTGGTGTTTGTGATCGGACTCCCTGCGAGCGCGGGGCTGTGGCTGTTGGCGGATCAGCTTTCGGTCGTGCTCTTTCAGCGCGGGAAATTTACCGCGTTGGACGCTCGGCAAACGGCGGACATGATTGCGTGCTATGGCATCGGCGTCTGGGCGTTTTGCGGATCGCTGATCGTGCAGCGCGGGTATTACGCGATCGGCGACCGGCGCACTCCGCTGAAGATCGGGATCTGGGTCATGCTGATTAATCTCGTCTTGAACCTGAGTTTGATCTGGGTGATCGGTGCTCGCGGGTTGGCGTTGAGCACCTCGCTGTGCGGCATCATTCAGTTCGGGCTGTGCCTGCTGTTCATTCAAGATCGAGTCGGCCGTCTGCCGTGGTGGTCTCTGGCGAGCAACGCCGGGCGAGCGTTCATCGGCACGGTGGCCATGACGGCCGTCGCGTGGTGGGTGCTGGATCGGTTGACCGAACAGGCGATTCATTCGACGGGCCGATTGCTGCAACTCGGAGCGACGCTGCTGGCGGCGCTGCTCAGCTATGCCTTGCTGACGTTGATTCTGAGGCTCGATGAATTCTGGATGCTGTGGCGACGACATCACGACGAGTCGTAGCGAAAGCGAAAACGTCGTCGGCATCATGTTGAAATCTGGGCTGACAACTACACGTCGCGAGAGTCGGGCGATAGATTGTCCGCCTCTCCCCATTTGATTCGTTAGCCAAAGATCGACTCCATGAGCACCGCTAATCCCACGAATCCCTCAAATCCCATCAATCCCTCGATCCCGAATCCCGTTCCGCCCGCGGTTGCCGCGAGTGCGGTTCCTGCGGTGGCTCCGCTGGTGGCTTCCGCCGTGCCGCCGGATAGTGACAGGGAAGAGGCTCCCACTTCGATCTATCTGGTCTCGTACCCGAAGATCGTGTTTCTGTATCCGACCTTAATCTTTGCGATCCTGGCATGGCTGGTGATGTTGCTGCTGGGCAAAGCGGCCGAGCCCGATGGCGTGCGTCATCGCGTGGCGGAACTCATCACGCTGTCCTTCCTGATGTTGACCGCCGTGAATCTCGTCGTGATCGCCTTCGACTTTCCGAGAACGACTTCGTTGACGCTGTTCTTTGGGTTCGCGGCGTCGATGATGGGAGCCGTGCTGCTGTTCACGAATTATCCCGACTTGGTGAAGCCCGTGACGAATTTCCTCGATGCGGTAAAGCCTTGGGCCAACGCTCAGTTTTATGGATTGTTCGCGGTGTTCCTGGGATTGCTCTACGTCGTTGTGTGGATCATGGCTCGCTTCGATTATTGGGAAGTCCGGCCGAACGAACTGATGCACCATCACGGATTCCTGAGCGACCTGGAACGCTTCTCCGCTCCGAACTTGCGGATCAGCAAGGAAATCAACGACGTGTTCGAGTACATGCTGCTGCGATCGGGGCGGTTGATTCTGCATCCGACCAACGAGCCGCGCGCGTTCGTGCTGGATAATGTCCTCAATATCAATCGCAAGGAGGCTCAGATCACCAAGATGCTTGGAGCTTTGCAGGTCGAATTTCGCCCGACAACTCCGCAAACCCCCTAAGTGTGAGCCGACCATGATCCCCTCCGCACCCGCCCGAACCGCCCACGCCGTTGGCGTTGGGGTTAAACATCTGTTTCTTGACAGCGTCATCGCCGCCATTTTTCTGTGTGTCTCCTCGCTGAGCTTGCTGGCCGCGGACTCCGATTCGCCCGATGCCACCGACTCTGACTCGCTGCCGCTGATCACGCCGTACAACTTCGATCCCGCTGATCCGGGTGAGTACTCCCGTCGCGGCGGAAAGCTCGCACCCGGCCATGTGGCGACGGGACGAGTTTGGAATCGCCCGTTGCCGAAACTGCGTCGCGCGACGAAGCCGCTGGCGACGCTCGCCGCGAAGCCCGCACCGGCGACTCCGCCGCAGGAACCGAACGAGCTTCCCGCGTCCGTCGCCGCGACGAGCGTTCCGACACTCACCGAGCCAGCATCACCGAATGCGGACCTCGTTCCCATCGAACCGATTGTCGCTCCCGACGAGCCTGCCTCGTTGATCGAGATCGTTTCCGCGACGGCTCAAGAGTCACTGCGACCCGGCGATCTGTTGCCCGCTTTTGAACCGCGGATGCAGCAGTTGGGCAAGTCGGTACTCGGACAGCCGATCGTTGCACACTCCTTCGGAACGACTGGCCCCAAGACGTTGATCTTCGCCGCGATTCACGGCGACGAACCGGCAACAGAGTTTGTCGCCAAGCAACTGGTGGAGCATCTCACCAAAAACCCCGCTGCTCATTACGGTCGTCGAGTGGTGATTGTGCCGGTCGCGAATCCCGATGGATTGGCTCGTCGCACTCGGACCAACGCGCGGGAGATCGACTTGAATCGCAACTTCCCCGCGAAGAACTTCGCGGTCGGCAAGAAGGGACGATACTTCGGCGGCGAGGCTCCCGCTTCGGAACCGGAGACGCAGTTGCTGATCCAACTGATCGAGGACTGGAAGCCCGACCGGATCGTCTCGCTGCACGCGATCTCGCGCGGCAAGCACGGCAACAATTATGATGGCCCGGCCGAGCGACTCGCGGAGGCGATGAACTTTCACAACCAATACGCCGTGCTGAAGTCCATCGGCTATCCGACACCGGGGAGCTTCGGTTCGTGGGCTGGCGTCGATCGCCAACTGCCGACCATCACGCTCGAAGTTCCCTCGGACGCCAGTGGATCAACCGCCTGGCGAGAAAACCGCGAAGCCCTGCTGGCGGTCATTCAGGCGAGGTAGAGTCCTCTGACAATCCTCGTTGAGAGTGGCGAAGATCAAAGGAATCTGGTCAAAGGAATGATCTGGTCAAAGGAATGATCGACATCCACAGAGAATCGAGGAGTCCCGCCGTGTCGCTACGCCCTTTCGGATTGCTGATCGTTCTGTTGGTGTTGCCGTCGCTGCTGCGAGCCGATGAGCCGGCCAAGCTCACCGAAAAGCCGGGCGAACTGCGTTACGAGATTCGGAAGGATCACGATCCCAACGGCATCGGCAAGTTTTACATGGGGCGGGAGATCGCGCATGTGATGGGCTTCGGCCCAGGTGGCTTGGGAGCCGAGTGGCTCGAACGAGCGGTGCGCGAGAAGGAAGAAAAACTCACGCTGCTGATCAAGTCGCTGGACCTCAAGCCGGGGATGGTCGTGGCCGACATCGGCGCGGGGAGCGGTGTCATCAGCGTGTTGATGGCCGAGAAGGTGTTGCCCGACGGCAAAGTCCTGGCGGTCGATGTTCAGCAAGAGATGCTCGACCGCCTGCGCGACAACATCAAGAAATTGGACATCACCAATGTGGAACCGGTCAAAGGGACGCAGAAGACCACGTCGCTCAAGCCGGGATCAGTGGACCTCGCGATCATGGTCGATGTCTACCACGAGCTGGAGTTCCCTTACGAGATGATGCTGGACATCTCGAAATCGCTGAAGCCGGGTGGCCGAGTTGCGTTCGTCGAATACCGGAAGGAAGACGACGACGTCCCCATCAAGCTGGTCCACAAGATGACCGAGGCCCAAGTGAAGAAGGAGATTTCACAGCCGGAGTTCGGCTTGAAGTGGACGAAGACCATCGGCGTCCTGCCGTGGCAACACATCGTCGTGTTCGAGAAGACCAAGCCCGGAGCGTCGCGTTTGCCAACGGTCGGAGAGTAAGCTGCTCGTAGCCTCAGTGTTTCAAGTTTCGTTTCTCAATCCCAAGGAGTGTCTTATGCGTCGAATTCTGTCCGTGTCAGTTGTGGCGAGCGCGTTGTTCGCCGGTGCGTTGTTCGCGGCCGAGCTGAAGTCTGGGTTGCAACCGGGTGATGATATTCCGGCCTACAATGTCCGAGACATCACCGGCCCCAATGAAGGCAAGACACTGTGTTATCGTTGCAAGTTCGGTGCTCGCCCGGTGGTCAACATCTTCGCTCGCGAGATGACCCCGGAAGTCGTGGCACTCGTCAAAGAGATTGATGGTCTGGTCGCCAAGAACGGCGAAAAGAAGATGGCCGCTTTCGTGACGCTGCTGACCAACGATCCGGACAAGGACGAAGCCAAGTTGAAGGAGATCGCCAAGAAGGAAGGCTTGAAGAATGTCCCGTTGACGGTCTTCGACGGTATCGCCGGCCCGGATGGTTACAAGATCGCCGAGAAGGCCAGCTTGACCGTCACGATGTGGGTCGATGGCGACGTGAAGGCCAGCCACGCCTTCGCCAAGGGGGACTATAAAGCCTCCAGCGCCAAGGCCATCATCGAAGACACGAAGAAGATTCTGAACTAAGTCGTAAGTCGATCGGATGAAGAACGTAGACCGGTCACTCCGAGACTGTGAAGTCATTCACGCTAAGGCGAGCGGGGTGACGTCAGCCCTCCGGTATTCCGCGGACATCGCGACGACCGGGAGACTGACGCCGCCCCGCTCGCCAGTTCATTCGCATCATCCCGAATCTGCCACGAGCGGATCGTTTCCAAGGTTGCGGAGCGGCGGGGATACGTTCTTACGAGAAGCGTCTGTAAAGATTTGGAGCCGCTCGACTCAATCAGCGGTTGAGCTGCTGAGGACAAGTGATGTCGGATGGGGCGGAGACGTTGGGACGATTTACCGATGTTCGTCGGCTCGGAGCTGGCGGCATGGGGATGGTCTTCACCGCGTTCGATCCCGAGCGGAAGACTCGCGTCGCTTTGAAGACGATCAAGAATGTCGACGGCGAAGCGCTCTATCGTTTCAAACGCGAGTTCCGAGCGTTGACGGATCTGGCCCATCCGAATTTGTGTCCGCTGTATGAATTGCTGTCGATCGGCGAGACGTGGTTTATCACGATGCCGTTTATTGATGGCCACGATTTGATGGTTCATCTGCGGATGTCGGTGCATCCGCCGGAACCCGATCAGTCATCATCCAATAATGCCGGCGATCAGGCACCCGATCACGCGGCTCCCGATGAGCCGTTAACCGGTGACTACCAACCGGCGACCGGTGACTACGAGCCGACGGCCACGTTTGCTGGTCTGAAGAACAAAGAGTCGGCGGAGGTCCGCGGCGAGGGTGAGGTCGTGCCACGTTCCCCTCTGCGGCAGCGGATGTGCGAACTGTGTGATGAAGTCCGCTTGCGAGACGTGTTTGCTCAGATCACGCGCGGGATCGCGGCGCTGCATCAGTCGGGGCGACTGCATCGGGACTTGAAACCGGGCAATGTCATGGTGACGCGCGACGGCCGCGTCCAAGTGCTCGACTTCGGACTCGTCGCCGAGACGCAGGATCTCGAAGTCTTCGAGCCGTCGGCGGCCGCGGCTCAGCAGTCTTACGACGATGGGGAGACGCGAGCCTTCCGCACGGGGTCGGCGAAAACGGATTCCGGCTACATCGTGGGGACGGTGGCCTACATGGCTCCGGAGCAAGCGGCCGCCTCGACCAAGCTCTACCCGCCGTGTGATTGGTATGCGGTCGGAATCATGTTGTTCGAGGCGATGACTGGAACGCGGCCGTTCGTGGGAAAGTCATCCGATGTCTTAGAACTCAAGCAGAATCAGGAGGCCCCCGCGCCGGCGTCGCTGGTCGAGGGGATTCCTGAAGATCTCAATCAGCTTTGCCTCGGACTGTTGCAGCGTGATCCCGACGCGCGGCCGACGGCACATCAGATTCTCAAGTGCCTGACGGGGGTGGATGAAGATCCCTGTTCGGCCCTGCTGTCCGACCAACATTTGCCATTCGTCGGGCGAGAGGACTTGCTGCGGAAATTGCTGGAGATTGATCAGCAGGTGCGCATGGGTCGGCCCTCGGTCGTGCGTGTGCATGGTCGTTCGGGAGCGGGCAAGAGTTTGCTGACTCAGCGGTTCCTCGACAGCCAGCAATTGGCGCGGGACGTGGTGCTGACGGGCCGTTGCTACGAGCAAGAGTCGGTGCCGTACAAGGCTCTCGACGGAGTGATGGACTCGCTGACTCGCGCGCTGTTGCGGATGACGCCGAACGACCGCTCGCGGCTCTTGCCGAGCCATGCGGCCGAATTGGCCCGCGTGTTTGCCGTGCTGCAACGGATTCCCGAATTGGCCGAAGCGGTCAGCCAACTCCCTCCGTCCGAAGCAGGTGAGTTGCGCCGTCGAGCGATGCGGGGACTGCGCGAGCTGCTCTGCCGGCTCGGTGAACGCTATTACCTGACGATCGCGATCGATGATTTTCAATGGGGCGACACCGACAGTCCGAGCATCTTGCTGGACCTGCTGCGAGGCGAGGCTCCGCCGAGAATGCTGCTGCTGTTCACTTATCGCGACGAGTACGAAACTCGCAGCGACTGTCTGCGCGATTGGTTGGCGAACGAGGGGACTCTGCGAGACACCATCGGCGTCGTCGATCTGCCGGTGGGGCCGTTGAACGGAGAGGAAGCGGCGGCACTCGCGAGCAAGCTGCTGCCGGCCACGCTGCCGCAGCGCGACGAAATGCTCGCGTCCATCGTGCGCGAGTCGGCGGGCAATCCGCTGTTCGTGATCGAGTTGGCGCTCGCGGCTCAGCAAGGTCGAGGCTGGCCGCTCTCGACGGACGGCGGGCAGCAGCACTTGCTCGACGAGGTGCTGTGGAACCGCATCTCGGAGTTGCCGGACGATGTCCGCCGGTTGCTCGAAGTGATCGCGGTCGCGGGGCACCCGACGCGGTTGGATGTGATCTACGACGCGGCGGGCTTTGAGGTTCGCGATCCGCAGATGTTGAATCGACTCCGCATCGACCGGCTCGTCCGTTCATCGGGACCGCATCTCGACAGCGAGTTGGAAGCGTATCACGACCGCATTCGCGAGAGCGTCGTGGCACATCTGCCGCCGCCGACTCGCGTGCGGCATCATGGTGGACTGGCCGATTGTCTGGAGCGCAGCGGCTCGACCGATGCGGAGACTCTGGCGGTTCATTTCCTGGGGGCCGAGGTTCACGAGAAGGCGGGCCGCTACTTTGCATTGGCGGGAGACGCGGCGTCGGATGCGCTGGCGTTCGATCATGCGGTGGGGCTGTATCGGCAAGCGTTGACTCATCAGAAGCTGAACCCGACCGAGGCCGGCACGCTGCGCGGTCGTCTGGGAACAGCCTTGTCCAACGCGGGTCGTGGCGAGCAAGCGGCGATCGAATTCGCGGCGGCGGCGGAGCTGTCGGCGGCGAACGAAAGACTCGATCTGCAACGGCAGTCGGCCTATCAATTCTGCATCAGCGGTCACGTCGAAAAAGGTCGCGCGGCAATTCGCGAACTGTTGACCTCGGTGGGCCTCACGATGCCGCGCTCGGCGGCGGCGACGGTCGGCTCGTTGTTATGGCATCGCGGCCGACTGTGGTGGCGAGGTCTGAGTTATCAACTGCGACCGGAGTCGGATGTTCCCCCGCGGTTGTTGCAGCAAGTCGATCTGGCCTGGGCGGGAGCGGCGGGCATGAGCATGTTCGACATTCTCAGCGGCTCGCGGCTGTCATCGGTCACGCTGCTGCTCGCGCTCGAGGCGGGCGAGCCGCATCGGCTGGTTCGCGCACTCTGCTGGGAGGCGGTGCAGCGAATCAACGCGGGCGGGCGAGACATCCCGGTCGGCGATCGGATGATCGGGATGGCTCGCGAGATTGCTCAGACGATGCACGATCCGTACTCGACCACAATGGTGCCGTTCGCGACCGGGATCGGTGAGTTCATGAAAGGTCGCTGGGCCGAGTCGATCCAGACGCTCGATCAAGCGGCGGCGACGTTTTCCAAAAGCTGCCGAGGCGTGCATTGGGAATTGGGAACGGCTCGATTGTTCTCGTTGTACGGCATGTTCTGGAGCGGCCGGATCGCGGAGCATCGCCGCCGCTCGACCGAGCTGCACGCGGCGGCCGTCAGTCACGGCGACTTCTACGCGGAACTTTCGTTGGGGACGTATGACCTGCCCTTCCAGCGACTGGTCGTGGACGCTCCCGACGAGGCGGCTCGCGTCTTAGACAACTACGCCGGTCGGCTGCAATTGGGACGCTATTCCCTGCAAGACTTGTTCGTCATGTTGCAACGAAATTATCTCGGTCTGTACTGCGGGCAGCCGGAGGTCGCGTGGCAGGTGATTTCCAGTTCGTGGAAAGAGTTGCAACGCTCGCTGCTGCTGATGGGTGAGCACATCCGCATGGCGTGTTGGGAAGCGCGTGCTCGCGCGGCCATCGCATGTGTCGCGGAGGGGATCGCATCCGACCGCTCGCGCCGCGAGGCTCGCCGGGCGATCCACAAAATCGAGCGTGAACATCTCCCCCGGTTCGCATGCTTGCCGCCAGCGTTCCGCGCCGGTCTGGCCGCTGCCGACGGGGACAAGTCCCAAGCGGATCGCCGCCTGCGCGAGGCCATCGAATTGGCCAGCCAATCGTCGATGGTGATCTACCTGCATCCCGCCCGCTGGCAGCTCGGCCGGCTGATCGGCGGTCGCGAAGGGGCCGAACTGACCGGCTCGGCCGAACACTGGATGCAGCAAGAAGGCATTCGTCACCCCGCCCGTTTCTCGGCCATGATGATTCCGGGATTCGCGAATGCCTGAAGACCCAATGACTCTGGTGAAGAGCCATTGCTGTCTTTCATTCGCAGTTCGGCTCGTCACGCGGAGCGATCACAGCGACGCTGGTGAGATGTGTCGAAATTCCTCCTCGATCCGATAGAGTCCGCCGCTCGTTCCGCGGACGGAAACGCGGACGGAAACGTGGATCACCTTTCACACCCCGATCGAGGAGAAGTCATGTCTGTCACGCGCGGCCTGCGGGAACATCGAATGAGTTTGTTGTTCGGAGTGGTTGTCGCCTGGGTGCTGATGGCGAGTCTTGAACCACTCGCCGCGCAGCCGGAGGCCAAGGGAGAATGGCCGCAGATTCTCGGTCCTCAGCGAAACGGTCTGTCGAGCGAAACTGGATTGCTCGACCGCTGGCCGGACGAGGGACCGAAAGAAGTTTGGCGAGTCCCCGGCGGAGTCGGCATGTCGGGTCTGGCCATCAGCCGTGGCCGAGTGCTGACGCTCGTGCAACGCGAAAGCCAGCAGTGGCTGATCGCGCTGGATGCGAAGTCGGGCGAGGCGATTTGGCAAACGCCGTTGGCTCCCGAATATCGCAACGCGATGGGGAACGGCCCGCGTGCGACGCCGACCATCGCGGGCGAACATGTCTTTGTCTTCACCGGCGAAGGGATCTTATCGGCACACAAATTCTTAGACGGCAAACAGCTCTGGTCGCATCACGTCGTCAAAGAACTCTCCGGCAAGGAGGCCGAGTACGGCATGGCCTGCTCGCCGTTGGTGGTTGGCGAGCAAGTCATCGTGACGGCCGGATCACCGCAGGGAACGCTCGTGGCCTTTGAGACGAAGTCGGGCAAACAACTTTGGACGGCCGGAAACGACCCGGCGGGCTATTCGTCCCCCGCTCTGTTGAACGTCGGAGGCCGCTCGCAGATTGTCGCGTTCACGGCCAACTCGGCGCTGGGAGTCGATCCCGCGAAGGGGACGGTGTTGTGGCGCTATCCGTTCAAGACCAACTACGAATGCAACGTCGTGACGCCGCTCGAAATCAAAGGCGACGTCTTCCTCTCATCCGGCGAAGATCACGGCAGCGTGCGGCTCGCCTTGAAGCCGAAGGCCGAGTCGTTCGAGATCACCGAGGTCTGGAGTTCGTTCGGCACCAAGAGCGTCCTCCGCAACGAATGGCAAACCTCAATGTTATTAGACGGTTATCTCTATGGCTTCGATAACGTCGGTGGAGCCGGCCCGATCACGCATCTGACCTGCATCGACGCGGCGACGGGCCAACGGAAATGGCAACAGGCTCGGTTCGGCAAGGGGAACTTCATCGCCGCCGATGGCAAGCTGTTTATTTCGACGATGAAAGGTGAACTCGTGCTCGTCCGAGCCACGCCCGATCGTTTTGAGGAACTCAGCCGAGCGACGGTCCTCGGTTCGACTCGGCAAGCCCCGGCGCTGTCGAACGGCCGGTTGTTTCTGCGCGATGACAAAGAGATTGTTTGCTTCGATGTGCGCAAGCCGTGACGGATCGGGAACAAGGGACAACAACTTTGTGAGAAGATTTTCCGGAGTCGAGTGCCCTGTGTCTTTACTCCGAAGGAGTTGCGTCTCATAGCCCAGGGTTGCCGCGCTTCGCGGCTACCCTGGGTTACGGACGCGAGGATCTGATCTACCCCGAAGGGGTTGCGTCATTCGCGGTTCGTCACTGACGCAACCCCTTCGGGGTAGATCACCTCGTTGTGACTCGAACCCAGGGTAGCCGCGAAGCGCGGCAACCCTGGGCTATGAGACATAACTCCTTCGGAGTAACGGACAGTCGCAAACGACTTTGAAATCTCTCCTGTTGGGTTGCGGGC
>JBJXEX010000039.1:0-50719 GCA_046156195.1 Planctomycetaceae bacterium | reverse complement strand
ACGAGATTCCGCCGTGAAAGAGGAACCCCGTGATGGAGCTCCAAGCGCACGAGATTGTCGGACAACAACCGGGGCCGCACCTGCTCGTCACTGCCGGAGTCCACGGCGACGAATTCGAGCCGATGGCTGCCGTGCGTCGGCTGATGACGGAGATCGACCCACAAGCCTTACGCGGCAAGCTGACGCTCGTGCCGTGTGTCAACGAGTCCGCGTTTCGGCTCGGCCGCCGCACCGGCGAAGATGGCAAGGATCTGGCTCGGACCTGCCCCGGCCGCGCGGATGGGAGTCTCACCGAGCAAGTCGCGTTCGCGCTGTCGGAGTTGATTCGGTCGGCGGACTTCTACGTCGACCTGCACACCGGCGGGACCGCGTACACGGTGCTGCCGCTCAGCGGTTACACGCTGCATGCCGATCCCAACGTTCTGGCGGTTCAGCGGCGGATGGCTCAGGTCTTCGGCTTGGACATCGTCTGGGGCACCGATCCGAACTTGGATGGCCGCTCGCTGTCCGTCGCGCGCGACGCCAACGTGCCGGCGATCTATTGCGAGTACCTCGGCGGGGGCCGCTGTGACCCGGCGGGCATCGACGCCTACGTTCGTGGCTGCCGCAACGTGATGATCGAACTGGGACTGCTTGACGGAACGGCGGACATCCCGCGTCCGCCGGTAATCGTCGAGGATCATCGACCCGGCGCAGGGCACATGCAGATCAATCATCCGTCTCCGTGTGACGGCTTCTTTCAGTCGGCGGTGACGCTCGGCCAGCGAGTCTGCGTCGGTGATCTCATCGGAACGGTTTGCGATGTGCTCGGCCAGCGTGTTGAGCGAATCGAGTCCCGCTACACTGGGGTCGTCATCGTGTTGCAAACGTTTCCGACCGTGAGCGCCGGTGCGAGTGTCGCCGTCGTGATGGAGACGCCTTCGTAATTTTCCACCGAGAATGACCAGCCATGCGAATCAGCCGGATCAAAGCCAAGCTCAGCAAGAATCAACCCGTCCTGCTGACGACAATTCACTACTCCGATCCATCAATTTTCGAGATGGCCAGCTTGATGGGCTTCGATGGCATCTGGCTCGACCTGGAGCATCATCACCACAGCGTCGAGACGGCGAACACGCTGCTGCGAGCGGCTCGTGTCGGGACATCGGATGTCATGGTTCGCCCGGCGAAAGGGGAGTTCATGCGGATGGGCCGCATCCTCGAAGCGGGTGCGACCGGCATCATGTATCCGCGCTGTGACAACGCGGCCGAGGCGCGCGAGGTGGTGCGCTGGTCGAAGTTCGCTCCGCAAGGGCAGCGCGGCATCGACGCGGCCAATCCCGATAACCCGTACTGCATGATGCCGCTGGTGGATTATCTCAAGGCGGCGAACGAGCAGACTTTCATTGTCATCCAGATCGAAGACCCCAGTGCGCTGGCTCAAGTGGATGAGATCGCGGCGGTGCCCGGTGTGGACATCGTCTTCTTCGGCCCGGGTGACTTCAGCATCCTCAGCGGCATCCCCGGCCAGATGAATCACGAGCTGATCAAAGACGCGATGCGCAAGGTTTCGGCCGCCGTGCAGAAACATGGCAAACACTGGGGCATGCCGATCTTCAATATCGAACATGCTCAAGAAGTGCTGGGCCTTGGCGGGCGGTTCCTTTGCCACAGCGCGGACATCTTGATCGTGAAGAACGGGCTGGAGGACATTCAAAAGCGATTCGCTCCGCTGGGTGTCACCTGCGAGCGTGCGTGCTGATGTAAGTCGTGTTTGGCTTGTGGCGCACGCGGCTCGCGTGCGACGGCCTGTGTTTGCTGATGAAGACAACTCGCACGCGAGCCGCGTGCGCTACAAACTCTTATGCCCAATATTCTCCGCAAGCTGCTCGTGGTCGGAGTCGGCTCAATCGGCGAGCGACACTTGCGGTGTTTTCTGACCACCGGCCGTGTTGAGGCAGTCTTCGTCGAGGTCAACGCCGCACTGCGTCAAACAATTTCCGAGCGTTACAACGTGTCCGGATTTGCCAGCCTTGATGAGGCACTGGCCACGCAGCCGACCGCCGCAGTCGTCGCCGTTCCCGCACATCTGCATATCGAGATCGCCACGCAACTCGCCGAGCGTGGGTTGCATCTGCTCATCGAAAAGCCGCTGAGCACTTCGACGGCTGGAATCGAACGACTGCAACAGATCGTGCGCGATCGTGGTCTCATCGCCGGAGTCGCGTATGTCTATCGCAGTCACCCGCTGCTGACCGCGATGCGCGTGGCGATTCAAGACGGACGCTTCGGCCGGCCGGTTGAATTGATCGCGGTCTCCGGGCAGCACTTCCCGACATACCGTCCGGCGTATCGCGACATCTACTACAAAGACCGCACGACCGGGGGCGGCGCGATTCAAGATGCGCTCACGCATGTCATCAACGCGGGCGAGTGGCTGCTTGGGCCGGTCGATCGCTTGGTCGCCGATGCCGCACATCAAGTGCTCGAAGGAGTCTCCGTCGAAGACACCGTGCATCTGCTGGCTCGGCATGGCGAGGTCATGGCCAGCTACAGCCTGAATCAGCATCAAGCTCCGAACGAATTCACTCTGACCATTGTTTGCGAACGCGGCACGATCCGCTGGGAGTCGCATCAAAACCGCCTGCGAACAATGCTCGCGCCCTCCAGCGAATGGCACGACGAGACGATCACCCCGCTGGAACGCGACACGCTATTCGTGAAACAGGCTCATCAGTTCTTAACCTCGATCGAAGTATCGTCACCACCCGCGTGCTCGATCGACGAAGGTCTGCAAACATTGCGAGTCAACCTCGCCGCGTTAGCAAGCACTGACGGCGGCGGCTGGCAGACGATTTCACCAACCTAGCCGACGCGACCAACGGGCCTGTCCGATTCAGAGGAACTGATGCCATGACACTTCTCGTTGTCTGGGGAGTTCCGATCCTGTCGATCTTGGTGGGATTGCTGTGGCCGGTTTTGCAACAAGACACCCGCCTCGGGACGTTCGTTCGCGGGCTGCTGATCTACGGCATTCCGGCGATCATCTTCGGCGGTGCTTTGCTGTTGCCTGCCATTCAGACCGGTGGGGAACATCCCAAAGCCCAATGCAGGAGATGCCTCAAGCAGATCTCGCTGGCACTCCAAGACTACCACGATGCACATGGCAGTTTTCCACCCGCGTATATCCTGGGGCCGGATGGAAAACGTTGGCATAGTTGGCGGACATTGATTCTGCCGTACATGGATCAGCAAATGCTCTACAAGCAGTACCGCTTTGACGAGCCTTGGGACGGCGAGAATAACCGAAAGCTGTCGTCGCAGTTTCCTTACCCAATTTGTCAGTGCCGGCAGGATCCGTCGAGCAACAGGCGGCGCGACCTCACGCATTTCGTGGCGGTTGTCGGATCGCAAACCGCATGGCCGGGAGAAAAGGGAATCAAGCTTCAAGACATTAAAGATGGCACCGCGAATACCGTCATGGTCGCCGAGGTCCACACACCGGTCCCGTGGTTTGCTCCAGTCGATTTGAGCTTCGAGGATGCCACACTGCTATGGGGTGAAGGCTTGATTCCATCGAGTCATCACCCGAAAGGGCGTCATGTCTTGATGGCAGATGGCACCGTGCGCTGGTTGTGTTCTGAGGGCGAATTCAAACTCGCCAAGGAAGTTTGGGAGGCGATGTTGACTCGGCACGGCAAGGAAACCGTGAAGGTTCCCTGAACTTCGATTGTGGCCTCGTTTAAGTGACACGACTCCCTGCATATCGGTTGGCACATCTCAGACTCGAAACACGCTCGGCTTTCCTCTCGCGGAACGAGAGGGCTATGTGGGCGGCGCGATCCCAAAATCGGTGATCGACAGCAGCGAGCGGAACGGTAGGTGGCGTTCGGCGAAGTTCTTCGCTCCCCCTTCCATGCGATCGACGATGCCGACGACTTGAATGACCTCGCAGCCGAACTCGATGATGCGATCGACCGATTGCAGCGCGCTGCCGCCGGTCGTGACGACGTCGTCGATGATAACTACCTTCATGCCGGGGAGGACTGGGCCTTCGACGTACTTGTTTGTGCCGTGCCCTTTCGGCTCTTTGCGGACCAGGAAGCCGCTCAGCTCGCGCCCGCGAGCCGCCGCCGCGACGAGCACCCCGCCGACGATCGGGTCGGCTCCGATCGACATGCCGCCGATCGCATCGAACTGCACATCACTCAGCAGGTCGAGCAGTCCTTCGCTGACCAGTCGCAGTCCCGCCGAATGCAGCGTGATCTGCTTGCCGTCGAGGTAGTAGCTCGACTTCTTGCCGCTGGCGAGCGTGAAGTCACCGAACTTGAGGGCGCGTTTGTGGAACAACTCAATCAATTGCTTGCGGTCATACATGATTTCTATTCCTCGGCACAGGCGAGCAAGTCGGCCACTTTCAATTCAAAACCTGGCAACAAAGCCGGGCGATACGATTCGTTCTCTTGCAGGACTTCTTCCACGATCGCGGTGTTGGTCTGCCGAAAGATGGTCAGCGTGCGCTGGAAGCGGTCGAAGACCCAATACTCTTTGACTCCGACTCCGAGATATTCGTCGCGTTTCTCGACATAGTCTCGCTGCCAATTGCGGCGGCCGGCTGAGACCATTTCCACGACAATCGTCTGGGTGTCCTTTTTTGCATTGGGCTTCCGGCCCAACCCCGCCCAAATCACGCGATCAGCTCGGCGGCGTTTGGCACCGATCCGCACATGCTCTTCGGGCAGCGTTCGGTCCAGCGATTTCCCCAGTGGATGTTCGTGGCGATACCAACGGAGCAGGAAACCGAGTTCGTCATTCGGATTTCTTTCCTGGGGCGAAGCGATCGGGCTCACAATCAAGACTCCGTCGATGAGTTCGTAATGGAAGTCGTCGTCGTAGTTGGTGATAGAATCGAATTCCTCGGCGGACATGCGGACGCCGGCCAGTTCCGGGCCGACGGTGATTGCCACCGGTCGCGACGGTTTGATGGGCGGTGCAAGTGTGGCAGCGGACATGGCAAAGTCCTCTGGATCAATCGAGGTACACGAACTCATTGAGATTGAACAGCGCGAGGCAGAGGTCGGCCAGCGCGGAGTCGGAGGTTAGAAACTGTTGGGCGTCGCGAACATCATCGGCGGTGGGCTTTCGATTGAGAATGTGCTGATAGGTCAACTCGATCGCGGCGCGACGGTCGGAGCCAGTTTGTTGCTCGATGCAAGCCGCCAGTCGCTGAGCGGCGACGACCGAGTCGTCTGCATTGAGCAGCAGCAGTGCTTGCGGTGCGATCGTTGAGACATTGCGGCGCGGGCAACTCGCGTTGCTGTCCGGTTTGTCGAACGCCTCGAAGAGCGGATATCGCAGATTGCGCCGAGCGAACAAGTAGACGCTGCGCCGCCGATGCTGTTCGACCTCCGGCGTGACTGGCCATTGGCTCTTGAGCAACGTGCGGACGAGTTCGTCAGGCAGCGGCGGCCGGAAGCCGGGGCCGCCCGGTTGACGATTCAACTCTCCGCTCGCGGCGAGCAATGCGTCGCGGATCGCTTCGCCATCGAGCCGGCGGCGGGGGAAGGATTGAAGAAGAGTGGGGGAGGGGGCGAGGGGACGAGGGGGAGACGAAGTGGCGTTTCTCCCACTCTCCCCCTCGCCCCCTCTCCCCCTCTTCATAGAAGCCTGTCGGTAGACGCTCGATGTCACGATCAACCGATGCAGTCGCTTGCGGCTCCAGTCGAGTCGCGGCAACTCGGTCGCCAGCCAGTCGAGCAATTCGGGATGAGTTGGTTCGTTGCCCATCACGCCGAAGTCGCTGGATGAGAAAACCAAACCCTTTCCGAAGTGTCCTTGCCAGATGCGATTGACCAGCACGCGCGTCGCCAAGGGGTTGTCGGCGCGAGTGAGCCAGTTGGCCAACGACGTGCGCCGATTGCTTGTCTTCGCATCCTCTGCCGGAGCAGCGATCGCATCGTTCATGGGATTCGCGATGCGCGGAAACGCCGCTTGCAAGACAGGTCCGGGACGACGGAAGTCGCCGCGCTCGAACAGGCGGCTGATCGGTGTCTTGGCCGATTTCTCTCGCATCACTTGGCCGAGTTGCGGATGTGTCTCGAACAGCGGTTCGACATCGAAGCAAGCTCGCAGGCGGTAGAAGTCGGCTTGGCTGATCGGGTCGTACTTGTGGTCGTGACACGCCGCGCAACCCATCTGCAAGCCGAGGAACACCGAGCCGACGGTCCCGGTCATGTCGTTGAGGAACGTGTGCCGCCGCTCTTCTTGCAGGTTGATGTCGGGCATGTCCGGCCCGCAGAAGAGGAAGCCGGTGGCGATCAGCGCGGACTCGTCGCCGGGCCGCAGTTCGTCGCCGGCAAGCTGCAAGCCGATGAACTCGTTGAGCGGCACGTCGTGGTTGTGAGCGTCGATCACCCAATCGCGAAACCGCCAAGCGTTCGGCCGCACATGATCGTGCTCGAACCCGTCGGTCTCCGCGAAGCGAGCGACATCGAGCCAGTGCTGAGCCCACCGCTCCCCGTAACTCGGCGACGCGAGCAGTTTGTCGACCAACCGCTCGTACCAATCGGGCGCTTCGTCGGCGAAGACTTCGTCCTGAAGCTCCAGATTCGGCGGCAGCCCCGTCAGATCAAAGCAGACCCGCCGCAACAGAGTCGCTCGGTCGGCCTCACCCGCCGGAGACAGTTTTTCTCTTTCGAGCCGAGCGAGAATGAACCGATCGATCGCCGTGCGACACCAGTTTGCGTTTTGCACAACAGGCGGTGTTGGCCGAGCGAGCGGTTGAAATGCCCAATGCCCGCGATCCGAGTCCGTGATTGGCAGTTCGGTGATCGGCTCGTCCGCCGTGGCGACCACGGCAATCAGCAACATTGAAATCCCGATTGACCGCATGACTGCCTTCCGCCTTCACAAGTCGGTTTCAGCCGACTGATCACTCCTGCCCTCATCGCGATTCACTTGGCACGGTCTTTTTTTCCTGACTCTGCCGGACTCTATGTCTGAAAGAATATCGAGTTTTCGGCGTTCGCAATTGTCGGCATCCTTTCTCGGCTCAAGCAGGAGGGAGCCAGCATGGATGCTGGGACGAAAACTCGACGGTGTTGTCGTAAACGGGAAGGCGTGGGGTTGCAAGCCGGTCGTGGGGGCAGGCAGATCTGTTTGAAGATGACTCGCGAAACGTATGACCGCATCTGGGCGAACTCGACGGAGGTCCGAGCCTTGATTGGTGAAGAACGGCGACGGGGCCGAGACGGTCTGCTCGTTGCGGCCGTGCTTTGTGATTCCGTACATGCGAACTCTTCAAGAGCGACGGCACTGACACGGGAACTCAGCGAGTCAAAGACATCAATCCGAACGGCTCGTCGCGTCCCACACTTTGACCGTGTGATCGTCGCTGGCCGAGGCCAACCGTTTCCCGTCCGGGCTAAACGCCACGCTGTTGATCATGATGGTGTGCCCATTCAACGTGAGCAGTTCCTGACCGCTCATGGCGTCTCACACCTTCACCGTGGAATCTCGGCTGCCCGACGCCAGCCGTTTCCCATCTAAGCTAAATGCCACGCACCTGACTCCTTGCGTGTGCCCTTTCAACGTGAGCGTCTGCTGAACCGCATCCACCACCTGAGGAGCCGAGTTGGCTGGCGTCGTGGCATCGCCGCTTGCGGGAGCGGGATTCTGCTTCTGATTCGCGGGCGGATTGTCTGCGACGTTGACTGCTGGTGCGGCGGGCCAAAGCATCCAAGCCAGCAGCGAGACAACCAACACGCCGCCTCCTGCTGACACGCCAATGAGCAGTCCGCGATTCGAGGACTTGGACTTTTTTCCTTTGCCGGAACTCTTCCGCGACACCGCTCCGCGCGAGGCCGATGACTTCCCACCGTGCGATTTCACCGGAGCCTCCGCCGGTTCATCGTCGAAGTCCTCTTCGGCCGAGTCCCCCAAGTCCCACTCGTCGTCCGGCGATTCCTCAGCGACCTTGGGCTTGGGAATGCTGAGCAACTTCTGGCACGCGGGACACTTCACTTTCTTCCCCGCTAGCTCGTCTTTGACTGCGAGCTTCTTGCCGCAGGCACATGTCACTTTGATTGGCATCTTGTTCTCCGAAGTCGATTCGTCATCAGAGAAAGTCCGGCGAGCGGTGTTTGAGTCGCTTGTGGAAGCTCATGACAATTGGTTGGGGCGGCTCGGTCAGACGACCGGCCACAATACGGCCCCTACTCTTGCAGCGGGAGGTTGTGGCTCCGTGCCCAGTCGCGGACCTGCTGGAAGATGGCGGAGACCTGCGCTTTGAGTTTGCCACGAAAACTTCGAGGCTCGGCCCAGGTGAACCTAGTGCGTTCGGATGTGATGGTCAGGGTTCTCCGCCAACCGCCATGAGCCGCGATGAACAAGCCAAATACGAGGAGCAAGACACTGGGCACGATCACAATGACGAGGCCACCCCTAAATCCTGGCAAATCCCAATGGCGAGATGTCGCGACTCGAATCGCCACGATGACGCCGGGAATGCACATGCTGAAACCGATCAGCAGCCGGCCCCAATACAGTTCCGGCCGAATGGAAACAGAGTCCACTTGGGAGACCGGCACTCGCTCGGTCGTGACACTGTCGATCAGAGCGAACTTGGAGCCAGGCCAATAGGCCGCTCGATTCGTGAGCACCAGCCTCAGCTCCGGGTATTGGTGCCGGCCACGACTGCCGATGATGACGAATCGAATGTCCGCCGAGATTTTCTCGCCGGGTTCAAAAACTGGTTCAAAGGCCATGATCGTTTCCTGTTGGCGCGAGGTGAGAACATCACTTCGATCGCTGTCACGATAGGTTGTCTTGAACTACTTCCGCCCCCAGGCGGAGATGGTCCACTGCACTCCCAATGCCGACGCAGCCCCAGAACCCAACACCAGGGTCAGCACGATCGTGTGGGACAGTAAGCGGGGTCGGGTGTTTGATTTTTTGAAATTGGCGGGGATCACGCTTCATCCAGAGATCACGCTCAATCCCGCCAATTTCAAAAAATCAAACACCCGACCCCTTATCCCCCCGTGCGGCTTACAACTTCAGATTGATTAACTTCATCAGAAACCCAAACCCGATCGTCATGTCCAACACGGCTGCCGCGAAGAACAGATAGCCCCCGACCAACATGTCGAACGGCACCGAGCCATCAACCCGTCGGATCACGCTGTTCTTCACCGACAGTTCGCCCGTCCGAATCGCCCGCACGGCCTCCCATACCAAGAAGAGTGCCATCAACACCATCAACACGTTGCCAAACATCGCGGTTGACCTCCTGCACTTCGTCAGTTGTTCCGAACTCAAACATCGTCACGAAGGTGACTGGATCGGTGCCGCCGCCGGCGCGGGCGTGACGGGGATCGCTTTTTCAGGGATCTCCAGTCGGAACAGCCAATCGCCAGGCTCGAATGGTCCATCGGAATCTTTCAGGGCTTTGTCATCGACTCCATCGGTGTTCACGGAATAAATGACGGTCTCACCGGCGAGCATTTTCAGATCCTTGCGGATGTAATGCTGAATCGGAGTGTCGGCGGCGAACGTGGCCATGCGGAGCGGGCCGTCGCCGTAGGGATCGCGTGGCACGTCGGCCAGTCCCGCCTCGCGGCACACGACGGCGATGTCCGGAGGCGGTTTGGCTTGAGTGCCGTACCAGCGTCGCAGAGCCACCAACGCTTGCGCCCCCGACAGGCGAGTCCACAGCCTCACATCATCGTGTGCGAAAAAGGACTCGCTCATGTCGTTCTCAAATTTGCTCTGGAAGAGCATCGCCAGCGCGACACCTCGGAGTGACTTCTGATCGAGATTGCTGAACATCACCAACTCCGACTGTTCGCGTGGCGTGTTCGGCGGGACCAGCGATTGGAGCGCATCGTGGTGTTTTCGGTGCCATGTCCCGAAGGCTTTGGATTGCGCGGCAAAAGGCTGCTTCATCGCATCCGCTTGCACCTGATACTTTTCTTTGAGGTACGCCACGCTGACCTCAAAGTCGGCTGGCTTCATGCCTTTCAGGAGGTTCTCCATTTGGGCTCCCAAGGCTGGCTTCGGCATTTCCGTTCCGAACGAGATCATCGTGAATCGGCTCGGATTGAGCGCCGACAAGAGCGCCGCTCCGCGTGTGGCGTTTGTGGCTGTGTAGGCTTGCCGGTATCTCGCTTCCGCGAACTCGCCGGTCTGATGTTGGAAATCGTGCAGCAACATTCGCTTGAGCACATAGTCGCCTCGCAAACTCATCAAGAAGGGATCGACGTCACGCAGCGACGCTTCGTGCCGCACCAGCATCCGCAGCAGCTCATCGCACTGACTGGCCTTGAGGCCGGGCGACTTGAGCGTGGGGATCAGCAAGTACTGAATCGTGACCGAGAACACGCCATCGGCCATGAAGTGAAATGCCATCGGCGTTCGCTTCCGCAGGTCTCGGCTGAGCCGCAGCAGGCTGCCGATCGTGCGAATCGCGGCGTCGAAGTCGCCGCGTTCGAGATCACCCGCCACTTGGAACTCGGCGACTCGCGCGACTTCTCGCGCGGCGAGCGGGATCAAGACCTGAGTCGGAACATCCCAGCTTACCTCGAACTGACAGTCGGGCCGCTTCTGTGCCTCAATCAGCTTTTGAAATCCGGCGGCATGAAGTTGCGCAACGGCATCCCGCTCCTTCAAATCCCGCTGGGAAGGGGCTTGCCATTGAATCTGAAGCTTCACCGACCGCTGAGCGCGACTGTTCGCCGCCGCTGTCCGCGATGCTCGGTCTGCTGGCGGGAAGTACAACTCCATGTGCGGAGCGAACTCGTAGAGCGCGTCGAGATACAGCGGAGCCGCGTTCTGCTCCGGCGGCACGGCGGCCCAGTATTTCTGAACGTCAAACGGTGCTTCCTGCACCAGCCAGTCCGGCAACTGTGTCAGCGCGGGAGGCAACTGGCCATTGGGGACGAGGGCGGAGAAGTTCGTCCCTCGCGGAACCACTCCGGTGTTCCCATCCGTCACAATGCCGCCACTGTTGGTCGCAGGGACGCTGGCCGGTTGGTCGTTGGTCGCGTTCGGCGGAGCACTCGGCACGACTGTGGTCGAGTTGCCGCGGTTCGAGACGTCCCACACTTTGACCGTCTTATCGGGACTGGCCGACGCCAGCCGTTGCCCGTCTGGGCTAAACACGACGCTCGTAACCTGCTTGGTGTGCCCATTCAACGTAAGCGTCTCCTGACCGCTGGTGGCGTCCCAAACCCTTACCGTCTTATCGAAACTGGTCGATGCCAGCCGTTTCCCGTCCGCGCTAAACGCCACGCTCGTGCAACCGCTGGTGTGCCCTTTCAGAGTGAGCATCTCCTGGCCACTCATGGCGTCCCAGATCCTCACTGTCCGATCCCAGCTTGCCGACGCCAGCCGTTTTCCGTCCGGACTAAATGCGACGCTCGTGACAGGGCCGATGTGCCCTGTCAACGCGAGCGTCTCTTGACCGGTTGTCGCGTCCCACAGCTTCAACTCGCCCGGCGGTGCCCTCGGCGGTGCTGGCGGCGGTGGCTCCAAGACATAGGCCGCCGACGCCAATCGTTTCCCGTCCGGACTAAACGCCACACTCACCACCCAGCCGGTGTGACCTTTCAATGTGAGCGTCTCCTGACCACTCGTGGTGTCCCAGACCTTCACCGTCCTGTCATGGCTTGCCGACGCCAACCGTTTCCCGTCTGCGGTAAACACCACGCTCGATATGGAACTGGTATGCCCTTGCAACGTGAGCGTCTCCTGACCGCTGGCGGCGTCCCACACCTTCACTGTCTTGCTGCCTGACGACGCCAGTCGTTTCCCGTCTGCGCTAAACGCGACGCCCCAGACCTGGTCGGTGTGCCCTTTCAATGTGAGCAACTCCTGGCCAGCCGTGGCGTCCCACACTTTGACCGTGTGATCCCAACTGGCCGACGCCAGCCGTTTTCCATCGGGGCTAAATGCCACGCCTTGGACTCCGGCGGTATGCCCTGTGAACGTGAAGATCGGCTGTCCCGCATCCAGCGCCGGAGGGGCCGAGTTGGCCGGCTTCGCGGTGTTGTCGCTGGTGGCCGAAGGATTGCTGGCCGTGCTGCCGTTCGTCGGAGCAACCGGCGCGACTCCGGTCGAGTTGGCGGGATTCGCGGCATCACTGGTGACCGGGGCGGGATTGGCAGCCGGGTCGTCATTGGGCTGACCCGCGACGTTGTCAGCCGGCCCGGCCGGCCAGAGCATCCAAGTCAGCAAGGCGACCAACAACACGCCGCCGCCCGCCGACAAGCCGATGAGCAGTCCGCGATTTGAGCCGGACGATTTCTTCCCCTTGCCATTGATTTTCCCTTTCCGCGACACCGACCCGCGCGCGGCCGATGACTTCGCACCGCGCGATTTCGCGGGAGCCTCGGACGGTTCATCCTCGAAGTCCTCCTCGGCCGAGTCTCCCAAGTCCCACTCGTCGTCGGCCGATTCCACTGGGACTTTGGACTTGGGGATGCTGAGCAACTTCTGACACGCAGGACACTTCACTTTCTTTCCCGCGAGTTCCTCTTTGGCCGCCAGCTTTTTTCCGCACGCACACGCAACTTTGATCGACATCTGGAAATCCTTTGAGTTTGATCAGCCGTAGCTCAGGCGGCTCGCCTGAGTCGCGTCGCTTCAGGTGACGCGGATGCAGGCGAGCCGCCTGCACTACGAAATGCCGGCGAATCTAAATTCATCCCGCTCCTGTCATTGTGCCGGAGTGCCCAACATGAGCAGCTCTTGACCGGTCGTCGTGTCCCACACCTTCACCGTCTGATCCTGACTTGCCGACGCCAGCCGTTTCCCATCCGAGCTAAACGCCACTCTGTAGATGTCTCCCTCGTGCCCCTTCAGCTTGAGTTGCTCCAGATCCTCATTTTTTCATCGGAGTCGCTTCAGCCTGCACGGGATTGGCCAGAGCAGCCTTCGCGGGCAACGACCACAAACGGATCGCGAAGTCTTTGCCGTCCACCCATTTCCCGTTGACGTAGCTGCTGCCGCCCGCAGATACGCCGCGCAGTCCGTCTGGAGAAACGGCCACCGTCCAGACCCATTCGGAGCCTTCCGCCAAGCGGTTGATTTCCAGTCCGGTCTCCAAGTTCCAAATCGAAACTCGTCCAGAGTAAGTCCCCGACAAGACGCGCCGACCATCAGGAAAAACAATTGCTTCAAGGATGTCGGTGCCGTCACCGTCGATCTTGCGAATCAACTTCCCGGCTTTGAGATCCCACAGAATCAACCCATCAAATGCCCCAGAGATCAACCGGCTGCCATCCGGTGTAAAGGCCACACTCTCCACTCCGACGGTATGTCCTTCGAGGCGGAGATTTTCATTGCCGGTCTCGGTGTTCCACAGACGCACCGTCTTGTCTTCGTCCAATCCGCACGAGGCGATCTGGCTGCCGTCCGGAGAAAACGCGACGGACATCACTCGGCCGAGGTGTCCCGTGAAGGCCCGAATCTGCGAGCCGCTTGCCAGATCCCAAAGGCGAACGACGCGGTCGCTGCCTCCCGACACAGCACGCTTACCGTCCGACGAGAGTGCGACCGTGAGCACCGTCTTGTTGGTGCCTTCAAAATCCATGCGGCGCACGACCGCCCCAGTTTCCACATCCCACAAACGTAAGCCGTCCTTGTTTCCCGAGAGGGCCTGTTTGCCATCGTGTGACAGCGCGACACCGAAGACAAAGTTCGTCACGTCGCCGCCAAACTTTCGGAGTTCGCGACCCGTTTCCACATCCCACAACCGCAGGGTGCTGTCGCCGTTCGGGAACCCGCTGCCCGACAGGACTCGTTTGCCGTCCGCAGAAAACACAGCTTTCCAGACAGGCCCCTGATGTCCTTCAAAGCGGCGGAGTTCCTTGGAGGCGGCTCCTGGTTTCTGACTGATCAGCGAGATCCCCTGCACTCCGATACAGCCCCAAGCGGCGGTGCTGTTGTCGCCAATTTCCAATGTGACCACTTTCCCACGCAGTGGCACCACGTTCCAGCGATATTGGAAGAGTAAGTGGTCGTCCCGGGCGGCCGTGTGTCGGTAAAGCTGTGGACCATTCCACAGTGCCAGGCGAAGAGTCTGCAGGTCCGATCCGCCGTGAATCGAGAACTGAAGGTCCGTCGCATCGGCCGGAACTTGGAAGCACTGGTACAGTCGGCCAGTGTCAGCGTCCCTGTTCCGACCGTACGTCGTCAGACTGGTTTCTTTCTCGACTGTGACTGTCTGGAACTCTTTGGCCCCACCTTCGATTTCCCAGCCCTCAAGCCCACGCTTGAAGTCGCCATTGGTCAATGGCCTTGCCGTTTTGGCGGCTTCCGCCGCGACTGCGATCTCCGCTTCCGGTACTGTGCGAGAGACAACCTTTCCTGGATCTCCGGTATCAAGTCCGCCTGTTCGAGACTCGCGGGCGGACATCGTGGGTGGAACAGACAATCCGGGAGGACTGGCCCCCAGGGGAATCATGACCAAATCGTCAAACCAGGCTTCGCCCTTCGCGGTGCTGTAGACGAAGCCGATACGAGCGCAAACGAGGACTTCGGTACGCGTGCCGGAATCGAATACGAATGAGGCATATCGCCAATCGTTGGTTCCCACGACGGACTGGCTCAATTCGTAGGTGTGTGCGTCGATGGAGAGGTTCGCACCCGTGCGACCTGTCGGTTCGACAACCACCACATCCTTGGTCTTGATCCACCCACTGACGAGATACCTCGTGTTGGGTTTGACGGCGACCTTTTGCAAATACCGAGCGTCGTCGTCGATTGGGGCTCGAATAACCACCGCCTTCTGGCCTTCTTTCGCGACTCCACCTTCAACGGCCGCAGCGACGGCGTTCCCTCGAAACGACCCTGTCGTCCAAGTTCCGCCGCTACCGCCTTCGAACGTCCCGCCAACAAGCAAGTTCTGTTTGCGGCGCTCCGGTGTGAGGAAGCCCGGTCGAGTCATCGCCACGGTCGGTAAGAGAAGGTCGACCGGCAGCGCATCGTAGACTTGGTCGGCCGTCAGGCCCGACTTGTTCCAATCGACCCTGCTGAGCGACTGCCACAAGTCCGGCGCGAGCGGAAACCGCCAGCGATCACGAAACATCGGAGTCAAATCTTTTTCCGCTGCCAGCGAGGCGGCGACGACCCAGTTCAGCAATTGCCCTTTGGCCCCGTCGATGTCTCTTCCTGAGGTCGTAGGACACGTGGCCAAATGTCGGAAGAACCGCTTGGTCCACTCGTTCCCGCCGTTGTCTTTCCGGAGTTTCAGGAAGGTGGAGGCGATGAGGACATTCAAGTCAATGTTTCCGAACGGCTTGCCGTCGAGGTCATTCAGCACGAATGGCTTTGTCGCTCCGAAGGGCGTGAACGCTTCTTGGAACGTGGCGTTGGACTTCGCGAAGGCTTCTTCATACCGATAGATCGTCTGATCCGCTTGGGGGTCTTTGTCCGATCCGTTGATCGCTTCCGCGCAGATGTGGCGGAGCGCCACGATCGCACCGGTCGAGAGCACGCCGCACTGGTTGGCAAACACGAAGTGGTTCTGGCCGATCCCGAAAAAGAAGCCGTCCGGAAACTTCTCCGGGTTTTGGCGGACTTGGTCGTAGTCGCCCCGAGGAACATAGAACCCGCCGACTTCAATACCCGTCATGCCGAGATAAGCGACCAGCCCTCCGCCGGAGAAGCTGTTATCGGGAACGGCCGCGATCGTCGCCTTGCCATTATGCACACGGAACGGACGGGGCGATTGCCCGACCAAGTCGGAGCACAACTTCCATCCGGCGTCGAGTTGCTTCACGAACACCGCCATCGTCTTCGGATCCAAGTCGGCGGTCGTCGTCAGCAGCACGATCCGCTCCCCTTCCCAGGGGAACAACCACGTTGACTGATTCTTCGCCTTCCATACGTCCGGGCGAATCGGCTGGTACTCGATCGGCTCACGACCGTCTTTGGCGACGGGCTTCGGCGGCGCGGGCTGCGGTGACGCAGGTTGCGATGCGGGATTGGCGGAGAGAACCGCGACGTCCGACACCTTCACCGTCTGATCGTGGCCGGATGACGCCAACCGTTTCCCATCCGGGCTGAATGCCACGCTGTGGACATTGCCGGTGTGAACCTTCAACGTGAGCGTTTCCTGACCACTCGCGGTGTCCCACACTTTCACCATCCCATCTAAGCCGGCCGAGGCCAGCCATTTTCCGTCCGCGCTAAATGCGACACTCGTGACGTAACCGGAGTGACCTTTCAATGTGCGCGTCTCCTGACCGCTCGCGGCGTTCCACACCTTCACCGTCTGATCCATGCTTGCTGACGCGAGCCATTTCCCGTCCGCGCTAAACGCGACGCTCATGACATTGCCGGTGTGCCCCGAAAACGTGTGCGTCACTTGACCGCTGTTGGCGTCCCACACTTTCACTGTCTTCTCAACGTTCGCCGACGCCAGCCGTTTCCCGTCCGAGCTAAACGCCACGCTATAGAATCCGTCCATGAGCCCTTTCTGCGTGGGGATCTCCTGGCCGCTCGTGGAGTCCCATAGCTTCATTGTTCTGTCGTAGCTGACGGACGCGAGCCGCTTCCCGTCCGGACTAAACGCCACGCTCGTGACTGACCAGGCGTGTCCTTTCAACGTCAGCATTTCCTGACCGCTCGTGACGTCCCACACTTTCAACGTCTTATCGTGGCTGGTTGACGCGAGCCGTTTCCCGTCCGAGCTAAACGCCACGCTCGTCACCCCGGCGGTGTGCCCTTCCAACGTGTGCGCCACTTGACCGCTGCTGGCATCCCAAATCTTCACCGACTTGTCGATGCTCGCCGACGCCAGCCGTTTTCCATCGGAGCTAAATGTCACGCTCGTCACCCCGGCGGTGTGCCCCTTCAACGTGAGCGGTTCTTTCGCGCGACTCTCCACCAGCGGCGCTTCCGCTTGCACCGGATTGGCCAGAGCCGCCTTCACGCCTTCGACGGACAGCGCCGCGCGGAAGCCGATACTCGCGTTTCGGTAAACCGGGGGTTGGCCGTGCCGATAGGCGACACCGCAGAGCGGAGCTCCCCAGTTGTAACAGCCGCCTCGCAATGTGCGTTGGGAATCGACCGATGCGGGGGCCACGGGGTTGAGTGCAGGCTGATTTTGAAACTGTTCGTAGTAGGTTGGCTCCCACCAATCCTGCACCCATTCAAAGAGGTTGCCATGCACGTCGTGCAGCCCAAACGGATTCGCCTGGAGTTCGCCGACCGGATGCGTGCCGTTGTTGGAGTTTCCTCGGGAATTTGCGGCGAACCAGCCGGCAAGAGCCAAGTCTTCAACCCTGTCGCCAGCCCAATACTTTGTGACGGTCCCCGCACGACAGGCGAACTCCCATTCCGCCTCTGTAGGCAGGCGATAGCCGTTGCCGTCGCGTGAGATCACCGTCGCGCCGGAACGAACAGAGAGCGGTTCGAGTTTCTCCTGCTTGCTCAAGCTCGCACAGAACTCGGTGGCGTCGTTCCAACTGACCGTCTCCACCGGGTGCTTGGTGGTGTCGATACCAGCGACGGCAGCTCGGCCTGCTCCCGTTGCGGCAAAGTATGAGGGATTGGTCCTCATCACTTTCTCATAGTGACCTTGGGTGACTTCATTGACGGCAAGAAAAAATGGCCGACTCAAAATGACTTTGTGCTGAGGCCCGGCACTCTTGGCATACCGCAGCCAACCGGTATCGCCAGCAGGAATCGCCATCGCGATTGAAGTTCGGATTTCTTCAGGGGTGCTCCCCATCAGGAACTCACCCGGCGGAATGAATTGGAACTTCATCCCAATGCTGTTGGTGAACTCGACCGGCACACCGAGATGCTTGGCCCACGCTTCTTGATGCTGCTTCGCTTGCTCGGCGCTGAAGGGGGCGATGGCCGGAGCGGGGGCGTCCTTCAACCAGCCATTCCAAGTCGCGACGGGCCGCGCAGGTGCTTCCTCGGCTTCAGCTTTCTGCGGTTGAGCAGGAGCCTGCGCGCCCACTGCGGCGACATTCTTCTGGTTTGCCGCCGGACTGGGCGAACTCGTCAGGAGCACAGGTTGATCCGCCGGGTTGTCCAAGATTTCGACGTTGCCAAATCCATTGGCGGTCGCGAGCCGTTTGCCGTCAGGACTGTAGGACAAATTACCGGGCGACATTGTGGGAAGCGTGCGACAGAGCTGACCGGTCGCCGAGTCCCACTCTTTGACTTTCATGCCGACCCCGGTCGATGCGAGCCGCTTCCCATCAGGGCGATAAGCCAGACTCATGACCGCACCGGTATGCCCCAGCAGCGAATGCGACTCTTGCCACTTCGTTGTGTCCCACAGCTTCACGGTCGAGTCGTAGCTGGCGGTTGCAAGCTGCTTGCCATCGGCGCGAAAGGCCATGCTGGCGATCATCGTCTTGTGGCCCTTGAGCGTTCGCACTTCGTTGCCAGTGGTCGCGTCCCAGACCTTCACATCGTTGTCGGCAGAGACCAGCCATCGACCGTCAGGGCTGAATGCCATACTCGTGATCGCCCCGGCATGACCTTTCAATGTCAGTTGATCCTGACCCGTCGCGGCGTTCCAGACCTTGATGATTTTGTCATCGCTCGCTGAAGCGAGCCGTTGACCGTCGGCGCTGAAGGCGACGGTCCAAATTCCGGTGGCATGAGTTGCCAACGTCCGCAGTTCAGCCCCGCTGTCGCTGTCCCAAATCTTGACCGTCTTGTCGGCACTCGCCGAGGCCAGACGCTTGCCATCCGGGCTGAAGACCACACGACGAACTTGATCCGAGTGCTTCGACAGCGTGAGCAACTCTTTGCCGGATGTCGCGTCCCAAACTTTGATGGTCTTGTCCCAACTGGCGGTCGCGATCCGAGTCCAATCCGGGCTAAACGCCACGTTCGAAACCAGGCCCTGATGGCCGACCAACAGCAGCGTCGTCTTGCCGGGAGTCACGACCGCCGTTCGTCCTCCGGGAGCAGCGACGGGGAATGGAAACATGACCGCAGCGGGTTGTCTCACGAAGAACCAACCCCAGAACGACAGCACGACGACCGCACTTCCCACTCCGAGTTTCAGCACATCCGATCGCGAGAACCAAGCTGCTCCCGCCGCCTCATCCCGCTCGCCGTCGCGCTTGCTTGAGGACTCATCAATGCGCAGCGCCGCACGGCAATTCGAAAGCAACCGCAGCAACCCAAAGAACCCTAAGATCCCCGCCGCGATCCAGACAATCAGCATCGCCGCCATCACGACAAGGCCACCCATGCCGCCGCGTGCCACCATGTTCGGCATCGGAATCTGTGCCCCAAATGGCACCAACCAGACGGCGAAGTACAGACCGAAGCACACCAGCACCCGAGTCGCCTGCCGCGTGATCTCTGGATGGCGCAGGAACACACCGAGCCAACGCACAAACAAGAGGAAGGACAATTGCGTCGTGATCATCACGATCTGCGGCAGCCATCGTCCGACCCGAAGTGAAAACAGCGGACTCCACAGGGCCGCGCCCGAGATCAGGACTCCCAGCAACCCGGTGAGCACTCCGACAAACAAGACATTGCGCCGAGTCATCGCCTTCGGCACCGTCAGACAAAGAACGAGTCCAATCACCGTGACGATCTCGGTCAGCAGGTTGACATAGCCCGCTCCGCGAATGACTCGCAGGATCGTGATGAAGTCGCCTTGATGCAGCGTCGGCGTCACTGCAAGGTAGCACCCGGCGATGATGATCAGCAGGAAGCCAAAGAAGTAGCACGAGATCCCCGCGCGAACTTTCGATGCCTGCACGGCCTTCAATTCGCTCGCACCGGAACTTGATGCTGACGACCGGTTCCCTGCCGATCGCTTCGAACCGTGCTTTGATGACGCAGCCGACTCCGGTTCGTTGTGACTCGCCAACAACTCGTGGAACTCATGGTCCGATTCGTCTCCCTCTGCCACGTCATTTGCCGACACCCAATCACCGTCAGAGGCGGCGTCTTCGGCCTGCGGAACCGGGACGCTCAACGGATTTTGGCACGCCGGACATTTCACGGTCCTACCCGCGAACTGGTCTTTGACCGAGAGCTTCTTACCGCACGCACAGGTGATCTTGATCGCCATTTTGAAGTTCTCTGAATGTGCTCACGACCAGGGTGAGTCGGATGAAAAGCAGTTAGATCGTGATCGGTTGATGCTGTTTTTGTGCCGGAGATTTCGGGACGTGGAGCATGTTTTCAACGTGCTCTTCACGGCCACGTTGAACACAACTGGGACAGGTCCAGCAAAGTCATTCTGGCTGATTTGGCCCCGTCCCCTTTGTTCGCGCCGGATTGGCCAGAGCGGCTTTCACCGCTTCGACTGACAGCGACACCCGAAAACCGTCGTTGCGGTTGCGACGGGATGTCTGGTTGCGGGCGTCGCGATGCGATGACCGGCAGGGGGACGCGGTGTGATACCAACTGCCTCCGCGAACCACGCGCTCCGACCCGGCGGAGGATGGACCGCTTGGGTCAAGTGCTGGAGTCACTTGAAGCTGACCGTAATAAGTTGGCTCCCACACGTCCTGCACCCATTCCCAGACACTCCCGTGAAGGTCGAACAGCCCGAACGGATTCGCGCTTAACTCTCCAGCGGCATGCGTCCGGCCTCCGGAGTTTGCAACAAACCAGCCTACGCGCATCAAGTCTTCATCGCTGTCGCCGCTCCAGTACTTCGATGTCGTTCCTGCGCGACACGCAAACTCCCATTCCGCCTCTGTTGGCAGGCGGTAGCCAGTTCCATTCATCGTCATCGTTTCGCCAGCCCGAAGTTCAAACTTGAACGGCTTTAGCTTCTCTCTCTCGCTCAGCTTGGTACAGAACTCTGCCGCATCGTTCCAGCTCACCGTTTCCACGGGGTGACGGGTCGTGTCCAACCCAGTAACGGCATCTTTGCCGGAACCCAGCGGGGTGAAATGGGAGGGATTCGTTCCCATGACCTTTTCATATTCGGCCTGAGTCACTTCGTGGACGCCAAGGTAGACTGGTTGCGTTAGGGTCACCTTGTGCTCAGGAGATGCACTCTTGATGCTGTTTTGCCAGCGCGTGTCTGCGCCGGCGAACATGAGCGCCTCCTCAATTTCGGCTGGCGTGCTGCCCATCCGGAACTCGCCGGGGGGAACGAGGCGGAACTTCATGCCGATTGAATTGGTGTACTCGACCGGCACCCCGACGTACTTGGCCCACGCCTCCTGATGTTGTTCGGCTTGCTCGGCATTGAACGGTGCGATGGCGGGTGGCGGTGCGTCGGCGGGCCAACCGCGCCAGATTTTGGTGACGCTGGCTGGCTTGACCTGTCGCGCGACCTTCGCGGCATCAACGGGCAGCGCTACCCGAAAACCGACGTGAGAGACACGGTATGTTGGAAAGTTGGAGACGCGAAGCGAGGAGCCGCAGGTTGATGCAAAGAATGGCCACGCTCCCCCACGGGTCACATGCCGGAGACCGACAGATGATGGGCCGCTTGGATTGACTGCGGGCATCTCCTGAAATTCGGCGTAGTAGGTCGGTTTCCACCGGTCCTGCACCCACTCGAAGACATTGCCGCAAACGTCGTAAACCCCAAATGGATTCGATGGCAGTTCGCCGACCGCATGCGTTCGGCTGCCGGCGTCTGGGTTCCACCAACCGGCCCCCACCGGATCGTCGTGGTTATCACCAGTCCAATACTTGGTCGTCGTCCCCGCGCGGCAGGCAAATTCCCATTCCGCTTCCGTCGGCAAGCGGTAGCCGTTTCCATTTAGCAGCGTCACTTGTTCGCCGACGCGGTCATAGAACGGCGTCAGGTTTTCCTGTTGGCTCAGCTTCGCACTGAATTCCGCCGCGTCATTCCAGCTCACCATTTCCACGGGATGCCCCGTCGTTTCCATGCCGGCAACCATGTCTTTCCCGGTTCCCATCGGCGCGAAGTGGGAAGGATTCGACCCCATCACCCGTTCGTACTGGGCCTGCGTCACTTCATGGACGCCAAGGTAGATCGGTTTCGTCAGAATCACCGTGTGTTGTGGAGATTCGCTTCTGGTGCATTGAGCCCAGTGCGAGTCATTCGGATGCAGTATTTGAAGGGTGGCTTCGATCTCCTCTGGCGTGCTGCCCATCGTGAACTTGCCGGGCGGGATGAGGACGAACTTCATGCCGATACTGTTGGTGTACACGACGGGCACCTTGAGGTACTTGGCCCAATTCTCCTGATGCCTTTTTGCCTGCTCGGCATCAAACGGTGCGATCGCGGATGATGGAGCATCGGCTGGCCAACGCTGCTGGCCGATGATTGATGAGGACGATGAATCGGATCTGCTCGCGAGACCAGATGCCATTGGTTCTTGGTCGTCCTTGCGGACGACGACCCTGCCATCGACGATCGACACCTCCAAAACATGCTTGCCATTCTTCTTGACCGTGAAGTGGTCGGTTTCGACCTCCAACCCATCTCGCTCGACAATGAACTTGTGCTCGCCCGGTTTCAGGCGGATGGGCGAGCCGGAGCCTTCAAACGTCACCGTCTGCCCGTTGAACTTCACGACCAAGTGGGGATCGTCGATGACGACTTTCACGTCCACGTTGCCGAAACGAATAAAGAAAATCGCGGCGAGCAGCAGTCCGATTCCAGCCAGCCCAGTTCCCACGAGGTACCAGTTTCGAGAATGTCGTCGTCGATCCGCCGGCCTCGTGGCGACGACCGCCGCGCGTTGGGAAGGTTCCAGAATTTTGGTGGCGGGCAGAACGGCCACGGCGTCCGACGCGCTGGGAAATAGGAACGTGGCCACATTCGCGTCTTCGTCCGGCGTCCTTTCGGACGACTCCTGCACACTCGTTGACACTGACGTTGTCTGCGAAGTCCGGCCTGGCGTCGACTTGAGGTACTCGGACAGCGACTGGGCAACCGCCGCCATCGACGGATGACGTTTCGCCTGATGCCGCGACATCATCTTCAGGCAGATTCCTTCCAAGACCGGATCGATGTCGGTTCGCAGTTGGGATGGCGGCTGGGGTTTGCCAATCCCAATCTGTTGGAGAACCGACATGACACTCCCCTGAAAGGGGCGCTGTCCCGTCAGCAGTTCGTAGAGAATGACTCCCAAGCTGTAGACATCCGCCGCCGGACCAATCTGTGTTTGGTCCCCCTCAGCCTGCTCGGGCGACATGTACGCCGGGGTGCCGAGGATCGCACCGCTGTGAGTCACCTGAGCATCCTCGTTCGATGCTCGGCGAGCCAATCCGAAGTCCATCACAATCGGCTCGCCCTTCGCGTCGATCATGATGTTCGCGGGCTTCAGATCACGGTGGATGACACCGCGTGCGTGAGCTTCCTCCAAAGCAATGGCCAGTTTGCGCAGGACCATTGCGACTTGGCGCAGTGGTTGCATCCGCTTGCTGGTTACGAATTCGCTCAACGCCCGGCCCTCAATGTAGGCCATCGTGATGTAATGCCGACCGTCGATCTCACCCACGTCGAACACCGGGCAGATATTCGGATGACGCAGCGCCGCCGCGAGTCGCGCCTCACGATAGAACCGCGCTAGCAGCTCTTGCGAATCGGCCTCAACGAATTTGGGAATCTTCAGCGCCACCTGGCGGTCAAGTTGCTGGTCGTGAGCCAGATAGACCGCACCCATTGCTCCCTGCCCCAAGGCTTTCACGATCCGATAGCGGCCAAATGTCGTGGGGAGTTCCGCCTGTTCCACCTTCAATGTGTCGACGGGCTGCTGGGCCACAGTCTGCTGCGCTAGGGAAACCGTGGACGGATTGGCGGATTTCGGATCGTTGACCTTCAGCTCAGCGAAGCGTCGCTGGTATTCATCCTTGTCGATGCTCTCCCCTTGGCGTTGTCGGAACTCGATGTCGATTGCGATGAGTTCCTCCAACAACGCGGTTCTCAGCGATCCGTCGTCCGGAAGAAAGTCGTCCAGATTGCGTGGGCTGTTTTGGTGCCACGCCAGTTCAAATCGTGCGATCGTCTCTTCAAACAGCCGCTGCTCCTCGGGCGAGAGCGTGATTGCGAGTTCTACTTGATTGGTCATCTGGCTGTTTCCCTGAATTGGCCAACTTCAGCGTGAGATGGGAATCGCCGAACGACGAGTGCCAAGAATTATGTCCCCTGGCCCGCGAATGCTGCCACTCCGGAAGCTCGACCTGCCGCGACCGAGGAACCAGCGGCGCAGAAAGGAACCTTCATGCGTCGTCGGCCAAGAATTCGCGCAGGACACGCTTCACTTCTGCAATGACCCGCGCCACCGTCCGGCGGCTGCTCTGGACTTGATCGGCAATCTCTTCCAGCTCAAAGCCCTGCATGCGCAACGCGAGCATCTGTTGCTGCCGAGCGTCCAGCCGCTGCATCAGCCGCTCGATCAATTCCGACAGCATCATGGCCTCTTCGGGGCTGGGACCACGATCGACCGCCTCGTGCCACCGGTGCCCGCTGGCGGTCTCTGCGTCGAGCGACGTTTCTCGTGCGGTGGATCGCTTGTCGGCACCGAACACATCGGCCCACTTCGCACATTTGCGGATGGTCATGACGACCAGCAGGCCCCACAGGCCGTCGGAGTCGTCGTTCTGAAACTCGAACTCGTGCTGTCGACGAAAAAAGCTCTTGAAGGCGGACTGAACCACGTCTTCCGGTGAGACCTTGGACTGCAACCTGACACCCAGTCGTTCGCGAGCCACCCGCATCAATCGCTCGGCATAGCGATTGAAGACGGCGTCGGCAAAGGCTTCTCGCGGAAGGCCGCTCAGTGTGGAAAGGTCGGTCACGTCGTTCATGACAAACATCCTAATGATGTCGCCACACAAATGGGCAATCGCCGAATCGAGTGCCTGTCCTTTTTCCTGAGTGTGATTGAATCACATCGAGGGCAACGGGCTTCCCTGGAGAACTCCGGAGCGTCGCATTCTGGCTGTTGGTTGACGATCGGAATGACCATCTGCGACCACGTTCGTTTCGTCGAAGCGATTGAGTGCGTTGCCCGCACATGAGCAACCTCGGAGTCGTCATCGCCAAGGTCAACATCGTCGTCAATGGCATCACCATTCGCATTCGGAACTCGGACGAGCGTTCCGCATTCACGGCGCTTGAACCGCTTGCCGGATTTGTCAGCGCTCACGCGATAGCCTTTGCCGCATTGACAGGTCACGGAAATGGTCATGGTCGCCTCCGACAAAAAGCCCACACGCAGTAACCAAGCCCAGACCAAACCGGAAGCAGTAGCAAACACGGAAGCCACATGCTCAAGGTAGTCCCCGTCAGCAAGACGGCGGTCGCGGGATGCTTGGGGTCGTAGTGGATGGTGACCGGCTCGCCAACCACGATTCGCGATTTCAAGATCCGAGCGTCCTCTCGCCAATCTGTCCCGAACCAATCCACGCCAATTCGTGAGCCGCCGTAGGACAGGCCACTGACCTCGTACTGATAGGCCACCGTGGGAATCTGAGCGATGCTCCCCTTGTAATCCAATTTATTGACTTGGTACTTCGTGACCGCTCCCTGAACCGTAGGCCATGAGTTGGAACGCAGTGCCCCAATCAATGTCCTTGCAACGGGCACGGTGGATGCGATCGTGACCGAGAGAATGGACACAAACACGAGACACCCAAACGCACGCGTTTGAAACAGCCATCCCAGTTCTGCTTTGATGCCGAAGCGAGCAAACACGCCGACGAAAAGGACCATCAATAGCGCTCCCGCGACGGTAAACACCATCACGGCCTCAGCGAGGGATCTCGAATCTCGATACGAGAAGTTGGCCAGCCCCGCCGCGAGTGCCGCGATCACGACCAGTGCCACAACGAGGAACAACTTTCGCAGCATCGGAACCTCCCAAAGAATTCATCAACAGGGGACTTCCAGATCACATCGTCGGTGAACAGCTTGCGGATCGCCTCTTCGTCGTGGCCACGAAGCAAATACTGGCGGGAGAACGTGGGATGACTTTTGAAGAGGAACGAGCCAGCCAAGAAGAACACCTTCACGGTTTCCGGGACTGATCTCGAATTCCGATACTCGTGACTGGCCGGCACCGCAGCCAACGTCGCGATGACGATCGCCGTCGCAATCCAGAAGAACTTCTTGATCATCGCAAGGCCCCCGTTCCGCTCACAGATTCAGATTGATTAGCTTCATCAGCAGCCGAAATCCAACAGTCATGTCCAACACGGCTGCCGCGAAGAACAGGAGAAACCCGACCAACAAGTAGAATGGCACTGGGCCATCCGCCCGCCGAATCACGCTCCCCTTCATCCGCAATTCGCCAGTCCGAACCGCACGCAACGCCTCCCAAACAAACCAGAGGGCAATCAATACCATCAAGACTTGGCGCATCGTGTTTTCCTCTGTGGCCTGAGTGATCGCCAACAAATCGAACTGATCATTCAGAGAATGAATGGGGCATCAGCAATTCGACAGCGCGTATCGACAAGTGGAGAGCAACCCCACATACCGAATGACGGCGATGATCCCGACAATCAACGGGACGATCCCCAACAGCATGACCCCCAGTCCCGCGATGATCACTGGCAGCGCTCTGGCCACGGCGAGCACTCCCAGGCCAATCAGCAACAACCAGAGCACGACGACTCCAATCCCCCATTGGAGGACTCCGGAGCCTCGCTCACGGATATCCCGCTCGCCCAGGAAGTCACCGAGGTTTTGCAGGAACACCACAAAACAGACAAACCCCGCCACCGAAAGCAGACTGATCGCCCCCGCGAGCACGGGCGGTAAGACCTTCATCATGTTGGCCACGGTGATCAACAGCGAGAGGACGTCGATCGCCACGGCGAAATACAGTCCCCCCTTGCCGGACATTTGCGGCGGAGCTGTCAGGCACATCAATTTGCCGGCGGTGGTGACGATCGTCGCCGCGAAGCTCACCAGCGACAGCCCGTAGAGAATCGGTGTCATCTGCTGAACATTGCCCCGTAGCGTCAACCCAACGCAGAAGGCACCGAGAACCACCAAGATAAACAGCAGGAAGCCGTAGTAGACGAGGTCAATTCCCAAGGGAACTTTGGTCTTTCGGAGCGGCACCGACTTCGGCTTCCCGGACTGACTTGAAGAAGACTTCCGCCGCGACGAACCGGACGTCGCTCGTCTCGGAGCCTTCTTGCGCGAATAGGATTCGTCCTCATCCGACTCGCCAGCATCGTCGTCGTACGATTCAGCGTCTTCCCAGTCGTCCTCCGGCGGCGCGGGAGCCACAACCTTGAGCAGCTTGCCGCAGCCTTTGCACTTGAACTTCTTCCCGACCGCCTCGTCTTTGACGCGATGAGATTCCGAGCATACGTCACACGTCACGGTGATGGGCATGAAGAGGATCCTTCGCTTTCAAACTTTGTTGCAGATGAGTCAAGTTTTTGGGGCTTCCGGGAGAAAGAAGCCCGACGAATAAAGGGAAACGACGAATGCCACGATCATTGGGCACATTCGTCGCCTCCTTTTATTCGTCGGGCGCTTTGTCGCTGAATTGGTAGATGCCCGTCCGCGCTCCGGCCCCGACATCGGGACTACACTCAGAGGAAACGGCCACGACCTTGAACTCCGGAGCGACTGCCCGGAGGAATCCAGAATCCGTGTGGAGTTCGATGCCGAGCAAATCGTGAAACGGACGCTGGTGATTGAAACGCGGTGAGATCACTTTCAACGCGACGAGGGAGTTTGTGAACCGGTGGTCTATCCCTTGTCAGGACAAGGACGACACACCCTCGAACGCGAAGAGCGTGTCGTTGCCGGCTCCGCCGATGAGCGTGTCGATCTCCGCGCCGGCTTGAGCGAGATCGTTCCCCTCGCCGCCATCGAATTGGACACCGAAACCGCTCACGGTGATCGCTCGACCGTCCAGCACGTCGTTGCCGTTGCCACCGTTGAAGAGGATGCGGCCTTTGAAGCGGTGGCTCGCCGCTGTCACCGCCGTGTACTCACTACCGACGAACTCGGATCACGTCGGCATCGTTCGACTTCAAGGCCGAACCGCCCACCGTCAGGATTGCCGCCGCCTACAGCAACTCGCGCGGCAATCGACCATCACATTGACGATGGACCGCTACGCTCACTTGGGCTGATCGAAATGACTTCGGGCCGAGAAACGAAAAAACCTCACTTTCCTGGGAAAATGAGGCTTTTCGCGTCTCCGATGACCGAGAGGCGTCGGTGGGAGTTGAACCCACGCGTGACGGATTTGCAATCCGTTGCCTTAGCCACTTGGCTACGACGCCTGAAGGAGGGCGGAATCTAGTTGTGGCTGAAAAGTGGGTCAAGGTGGCTCCGCCGATGGGAGAACGCATGGCAAATTGCAAAATGAAAATTGCAAATTGCAAATTGCAAATTGTTGAATGACGGTGGACAGTCTGCGGGCACCGTACTCGATCACTCTGAGAAGGTTTGTTTCATGCCGCGTGATTTCAATAGCGAGAGTTTGTCGCACGATCCGATTCACGGTTACATCCCGTTTGTTTCCAAGGACGGGATTCCGGTTGGAGAGGTCTCGGAGCAAGAGTTGATCGATCATCCGTGGGTGCAGCGGATGCGGCAGATTCATCAGTTGCAGACGGCGTGGTGGGTGTTTCCGTCGGCGGAGCACATGCGGTTTCAGCACATCTTGGGGGCGATGCACCTGGCTTCGGTGTGCATCGAACGCTGGTATGACTCGCTGGCGGCCGTGTGCGCGAACGTCCCTTCGCGAGCGTGTGTCGAAAGCCTCGTGAGGTTGGCTGCGTTGCTGCACGATGTCGGGCATGGGCCGTTCGGACATTTCTTCGATGACCACTACCTCGGCCAGTTTGGAGTCACGCACGAGGACATCGGCTCGGCGGTGATCCAACAGGAATTGGGAGAGTTGATTCGCCGAGTGCGTCGGAATCCGAATGGCAAGTTGGGACCGCTGGAGGAGCTTGACCCCAGTCAAGTCGCGTGGCTGATCCGTCGTCCAACGGGTAAGCCGGAACTGGAACAAGGACATCCCGTGTGGCTGCGGCGATTGCGGTCGCTCTTCAGTGGCATCTACACCGTCGACAATATGGATTTCGTGCTTCGTGACGCCTACATGTCGGGGTACAACGCGAAGGCCTTCGACCTCTCGCGGATTCTGCACTACAGCTTCTTTTCGTCCGAGGGGCTAACGATTCATGCTCGCGGGTTGCCGACGTTAGTGAACTTTATTGAGACGCGGGCGAATCTGTTTCGGACGATTTATTTTCATCGGACGGTGCGTGCGATTGATCTGGCTCTGGAAGAGATGTTCGGCCCGACGATGCTGCGGCTGTTCGGCGACTCGGACGGGCGGCCGATGAATCCGCTGGAGCATTTGGACGAATACCGACGGCTGACGGAATCGACGTTTCTGGTCGATGTGCAGCGCTGGTCGCGGAGTTCCGATCCTGAGATGAAATCGCTCGGCGAGCAGTGGGACGCGCTGCTGGCTCGGAACGTGACCTGGAAGATGGCGGTCGAGCGGACGTTCAATTTTCATCCCGGTCAGGCGGAACAGACTTCGATTTTTTCGGAGCCGGAGTTGGTCGAGAAGCGGATTCGCGCGAAGCTGCCGGCGGACTTGCGGGACATCGAGTTGAAGATCGACGTGGCTCGGCACTATCACCGACCGAGCGGCCGGTTGCCTGCCGGCGGTCAGAACTTCTTGCTCGATTCGGCCGGCGGCACGCTGTGCGAGCTGCACGACGATGAGCTGTTCCAGGCGTTGCCGATCAGCTTCTCGATCTTCCGCGTGTACTCGAAAGTCCATCGCCACGACGCGGCCCTCCACGCAGCGGTCAACTCGGTCTTGGGCGCGGTCGCGGACTCGAAGACGAACATGTGAGCCGCAGGGCGCTAGCCGCGGGTCGATGAAAACAACCCGCGGCTAGCGCCTTGCGGCTCACAAAGCACAGAGATCAATACGAGTCGCGGAGAGCCGTTGTTTCAACGCGACGGTTTAACGCGATGGCTCGACTCGCGGCGGGGCAACTCTTGCGTGTGGCTGGGACGCTCAATTCTACTCTCCGCCTCAATGTTGGACCGGCTTCGACATTTGGTGTGTCAACGAACGGCCTCTCAGGTGTTACCGTTATTTCCCTTTGAAAGCTGAATTCATGCAATTGACCAACTGGCTGCGGCGGGTGTTTCCTCGGATGAACTCTTCACGCTTTTTGGGAGCACGCTCGGTGATACGCCGTGGCGAGCGGGAGTTGGCAGACCGTCAGCGTTGGTTGGAGTGCTTGGAACCGCGGATGCTGCTGACGACCGTGGTGATCGACTACTCGTTCGACACGGACAATTTCTTTGACACTCAGGCCAAGAAGGATCTGCTGCAGACGGTCGCGGATTCGCTGGCCAGCCGACTGGAGGACAATCTCCTGGCGATCACGCCTGGCCCAACCGGATTCGGCTTTGATAACACCTGGGATGCGATCTTCGATCATCCGGCGACGGGGCTTGATGTCAGCATCACCGACATGATGGTGCCGGCGAACACGATCATCCTCTACGCGGGTGGTCGCGATCTGCCGGGATCGACGGTCGGTCAGGGAGGGCCTGGAGGCTTCAGTTCTTCCGGCACGACCGAGTTCAACGAAACGGTGGAAGCGCGAGGCCAGGCGGGTGCGTTGCTGGCGACGGAAACAGATTTCAGTCTTTGGGGCGGTGCGATCACTTTTGATACGGCCAACGCGTGGCACTTCGGGCTGACGACCGATGGCTTGGACTCGAACGAGACCGACTTCTTCTCGGTGGCTCAGCATGAGATTGGGCATCTGCTGGGAATCGGCACGGCCCGATCGTGGCGGAATCAAGTCTCCGGCAGCGTCTTCACCGGTGAAGAATCCGCGTTCTTGTTTGACGGCTTTGTGCCGCTCTTTGGTGATCTGTCGCATTGGGCCGAGGGCACGACGTCGGACGGTCAGATTGCGACCATGAATCCGGTCTTGCTGAACGGCACTCGCGCGTTGTTCACAGGCCTCGACTTCGCCGCGCTGACTGACATCGGTTGGGAAGTCGCTCCGGAGGGCGACGGCGGGTTGCCGAGCGTCACGTTGAGCCTCTCCACCGAGATCATTGCGGAGGCTGGCGGCACGTCCATCGTCACGGCCACGTTGTCCGAGGCATCGACTCTGGACGTCACGGTCGATCTCAGCTTTGACGGCAGCACGGCCACCAACGTCAGCGACTACACCCGCTCCGGCACGCAGATTGTGATCATGGCCGGCGACCTGACCGGCACCGTCACGCTCACTGCCGAACAGGACGAGGACGACGAGGTGAGCGAGTTGATCGACGTGGAGATTAGCGGCTTGGCCAACGCCACAGAGTTGGAGCCGCAACACGTCCTCGTCCTCATCGCCGACGACGATTCGCCGCAGGGCGTCGGGTTGCAATTGATCGATATCAATCCCGAATTTGGGATCGGATCGTTCCCTGACAATCTGGTCGATGTCGATGGCACGCTGTTCTTCTCGGCCTTTGATTTCGTGCATCTTCGCGAACTCTGGAAAAGCGATGGGACAGTCGAGGGAACGGTGCTCGTGGCCGACATCAGCACCGATCCTTTCAGCAATCCCATCGGATCGTCGCCGCAACATCTGACGAACGTGAATGGCACGCTGTTCTTCGTCGCCGCCGACGACCTCCACGGGTTCGAACTCTGGAAGAGCGACGGGACCGCCGAAGGGACGGTGCTGGTCAAAGACATCACGCCGGGGCTGGATGGCAACATCTCGTCGATTAGCGAACTGACCGCGGTCGGCAGCACGCTTTACTTCTCCGCCATCGACGAATTCGGCGTGGAATTGTGGGAAAGCGACGGCACTCCCGAGGGAACCGGGCGAGTCACGGACATCGCTCCCGACGATGCGAATTCTCTGCCGCAGTCTTTGACGAACGTCAACGGCACGTTGTTCTTTGTCGCCAACGATCAAGTCCACGGCCTGGAGCTTTGGAAAGTCGATCCGATAACCGGTGCCGTCTCGATGCTGCGAGACATCGCCACGGACGTTTTCGATTCCGGCCCTTCCGATCTGACGAATGTGGACGGCACGCTGTTCTTCACCGCGACCGACGCCGAGCACTCGCGCGAGCTGTGGAAGAGCGATGGCACGTCCGAGGGAACGGTGCTTGTCAGAGACATCGACCCGACCTTCTTTCCGGGGGGGACAGTGCCACGTTCGTCCGAGCCGCGAGGTCTGGTGAACTTCAACGGCACTCTGTTCTTCTCGGCCGACGGTGGGCTGATTGGACACCAATTGTGGAAGAGCGACGGCACCGAGGAAGGGACTGTCCTCGTCAAAGAAGTCTCGGTTGGATTCATCAGTTTCGGTCCTGAGTTTCTGACGGTCGTCAACGACACTTTGTTCTTCATCGGTGAGGACGCGGAGGCGGGATACGAACTGTTTATCAGCGACGGGACGACGGAGGGGACGGAGTTGCTCAAGGATATTCGGCCGCTGTCACTCGAAGGGAACGACTCGTTTGCCGAAAACCTGACGAACGTCAACGGCCGGCTGTATTTCACCGCCGATGACGGCACGACGGGACCAGCGTTGTGGACCAGCGATGGCACGACGGCCGGAACGATGCTCGTCAGCGATGTCGAACCGGATGAATTCAGTTTGGGGCCGACTCAATTGACGAGCGCGAACGGCCTCTTGTTCTTCACCGCTGATGATGGGACGAATGGCAGAGAATTGTGGGTGCTGACTCCGCCCGGAGAGGTATCGCCGCCGAGCGTCACGCTGAGCCTCTCGTCGGCAACACTGGCGGAAGCGGCCGGAACCCGCACCGTCACCGCGACGCTTTCGGCCGCTTCAGACTTGGCTGTGACGATTGTTCTGGGATTCAGCGGAACCGCCACGAACGTCAGCGACTACACCCGCTCGGCCACGCAGATCGTGATCGCCGCCGGCAACATGACCGGCACCGTCACGCTCACTGCCGTTCAAGACACTCGTGACGAAGCCAACGAGACGATCGTGATCGACATCACCGACGTGACCAACGGCATCGAGTCCGGCACGCAACAAGTCACCGCCACGATCAACGACGACGACGCGCCGCCGACTGTCACCTTGACCGTCAACCCGGCGACGATCGGAGAGAACGCGGGACAATCGGTGCTCACCGCGACGTTGTCCGCGGCATCGAGCCTCGACGTCACCGTCGCGCTTGGCTTTGGCGGCACGGCCACGCTCACCGACGACTACACCCGCACCGCCACGCAGATCGTGATCGCGGCCGGCAGCATGACTGGCACCGCCACGCTGACCGCCGTGCAGAACGCTCGCCATGAAATCAATGAGACAGTCTTCGTCGAGATCACCAGTGTGACCAACGGCACGGAGTCTGGCACTCAGCAAGTCACCGCCACGATCACTGATGACGACCCGGTCAATAAAGCTCCGACCTTCACCAAGGGACCGAATCAGACCGTGTTGGAAGAGGCGGCGACGTCCGTGAATTGGGCGACCGCCATCAGTGCTGGTGCGGGAGACGTTGGCCAACAGGTTCAGTTCGAGGTCACGAGCAACACGAACACGTCGTTGTTTGCAGTCCCGCCGGCGGTCTCTCCGACCGGAGTGCTGACCTACACACCCGCCATCAATGCGACGGGGACCGCGACGATCACTCTCGTTCTCAGGGACGACGGCGGCACGGTGGATGGCGTGAGCGACACCAGCGCGGCGATGAATTTCACAATCACCGTGACCCCCGTGAACGACGCGCCGACCTTCAGCAAGGGGCCGGATCAAATCGTGATCGAAGACGCTGTCGGAATGCAGACCGTCACCGGCTGGGCTACGAACCTCTCCCGCGGCGCGGCGAATGAAGCCGCTCAGGCACTGACCTTCGTGGTGACAGGCAACACGAATCCCGCACTGTTCCGAACGCTGCCGGCGATTTCGTCACCCGCGAATTCGACGACCGGCGTGTTGACCTACGCGACCGCCGCGAACGCGAGTGGGTTCGCGGACATCACCATTCGCCTGGAGGACAACGGCGGCACGGCCAACGGCGGCGCGAATCGCAGCGCCGAGCAAACCTTCCGCATCAACGTCACTCCCGTGAACGACGCGCCGACCATCACAGTGCCTGCCGCTCAAACGACGAACGAGGACACCGCCAAGCTGATCCCCGCCATCACGGTGGCGGACCTGGAAGCCACGACGCTGGATGTGAACTTGGCTGTCACTCGTGGTCAGCTCACGCTCGGCACCGTGACCGGGTTGACGTTCCAAAACAGCACGACCAACGGCAGCGCGACCCTGCGCATTCAAGGTAGCCAGACTGACGTCAACAACGCCTTGAGAACGCTGACTTACTTGCCGAACCTGAACGTGAGCGGCAACGACACGCTGACGGCGACGGTTTCGGATTTGGGTGCGACCGGGACAGGCGGAACTCTGACCGCCAACAAGACGGTGGCCATCACGATCAGGCCGATCAACGACGCTCCGGTGCGGACGGCCGGGATGCTGACCGCGATCAATGTGCTGGAAGACAGCGCGACCGGCGCGGCCGCGTCGCTGGGCTTGAACAGTCTGACCTACGCTGCTGGACCCGCCACGGCCACCGATGAAATCGCGCCGCCAACTCCGGCCGTGGCTCAGAGGCTGACTTTCAGGATCACGGCCATTCCGAATTTCGTGACGCTCTTCAAACCCGATGGCACGACGCGGGTGAACCTGAATGGCCTCGTCACCGCAGCGGAACTTCAAGGCTTGCAGTACCGAACCGTCGCCAATCTGTTCGGGACGGGCGATCTGAGATTCTCCGTGACCGACAACGGTTCGGCATCGCTTCCGAATGTGAATTCGCTCACCGAGACCCTAAGCATCACGGTCACGCCGCTCAACGACCTGCCGACGATTGCGAACATCGCCGACGTGGCCATCGACGAAGACCGATCCTCGGCAGCGATCGCATTCAGGATCGACGATGCGGAAGACCGGCTGACGAGCTTGAGCGCGCTGACGGTAACGGCCACGTCGTCGAACATCGGCTTGGTCCCCAACACTGCCACGAACATCGTGCTCGGCGGCAGCTTGGGCAACCGCACGATTCTGTTGAGGCCGCTCGCCAATCAATTCGGCTCGACGATGATCACCGTGACCGTCACCGACTCGAACCTGACGACCGCGACCGACACCTTTGTGCTGACCGTGCGACCGATCAACGACGCGCCGGTCGTGACCATCGCCACGTTGAGCGTGCCGGAATACACGACGAATGGATTTGTGGTCGGGACCGTAACCGCCACGGATGCCGATCCGTCCGACACGCCCGCGTTTGAGTTCGTGCCGTTGGTCAACAACACGTTCGCCATTGATCGGACCACCGGGCAGATCACCGTCCGAGACTTCACGAGAATCGACTTCGAAACGCTCGGCGTCCACCGACTGACCGTGCGAGCCATCGATCCTCAGAACGCTTCGGCCACCGGCATCATCACCATCAACGTGCAGGACCAGTCGTTCGATCTTCCGGCCATCACGCTGGGTGACTCGATCAACTCGGTCAGGGTTGCCAGAGAGGCCAACAATCTGGTCGTTCGGCAAGGGACCACGAATTTGATTCCACCAACCACGCCGGCGCTGCCTGCCGTGATCGCGATCGAAGACATCGCCACGGTGGAGATCAACGGCGGCAGCGCGGCCGACACGCTGTTGCTCGATCAGACGTTGAACACGGCGGGCACGGCGGCGAGCCACCGCTTCAAAGGCCGCATCCTGTTCAACGGCCACAACGGCAACGATGTGTTGGACGGCCGAGCCATCACCGTCGGCACTTTTGGCGTCCAATTCGATGGCGGCGAGGGGAACGATCTCGCTCAAGCCGGCGCGGAGATCGACACGCTCATCGGCGGAGCCGGCAACGACATGCTTAGCGGAGGCAAAGGGAGCGACACTTATCGCTTCGCCGACCTCGCCGCCGACGCGACCGATGAGACCGACACGCTCACCGAATTATCGGGCACGGTCGAAGGAACGGCCGACGTGTTGGACTTCAGTGCTTTGACCACCGCCGTGGTGGTGAAGCTCACCAGCGAGACCGCGCTGGCGACGCACGCTCATCGCATCGTGAGAACCTCCGCGACGGGGACGACGAAGCTCGCGCCGAACTTCGAGAACGGAACCGGTGGCGCGGGAGACGATGCGATCCTCGGCAGCACTTTGGCCAACAGCCTGCTAGGGGGAGCCGGCGACGACACGATCATCGGCGGAGCGGGCAACGACACGCTCCGAGGCGGCGCTGACGACGACATTCTGATCGGCGGATTGGGATCCGATTCGGTCGTCGGCGATTCCGGCAACGACGTGGGACTCGGCGGCCGAGGAAGCGCGGCTCGCGGCGGTAATGGAGCCAAAGAATCGGGCGACATCCTGGATACCGCATCCCTCGAAAGCATCAACGAAGCCTTCGCCACGTTCTTCGCGTTCGAGGGTGTGTGAGTGGCGATCGTTGGAAATCTTTGTTTGGCCAGAAGATTTTGCCCCGCGTCATTGTCCCATTTCTTTGGCACTTCTCGCTGATCCCGACAGCTCCCCACCGAGGTTGCAAACATCGCTGGAATGTTCCTGCTACGGACTGACGCCGCCTCGCCGAGTCCGGGACGCTATCTCTTCCCTGACGCTTTCGATGTCTCTGGGATATCGTTCGACCGTGATGACAAGGTCAGTTTCAACGGCCGACTGAGGATGGTCATGGCGAGTGGCAAACTGTTCTGGCGCGGGCTTGGAGGTGTGTGTGGAGCACTCGGTCTCCTGCTGCTTGGTTTTGTCATTCTGCGCCGCGAACGAACTCCGACGGACATCGCGTCCAAGCCCGCGACGTCCGACCAACGTCAACAACCCACGTCGGAGGATCGCGAGTTTCTGGGAAGCGCGGCGTGCGGAAACTGTCACAGTGAGATCGCGGAAGCGTATCGCCAGCATCCGATGGGACGTTCGCTGGCATTCGCTCATCAGGCGAGTGAGATCGAGAACTTCGAGGTCACGGAATTCTCGCCGCCGGGAGCACGCTGCTATCGGATCGAACGGACGGGCGAAGCGGTACGTCATCACGAAGTGTTGTTGGACGACGACGGCTCCGAAGTGTTCGATCAAGCGGAGGAGGTCCGTTACGCGATGGGTTCCGGCAAGCGCGGCCGAGCGTATCTCATCGAGCATGACGGAATGCTCTTCAAATCGCCGGTCGCTTGGTTCTCTCCCCAGCACGAGTGGGGATTGTCTCCCGGTTATCCCCCCAACAATCACAAGCGATTCGAACGCCGAATCACGGAGGGCTGCATCAACTGCCATGTCGGTCGCTTGGCGGTTGACCGCTCGGCGACAGACAAGTATCTGACGCCCGTCGTTGTCGAGCACTCCATCGGCTGCGAACGATGCCACGGTCCCGGTCGAGAACATGCGGCTGCTCACGAAGCGGGATTGTCGGAGTCCGTCGCCAACGCGCGGATCGTGAATCCCGCCCGGCTCGATGCGTCTCGCCGGAATGCCATCTGTGCCGAATGCCATTTACACGGCAAGGCCACCGTCGTTCGCAGCGGTCAGAGGGTCTTCGACTTTCGGCCGGGACAACTGTTGGAAGAGAACCGCATCGTCTTCGTGACGCCGCCCGAAGCGGCGGGCAAATCGGCCAACGCGCTCAGCCAGGTCGAGCAAATGGAAATCAGCGTCTGCTTCCAGAAAAGCGCGGGACGGCTCGGTTGCACGTCCTGTCACGATCCGCATCAACTTCCCTCCGCGGAATCACGAGTCGAGTATTACCGCGCGAAGTGCTTGGCTTGCCATGAGACTCGCGGCTGCGGAATTCCGTCCAGCGAGCGACTCGCACGCGAGCCGGCGGATTCGTGCATCGCGTGTCACATGCCGGCGGCTCTGCATGTCGGCAATATCTTGCATGTGTCGTTCTCCGATCATCGCATCTTGAGGCATCCGCCGACGGAATCGGACGCCGACAAAACATCCGCGTCGAACAAAGTCGAGTTCGCCGTGTTCGGCGGTGCCGATCAACGCCTTCCGAAACGGGAGCTTGATCGAGCACGAGCTTTCCTGCTGTTGGGAGGCGTCGATAGTCAGACTCCGACAACAGCGGATGCGCGACGCGCCGAGCAATTGTTGATGAGCGCGTATCAAGCTCAGCCCGATGACGTCGATGTCTTGGAAAACCTCGGAGCCGCCTGCCAAATTCAGGGACGAGCGATCGACGCCGAACGATGGTGGATGGAGGCACTCAAAGTGAATCCTCGCCATGAAGCCGTGTTGCAACATCTGGCACTGCTGACGTTCGACCAAAAACGGCTCAGACCGGCTCGCGACTATTTGGAGCGATTCATCGAAGTGAATCCGTGGCACGGTCACATGCACGGTCGCTTGGCTGGCGTGCTTGGAACGCTCGGCGACTGGCAGAAAAGCGTGGCCTCCGGCGAGCGTGCTTTGGAATTGAATCCGACACTGATTCCCATTCACGACTGGTTGGCTCGCGCGTACCGGCAGACGGGCAACTCGGCGGAAGCCACGCGGCATCGGCAGATGTTCCTGAAACTGCAACGGAGGTTGCCGAACGCCGATCCGCCCTCACCTCACTCTTCACCTTGAGAAACGAAATGCGAATGTCCTTGCTCCTGACGGCGTGCCTCGCTCTGGGTTGCGGCGGAGGAAACGAAAAACCGGTCCCCGATCAACAGCCGGTCGAACAACTCGCCCCGCCACCGAAATCGCCGGCATTGTCCGTTCCGAAGACCGAGGCCGTTTCCGCGAACTCGGTGTCCGCTCCAATGAACCTGTCGTTTGCCGATGTCGCGACGGAACGCGGACTCCGTTTCACTTGGCCTGAGCAGCCTCGTCCGATGACGGCACTCGATGCGTTCGGCAGCGGGTGCGCCGCGTTCGATGCGGACAACGACGGCTGGCAAGATGTGTTGTTGGTCGGCAGTCCGTCTCCGGGTCTGTTTCACAATTTGGGGGACGGCCGGTTTGAAGAGGTCACGGCCACGAGCGGTCTCGCCGGGATCACCGGACATTGGACCGGCTGCGCGATTGGGGACTTCAACGGAGACGGTCGGCTCGATGTGCTGCTCACCGGCTATCACCAACTCGCTCTGTTTCAGAATGTGGGAGGGCTTCGGTTCGAGAACACGACGGTCGCAGCGGGTCTCGATCCCACCAACCAGGATCACTGGGGAGCCAGCGCGGGATTCATGGATCTCGACGGCGATGCCTGGCTCGATTTGGTGATCTTGAACTACGTCGTCTACGGCCCCGATTCCAAGAAGTATTGCGAGTACGCTCCCGGAGTCCGCTCGGGGTGCGCGCCGCGGACCTATCCTCCCGAACGTGGACAAATCTGGCGAAACACCGGCTCGGGAAAGTTCGAGCTGATCCCCGCCGATCAGGGAATGCAGCAAACTCACGGCGTCGGATTGGTCCTGGCCTTCTCGGATCTGGACGAAGACGGCCGCATGGATTTTTATGTCGGCAACGACGGTGTGGTCGCCGACCTGTTGCACAACCGCGGCGATTTTCAATTCGACAACATCGCGTCGGTGGCCGGTGTGGCAACATCCGACAGCGGCGCGGCGGTCTCGGCGATGGGCGCGGATTGGGCCGATTTCAACCGCGATGGAATGCTCGATCTCGCCGTCACCAATTGGCATGGCGACTCGTTCGTGCTGTTTCAGGGTCTGGGGCAGCGACTCTTCATGGATGCCGCGAAGCCGACCGATTTGGCTCAGCAAACCAAGAGTCAAATGGGATTCGGCGCGAAGTGGATCGACTTCGAGAACGACGGCTGGTCCGATCTGTTTTTCGTCAACGGCCACGTCTACGACAACTCGGCGGACATTCATGGACCAAGCGTTCCGTTCCGGCAGCCGCTGTCTCTGTTTTGGAACGCTCGCGGTCGCAAGTTCATCGACATCAAGCCGCAACTGGGAGCCGACCTGCAACGCACGATGATCGGTCGCGGCTCGGCGACTGCGGACTTCAACAACGATGGGCGAATGGATCTGCTGGCTGTCGATTTCGAGGGACCGGCCATGATGGTCGAGAACAAGTCCGCATCGCCACATCATTGGTTGAAGCTCGACTTGCGTGGCAAAGCTCCCAACCTCTTTGCGTATGGTGCTCGCGTGGTCGGAAGGAGCGGTGATCGCATTTGGTTGGCGGAGGTGTCGCCAGCCTCCAGTTATCTCTCGTCGAGCGACCCGCGCATCCATTGGGGACTGGGCGAGATCGCAACCCTTGATACGATCACCATCCATTGGCCCTCCGGTTCGCAACAAACGCTGCGCGACCTCCCCGCAGATCGAATCTGGCAAGTGATGGAAGGACAGCCGGTCCCCGGTCATTCCGAGGGACGTTGAAATCGCATGACACTCCCGCGACGCATCTTCGTCTTCGTCATCTTATTGGTCGCCGGCGCTCTGGCGCTTGTGATGGTCCCGTTGATCATCGGCGTCTGGCGAAATCTTCAGCGATCCGATTTGGCCGCGCAATGCCGAGCCGCCAGCGAACGCCGAAAATGGAATGAGCTGCGGAAGCTCGCCGACAGTTGGATTGCCTGGGACTCGCAGAATGCCGAGGCGTGGCAGTTTCGAGCCAAAGCGGCCAACGCTCAGCACGATTGGCCCGCCGCTGCCGATTCCTTCTGGCGAGTTTCCGATACCGACCCGCAAGCGATCCCGTCGCTGATCGAAGTCTCGAAGATCGCCTTCACGCACCTTAACGATCCGCTGAAAGGGCGGGATGCCTGCGAGCGAATCCTGCGAATTGATCCGCGAGCCGCCGGGGCGCATCAGCAATTGATCTGGTTCCACGCGATGACGCTGCAACGGGAAAAGCTACTCCAGCAAATTCTCGCGGCGATCGCTGCTCAGCAGGAACCGCGCGAGGCGTATGTCTATTTTTTTCTGGCCGATACTCTGCGATCGAGCACCGCAGTCCAGCTCAACGCGCACTGGCTGGAGGCGAATCGCGATGAAGAAATGTTTCTGGTCGCCCGCGTGCTGCACCTCACGGATTCGGAAACGGCGTCGAGCGGTTCGCCAGCCGCCTCATCGAACGACGATCAACCGCTGAACGCCGACGGACGCTCCAAGTTGGAACTGGTCGATGAGCTGTTGCAACGCTTTCCACACAACCTCGAACTGCTGGCGCACAAGGCCCTCGAACGGCTCACCGCGAACGATCCGCACGCTGCCGCCAATTTGTTGGCGCAGGCTCCGCCAGCCGCCGCACAAGACAGCCGATTTTGGCGCATCAAAGGCTGGATTCACGAATCCAACAACGAACTCGACGAGGCGGCCACCGCGTATCGGCGCGGTCTCGAATTGCATGCACTAGATTGGAGCACGATGAATCGGCTGGCGATTGTCGAACGCCGTCGGCAAAACATCGACGAAGTCCAGCGGCTCACCCAATACCGCGAGCAAGCCCATGAGATCCGCCGACAACTCCGCCAGCAACCGGCTGTCGAGCTGGTGACACCGTCGATCCTGCGCGAACTCCTCACGCTCTGTCACGAGTGCGGCGAACAAGAAATCGGCCCAGCGCTGGAACGCCGGTTCGCAAATTTCAAAACGCGGTGACGGCTCATTGTCCAAGAACCAGAAAGCCCAAGAGCCAAAAAGAATGGACGACCTTCGTTTTCTAGCTTTCGGCTATCGTGGAAGTGATTCGACTTTGTGCCCTCTTCTTTTTGACAGTCGAACGAAGCCCGTGAATTGTGCCGCTCACATCAGCGAGAAGCACCCATTGATTTTGCCGCGGCGGACTTCTTCAAACACGACTCCGATTCGATTCGTCTCAGTTCCATCTCTTCATCTTTTTTTGGGTCGTGCGTCTCATTTCGATTGGAATTCTCTCCCCCAAGAAAGATCGTTGGAATCTCTTCGTGGAATGGTTGTTCTCTTTCGAGCTTCCGGTTATAGATCTCCCCGCTAGTTGTGTGTTCGTCGCTTGGCACAAGCCGCCATTCCCTCTCACACCACTTGATTCACATCATGCTTTTTCTTCGCCGACATTTCGCGATGCACCGCGCGTGGTTTGCCACATTCCTTGCCGGCACAGCGGCAGCGGTGATTTTCTTCTTGCTCTCGAGTCGCGGCTCGTCGAGTTGGCCTGGCGGCAGTAGTCCGCCCGGTTTGCTCTTCGGAATTCTCGGCGGCGGTATCATTTTCTTTGAGTGCCTCTTGTGGCCCAGGAAGATGTTTCGCTCGCGTCGCTGGGGAAGTGCTCGCGCTTGGATGAAGGCTCATATCTGGTTGGGGTTGTTGACCGTCCCGCTGATTCTGCTCCATACCGGGTTCGAGTGGGGTGGCTGGTTGAGTACGACTCTCTCTCTGTTTTTTATCGCCGTCATTGCCAGTGGTATTTTTGGTTTGGCGATGCAGCAGTTCTTGCCCCGCCGGATGCTCGTGGATACCCCCTACGAAACAATCTTCTCAGAGATCGAGCACGCCACGCAAATCGCAGTCAAGGATGCCGAGAGTTTGGTGTTCGCGACTTGTGGTTCGGCCAAAGAAGAGTTGAAGCACACGACCGGGTATGAGCCGCCGCCGAAGGAAGTCCTGAATGTTGGGCAGAAAGTTGTGATTGGGGCCGCCCGTCGAATCGAGCAAGTTCCGGGCTATTTGCTGCGGACGCAAGTGCCGCTGGTGCCTGTGCCAAACTCGGAGGCGTTGCGCGAAAAGTTCGACAACACGATTAAGCCATACCTTGAGTCTGGTTCACGCTCCAAGTCTCCGTTGGTCAACCGTCGTCAGTCGGCTGAGTATTTCCAGCTGCTTCGCACAACGCTGGATCCTGGCACTCACGGCGTCGTCACGGCAATTGAGGAGTGTTGTGAACAGCGTCGGCAGTTTGATTTGCAATCAAAACTGCATTGGTGGCTCCATAGTTGGCTCTGGGTGCATCTGCCGCTTTCAATCGCGCTGCTCTTGATGATGTTTTATCATGCCTACGTCGCGATCAAGTTCTGGTAACTGGCGTGATTGAATGAAGGTGGCTTTCCCGAACGGTTGGAAGGCTTCAGAAGGCAATACACACGACGAAGTGGATTACCTATGGACGCGAAACCCCGACCTAGTGTTACTGGCAAACAACGCGCGACTCGGATTTTTCACGGCTATCACCATCGCCGGGACGAATTGAGTCGCAAGAAGACGGCCCTCACGCTGATTGCGGTGGTGCTTACGTTGGCTGTCTGGTTGGGTTGGGGCCTGATGGCCACGGAGCAAAAGAATGCGCCGTTCTCGCATGGCCCTGTCGCGTCGGTTCATGCCACTTGGGAAAACAAGTGCGAGGCCTGTCATGTGGATTTTGCTCCAATTCAAGACGGCACATGGGCGGCTTCTTTATTGAATGCATGGTCCCCGCTGCCGAATAAGCCCGGCAAGTGGGAGCATCTCGCGGATCAAAAATGCGAAGCCTGTCATCCTGGCCCCGTGCATCATTTTCGGCAGATCCCGGATGAAGTGCCGAGCTGTGCGAGTTGCCATCAAGAACACGATGGCCGGCTCGCGTCTCTGTTGCGCATGGATGACGCAACTTGCACCAAGTGCCACGACGACCTCAACGCTCACTTGGTGGTGGCGAATCCTCAAGCTTACGGGAATGTTACCCGCTTTGATCTTGTTCACCCGACCTTCAGATCGTTGGAGAAGAAAGATCCGGGAACAATCAGGTTTACGCACGGCCATCATCTGGCGGCGGGGCTGAAATTTAGCCCGGACGACAAAAAGGTCTCCATGACTGTAGCGGAGTTGAGTCAAGAGGATCGTGTGCGGTTGAGAGTAGATAAGCAGTCGGAGACCGATTTGGTTCAACTGGATTGTGCTTCGTGTCACCAACCCGATCCGACTGGTCAATACATGCGGCCGGTCACCTTTGAAGAGAATTGCCGCGCTTGTCATGCCTTGGAGTTTGAGCCAGGCACGAACGCAAAGAAAGTTGTGCCTCACGGCCTCTCTCCTGTGGCCGTTCGCGAGTTTCTACGCAGTGCTTATTTGCGTGAGTATGTGGAGCAAAACCCTGGAGTCATGGAGAAGAAAATTGCACGGCACCCGGTCATGGGCAACGTACCCGAACCGGAATCTGAAAAGGCAAAGGTTTGGGTTGACAAAAAGGCGAGTGAAGCCGAGAAGCACCTCACGACTGTGTGTGGGCACTGTCATCAAAAACCGGAGCCTGGAAGTGAGCCGGTATTGAAGCCCGTCTTGCCCGCTGAGATTCCCAAGAAATGGTTGCAACATGCTCGATTTGACCATGCGGCTCATCGGAAATGGGACTGCCGTAAATGCCACGAACAAGCATACCCTGCCAAGGATTCTGGCGAATCAAAGGATGCCCGCGACGGCGTCGCCATCGATACCCACGATGTGGTGATGATCGTGAATCGAGACAAGTGCATCGAATGTCATAGCCCGCTCAGCTCAGACGGCAAGCGAGGTGGTGCCCGGTTCGATTGCGTTGAGTGTCATCGTTATCACGGTGCCGATCATGTCCAGGCCCGTGCGAAGCCGAAGCCGGAGGCGAAGCCATGACGATGACCTTCGTGTTCTTGTTGGCGACGGTCTTGGCTCCCTCTGCCGAGCCTTCTTTGAGCCGCTCTGAATCGCACCTTTCGCTAGGAATGAATTCCTGCACCGCTTCAGCGTGTCACGGTGGACCGGCGGGGGTGAAAGGAAAGGAATGGAATAGTTCCTACACAGTATGGGCGACGAAGGACCCTCACGCCGATGCGTATGCCGCTCTGCTAAGTGACCGTTCAAGGAAGATTGTAGCGCGGCTAACCCGTGTAGACTTCGTGGCATCGGAGAGTGATCTCAACAAAGACGTGCAGTACCAGGCGTTTCTCGAACAACGCTGCTTGGCTTGCCATGCGACTGTCACCAAGAGCCAGCATTCGACCGTCACCAAAAATCTAGCTTCGAAGGACGGATTCGCAGAGGACGGCGTGAGCTGTTCCTCTTGTCATGGCGTTGCGGGTGAGTGGCTCGGCAATACGCATGCGGGCAGACTCGGCAAGAGCAGTACGGCTATGACTAACACAAAGGTCTTGGTTCCGCGAGCGGAGGTATGCGTGGGTTGCCATGTGGGATCGCCGATACACGAAGGTCAGCCGCGGCGAGACGTGGACCATGATCTCATTGCAGCGGGCCATCCGCGTTTGAATTTTGAGTTTTCAGCCTATCTGTCGGTTTTGCCCGCACATTGGGATGTGGAAAAGGATCGGCAGCGTATTCGCGAGCCAAGTGACCCCAAAAAGACACCGGGCAATTTTGCGGCCGAGTCGTGGGTGACAGGACAATTCGTCGCGGCGAACGCTGCCCTTGATCTGCTTGAGTCGCGAGCGGTGGCGAATGTATGGCCGGAGTTCTCTGAGATTAGTTGTTATTCCTGCCATCACGATCTGCGGTGGCCGAGTTTTCGACAGAAACTGTTTGATCGAGATCCACCGTTAAGCCGTCAGTCGCCGATCGGCTCGTTCGTCTGGGGGACGTGGTATCCTCCGATGGCTCGGCGGTACTTGCTGACGGCAGATGCCGGTGCGGCAAACGATGAACCGACATGGATCGCGTTGGGCAAGGAGATGAATACGGTTCAGCCCGATTCCAAGAAGGTAAAGCCGCTGACTAGCCTGTTGCGTCAGAATCTAAAGCCACCCGCTAATGGCCAAAACAGGGTTCAAATCTTATCGAAGAGCGTGGCCGCGCGTCCTGCTTCTCGGCGTGACTGGGACGAAGTGGCACAATGGTTTTTAGCAGCCACTGCTTGGCACCGAGCGTTGCAGGAGGAGGCTGCTGCAATCCAGCCAGCGGTGGATCAGGTCAAGAGAACACAACGCGACCAAGCATTGCGGGAATGCGAAGCCACGCTGGAGAAACTTCGGGGACAACTTGAGTCTCCACATCAATTCGACCCAACTGGCGAAGCGTTCCAGCAGGCTGTCGATCAACTGCTCCAACAACTGGCGACACTGGAGGGGTAGCTCCCAATGATTGTTCAAGCATTACAAGAGATTCAGCACCGATTCGGTTTTCTGCCGACCAGTGAGTTGCGATCGTTGAGCGAGCGTACTGGAACGGCACTTTATCGGTTGCACGAAGTGGCCAGCTTTTTCCCCCACTTTCGGCGCACTGCGCCCCCCAGAGTCGAGGTGAAAGTCTGTCGCGATATGGCTTGCCATCTTCGCGGATCGGCCGATGTCATCAAGCGTTTGCAAACGCTTGAGAAGGGGCTTGATCCGAAGGATTTCCACGTCGATGGAGTTTCCTGTTTGGGGCGTTGTGATCGGGCACCAGCCGCATATGTCGTGACCGGCCATGAACATCGAAATTACGTTCAGAAATCGGCCGAAGAGTTTTATGCGATCGCCCAGCAAACCTTGGCTGGCTCACCTCCTCCGCCAAACACCGATGCGTCGTTTCCCGATGAGTCGTCCAAATGGGAGATCGACATTTACGGCGGCCAACCGAAGTACGCCACGGTTCGGGCTTTTATCGACAGCACCGATCGTGATGCGGAGCGGAAGCGAGTTCTCAAGGCACTGGAGACTGCGGGCTTGATCGGCATGGGAGGGGCCGGCGGTAGGACGTTTAAGAAATGGTCCGAAGTGCTCGAAGCCACCGGTGACGAAAAATATGTGGTCGTAAATGGTGACGAAAGCGAGCCTGGAACATTTAAGGACCGGGAACTGCTCTTGCGGACGCCGTATCTCGTCCTTGAGGGGGTGATCCTCGGCGGATTGGTGTGCGGAGCGACGCGCGGCTACATCTACATCCGGCACGAATACGAAGAGCAGATCGAGGCAACCGAGAAGGCAATCAAAGAGGCGGAGAAACTCGGATTCTGTGGTGAAAATATCCTCGGCTCAGGGATCTCGTTTCCAGTCGAGGTGTTCGTCAGCCCTGGCGGCTACATCTGCGGCGAACAGACAGCACTTATCGAAGCGATGGAAGATAAGCGTGCTGAGCCGCGAAATCGTCCTCCCGAGCTGCAGACGAACGGACTGTGGGACAAGCCGACGCTGCTCAACAATGTGGAGACCATGGCCTGGGTTCCAGCGTGCGTCACTAAGGAGGATGGGAAGTGGTACTTTTCGCAAGGGACTGGTTCGGGCAAGGGACGGAGGTTCTTTTCGATTAGCGGCGACCTCAATCGTCCGGGGGCCTACGAGGTTCCCAGCGGAATTACCTTGCGGCAGTTTATCAACGACTACTGCGGTGGGATGCGGGATGGCCAAGCTCTGAAGGCGTTCGCTCCTTCGGGACCGTCGGGTGGATTCTTGCCGGCGAAGTTGCCCGTCGGAAATTTGTCCCAGCGGTTTGTGAAAGACAAGCTGCCACCTGACATGACTCATTTCGATATCTTGGATCTGGAGTTGGACACGCCCGTCTTCCGCGAAATGGGGTTGATGCTCGGTGGCGGAATGGTGGTTTACGGGGACAAGGCCGACCTCGTCGAACAGGCATTGGCCTGTCAGAAGTTCTATCGCAATGAGTCGTGTGGCAAATGTGTTCCCTGCCGAATTGGATCACAAAAGCTCGTTGAGATCGCGACCGACGTGTATGAGCACCGGCACACGGCCGAGTCTCTGAAAAACGAGCGTCACAACATCAAGGAATTGGCCGAGACGATGGTGCTGACGGCGATCTGTGGACTGGGCACCGTCGCACCGAATCCGCTGACTTCTGTGCTGGAGTATTTCCCCGCGGACGTGGAAAGGTATCTCAACAATGGCCGATAATGTTTATCTCGACGCAACCTCGCAGCTTTGGGAAGCGGAGGGTCTGTTTTCACGCGACGTCGACGGTCAGTTGATCCGTGTGGTTTCAGCCACGGAAAAAGACTATGACAAAGACGTGATGCTTACGATCGACGGTCAGACCATTACCGTCAAGAAGGCCGTTCCGACGACCGATTCCCAGGGCAACATCGTCCTCGATCAGGATGGTAAGACCATCCCGCGGAGCACGACGATCTTCGACGCGGCCGCCAAGCTGTTCGTCAAAGAGCCGGGCGATGTCAATCCGATCCCCATTCTGTGCCATCAAGAGCACATGAATCCGGCGGGCGTGTGCCGCATTTGTGTCGTGGAGGTGATTCGGACGACCCGCGGCAAGAAGCAAAAGGGGGGTAAGCTCCTGCCGGCCTGTGCCCATCGAGCTGAGCCGGACATGGAGGTGCATACCCTGGAGTCGCCCGACCCGGATGCTCGCAAACGGGTGCAGCAGAGCGTCAAGGTTTTGACGGAGTTACTTGCCTCAGACCATCTTCGCTCGGAGGCGTCTCGTGATTCGGACACGCCGAATGAATTGGAGTCTCTCGTTCGACGCGTGTCAGCCGACCGGACTCGTTTCACGTCCCGCAACCCTGTTGACCGTGGTAAAGATAACTCGTCGTTGCTGATCAGCGTGGATCACAACTCATGCGTGCTTTGTAACCGCTGTATTCGGGCCTGCGATGAGATCAAGAAGAACTTTGTCGTTGGTCGCGCTGGAAAAGGTTATACGGCGCGGATCGCTTTCGATCTGAATGATCCGATGGAGGATTCAAGTTGCGTTTCGTGCGGCGAGTGCATGGTGTCGTGCCCGACCGACGCGTTGACGTTCCGCAAGCCGGTGGTCTCTGAATGGTGGCGGGATCTCGCCGAGAATCCGGATAAGCCGGAGTACTCTGCTGTCTCGCCGCAAGAGTTGAAAAAGATGCCGTTGTTTGCTGGCGTGCCTTACAAGTTCCTGCAATGGAATTCGGCGTCAGTGGTTCGGCGAAAAGTCAAACAGGGGGATGTGCTGTGTTGGCAGGGCGATTACGGTGCGACCGCCTTTATCCTTAATAAGGGTGAGTTTGGTGTGTACATCGGCACGCCGCGCAAGAGTCCCGACAGCGCGCCTGCCACGGGCCTGCGAGGCTTCTTCGGCAAGCTGTTCGGTGGAGGTGGCGAGTCGGAGCGAGTCAGTAGAAATCCGGAGGACTTTGGCAAGCTCGTTAGTACGAGGAGTCCGGAGCACATCCTGTTGGGCGAGATGACTTGCATGAGCGATCATCCGCGCACGGCCACAGTGGTGGCGATGGGTGACGGTGAAATTCTTGAGGTTCGGAGGAATGTCCTGTACGTCCTGCAGCGGAATCCCGCTGCGCGCAACCTGCTCGACCGCGTCTATCGCGAGCGAGCGTTGCAGGATCACTTGCGGTCGATTCCCTTCTTCCAGGATCTGACGCGGGACGAACGGTATGAGTGCGTCGAGTTCCTCAAAGATAAGGTGGCGTTGCTGCGAGTCGATCCTGGCCAGACCATCTTCCGGCAGGGAGAGTCGGTGTATCAGGACGATAAGTTCGTGGGTCACTTCTTCATGATCCGGCTCGGCTATGTGAAAGTCTCGCAGACTTTGCATGGTCAGGAACGAGTCTTGGATTACATCGGACCGAATCGCCACTTCGGCGAAATCGCCTTGTTGTCAAAGAGTCCAGATCTGCTTCAGCGGCAAGTTCCCGAAAGCTTGGTGGCGCGTCGCACCGCCACATGTACCGCATTGGATGATGTGGAATTGGTGCGCATTCGCGGAGAGCACTTTGAGGAATTGATTCTGCGCTACGAGAACCTCAAGAAGCGATTCGTCCAAATCTGTCTTGACCATCTTGAGCAGAATCGGCCGACGAATCCGAAGGGGGATTTCGGTGTGCCAATGGGCGGTTTCTGCGAGCAGGGATTATTCAACGCTCAGACTTTGTTGGTCATGGATTTGGAGAGTTGCACTCGGTGCGACGAATGTACGCGGGCGTGTAGCGACACGCATGGCGGTATCGTGCGCTTGATCCGTGAGGGACAGCGGATCGACAGATTCCTGGTGGCCAGTTCGTGTCGCTCGTGCCACGACCCCTATTGCTTGGTTGGTTGTCCGGTGGATGCGATTCACCGCAAAGGGTCGCTGGAGATCGTCATCGACAACCACTGCATCGGCTGCGGTCAGTGCGCCAAAAACTGTCCGTACGGCAACATCAACATGCACGGCTTTGACGTGCAGCGGGAACATCCGCCTGAGTCCGGTTGCCATAAGGCCGTGATCCAGCAAATGGCCACGACCTGTGACTTGTGTCGTCAGGTGGTCGGAGCGAGCGAAGAAGTGAGTTGCGTCTATGCCTGTCCGCACCAAGCCGCGTTCCGCATGAGTGGGGCCGAGTTGCGCAAGATCATTGACGGAACGAGCGACCTTCACGCCGAACGATCGACGCGATTGTCGCTCAGTCGCTGAGTTGCACGTTTCAATCGTCTTTTGCGAATTGCTGTATTATCGGTTTCGCAAAGCTGCCATGAAACAGCTGGCGAGCGGAGTGGCGTCAGCCTGGACTGATGAAAACTCCGGGAGTTAGGGGAATTGGGGTAGCGGAGAAATGAAAAAACTGTTGCGCCTCCTCGTGTGTAGTTTTGGATCACGAGTCCAATGCGAAGGAGCGCAACAGTGGCCGGATCATGGAAGGGTTTTCGTCAGTCGGTCAAGTCCAGGTGGTCCGCTTTGGCGTGCGGGTTGTGGCTCAGTCGTGAGCGTTGGATCGAGAAGTGTCGGCGGCTTCAGCAGCGAGTGGAGGAGCTTCAGAAACAGATTCGCGATCAAGAATCCGAAAGGAAGCGCGAGCGACAAGCGCACCAAGCGGTTTTTGACGAACTGCGTGAGCAACAACGGCAGTGGGAACAGGACCGGCGAGTGCTTGAGGGATTCGCGCCGCGGCTGCCGAAGGATCCACCGTTGGGCAAGCATGGCTATGGGAAGCGGATGATTTCGTT
>JBJXEX010000029.1:0-11521 GCA_046156195.1 Planctomycetaceae bacterium | reverse complement strand
CGTCGGTCAGAGCGTTCGTCGGCCCGGTCGAGTTTCGCCAGCGGATTGAACGGCAGCCGATCCCGCTCGACACACCAGTTGCAGAAACTCCGCAGTGCGATCAAGTAGGAATTGCGAGTCCGCGCTCCCATCGCGGTCTTGTCCGGTTGTGCCTTTGCCTGTTGAGCAAGCCAGCGTTCGACCGCTTCGGCTTGAATGTCCGACAGCCGGCGCAAGTTCAATTCGTCGAGGACTCGTTGAATCAGCCGCTCGGTTCCGCTGACGTGAATCTCTGACCGTCCGGCCGCTTGCATCGTGGCGATGAATTCGGCCAAGTGCTCGGTCAGCAGCGTGTGCTGATGCGCGGCCATCATGTTTTCGGCGGTCGAAATGATTCCCGACCGAACTTTCTCCGCCCGCTTCTCCAACTCGCCGAGCACACTCCGCGCCGCCGCTTCATCGCGGCAGCCGGTCGAGACTTCGCAGACATACCCGCTCCCGTCCCGATACTTTGCCAGCCATGTCGGCGACTCCGTGACGATCCGCTCCGAACCATCCCGCCCGGTCGTCAGCTTCGCCGTGCGAGTCCGCTTGCCGGCCTTCCAACGAGCGAAGCGTTGTCCGCCTTTCGTGAAGATGTCGGCCCCAACCGGCAGCGGTCGCGTTGTCTGTTTGCGAAAGATGGTTCCCATCTCATTTCCCTTTTCGCTTCGGCTTCGATGCTGGCCCCACGGTCAGCTTGAAGTAGTTCGCCACTCGGTCGGCCATGTCGAGCCGCAGCGTCCGTTCGTCTTTCATAAACGCCATCAGACTTTGGCGAGTGACGCCTGTTTCGCGTTCCAACGCTTTGAACGTCAGCCCGCTCGACTCAATTGCTCGCTTCAACGCTTCTGCCATCGGTTGTTTGTCGGCCATAGTGTAGCAGATCGTACAGACTGGCCGAGAATCTTCAATCCCGAAACACCGCCCGCAAACATTTCAGGTCGTGAGCCAACCCGCCATACCGCCCCCGTGGCCCGTCCGGCCCCGATGCGATGTCGGCGTCGAGCGACCGATAGAACTTCGCGGCATCGACCACCCACGCTCCCGGCCACAAGCAAAACAACTCGACCGGCAGCCGATCCCGGTTGGCTCGAAACCAGCCGATGAGTTCTTTGGTCGAGGCGTCCCACGTTGCCGGCGAGTCTGCCAACCGAGTCGGCGGGATCGGTGACGGTTGCCACTCGCTCGGCACGAACGCGCTTTCGGCTTCCGCTTCGGCGGTCGTCTCCGTGACGGGTTCACCCCACAGTGTTTGCAGTTGGGCGAGAATCGCGGGATCGGTTGGCATGGTCGCGTTCTCTTTCTGTTTCCGAATGGTCCTGCCGTCAGGCAGCAGACCATTCGCTTATGGTCCCTTCTGGGATATGGGAAGTGGGCTTCCCTAGCGGATGCTGGAAAACTTCCCACGGCAATGAGAAGCCAGCTTCCCACGTCAGGGCGGTTTGCCGAGCGGTTGAACGCGGTGAACCGAGACTCCCTGATTCATTCCGCCGCGATAGATCAGCGTCAGCAATCCACGTTTTCGCAGTCCTGCCAGAGCGTCCGTCACGGCGCGACGACTGCAACCGATTCGCCGAGCGATGTCCGCCGCGCTCGTTCTCACCGTCCCGTCTTTCGTGTCGCGCCACAGCACGAACCACGTCAGAGCTTCGGCCCGTGTCAGTTCCGCCAGCGAACAATCCACGAAACTGTTGATCGTCGCGAACCTGTCGCCGGTCGCTCGTTTCTTCGGCTTGTCCTTCGGTGAGTTGTTCGCGGTTGCCGGTCGAGGGTTCATTGGCGGCAAGACGGAACAGCCCGGCAGTCGTGGCGGATGTTCGTGGCTCATCAGTTGGCCCCCCAATCGTCAACGTCTTCGCGGCCCATTGGAGTTCTGGCCCACAGTTCGGCAATCGCCGATCGGAGCTTGCCCGGTCGCTCGTTGTTCGATGTCAGGTTGGCGTTGTCGATCGGCGTGAAGCGTTGCAGCGGTTTATCGAACGTCAGCCGCAGGTCGCGGCATTCGCCGTTGCGGCTTTTGAGATGTCGCAGGATCACGTCCGATTCCGTGTCCGGCGTCAGGATGAAGGCATCGTCGGCCCCGAACTCCAACTCGCTCGATTCGCGGAACGAGGCCAGCGACAGCCCCTCGCCGGAGTAGCTCGACCGGCCTTGCTTGTCCTTCGTTCGTCCGACGGCCGACAGCACGACGACCGCCACGCCCGCATCGGCGAATGTCCGCAGATGGTTCATCGTGGCATCGACCGAGCCGCGTTTGTCGCCATGTTCGCCGGGAGGTTGAATCCGTTGGATGTAGTCCAGCACGATCAGCCCCGCGCCTTCCGAGAAAAACTCATCGGCCACGGCCGCGATGTTGGCCAGGTCAAACGGCGGTCGCACGAACGCCAGCCGGTCGCACACTTCGGCCAGCGTCGTCAGCCCCGCGTCGATCCGTTCCGAATGCTCCGCCGTCAGCCGGCGATAACGGATCGTCGTGAGGTCAACGCCGCTCAACCGTGCGAGTTGCCGATCAAGCAACACGCTCGGCGGCATCTCGATATTGCAGACGACCGCCCGCAGAGTCGTCGTCAGTCGCAACGCATCGACCACCGCTTGCATCGTGAACGCGGTCTTGCCCGCTCCCGGCGCGCCGCCGAGCAACGTCACCAGTCCCGGCCCGATTTCGAGGCGAGCGAGTTCCCCTTCGCCGATCGGATAGAACGTCGGCGGCTTGCCGCTCAGCACGTCATCGCGCCAGCCGTCGAGCACGTCGGCCCCGCTTCGGTAGTTGGCGTTCGTCGTCATGCTGTCCCCTTTGGAGTGCGGGATGTCAGTCCCGCTTTGGATTGCCTTCCCTTTGCATCGCTTTCCGTCGCTCGAAAGATCCAAAGCGGTGCTGACACACCGCACTCCAAAGGCTCAATGTTTCAACCCGCATTCAATCTGCCGTCGAACCTCACTCGGCGAGAGTCCCGAATCGAGCGCGGCCTCGGTCAACAGTTCGCGAACCAATTCAGACGGACACCCGAACTCGGCGAGGTTGGCCGCCGCCGAGAACAACAGCCGATGCCTGTCACCACTCCCGGCCCCGTGGCGAATGAAGTCGAGCGTTGAGCGATTCAACCGCGTCGATCCGTTGCTGGATGTTCGACGTTGCTGAATCGCTTCGGCTTCGCGTTCGATCGCTTGCACCGCGTCGAGCCAATCGGCCGCAGCTTGTTCGCATCGTGTGGTCGTCGTCGGCACGTCGAACGCCAACGGCTCCCGTGCGAGGTCTTGAATCCGCTCGACCGACAACCGCGTCAGTTCGTCGAGCGTCAACGCCCGCTTGTGAAGTCCCGTCTTCGGATGCCGTGAGTTCGGAGCACGGAACGCCCGCACCTTGTCATAGACTCCGCCGTCGATCGTCACTTGAGCCGCAGCCGCCAGCCCTTCGGTCAGTCGTCGAGCCGTGCGATGAAACGTCAGCGAAGCGGGCGGTTGCCAAAGGTCCGCCGGCAAACGCCAGAGAGTGCGTCGCCAAAAGAAAAAGCCGGCACGAGGCCGGCTGAAAAATCTCGGAACCGAGTGTCCGTCAGACGGCGCAGGGCAACGCCACTTCGATTCCGTCCGTCGCTCGTTTCAGTTCGTTGTAGACGTGAACGAGTTCGCGGTCCTGACTCTGCGCGGCGGCGACGACGAAGAAGTAGTCCAGTCGCATCAGGTTGTCTTGCCGAATGACGATCTCCTGCAAAGCGGGCTTCTCACGAAGCAGTCGTTGCACACGCTTGATGAGGCAGCCGACGAGTCGCCCATCGTCTTCGGCTAGATACACCGTCACCCAATCGTCCAGGCGACGAGCATTGAACGCGGAGTTCTCCGCCAGGAACTCAATGCAGTCGCCGTCGTCGTCGTAATACGCGCCCGGCGTGAATGGCTTGGCCATCAAAGCCTGGATTTCTTCGTCGTGTTCAAGTTCTGCGATCATGTTTCAGTCTCCCTCTCAAGACCTCAGAAAAATCCGGCGGCGGAATCGTTCAAGGTAGCCGTCTTGAAACCATTCTGGCCTCGGACTGGCCAGTTCCCATCGCGACCGTCGGACTCCCGCGCGCCTCACGCCGTTTGCAGTTCGCGGACGTGGGCGATGTCCCGTTTGGCGATGGGGCGCACTTGAGGCGGCAGCAGAGTGGCAATGGCGACGGTTTCACCGGCCAGCGTCATGAATTCGACTTCGTAGCCCGCGCCCTCTTGATGGATGTGAACGACGGTGCCGATGTCGCCGGTTTGCAAGCCTTCGTCCGGCAGGTCTTGAGTGAGGACCACGCAGTCGTGTTCTCGAATCATGTCAGTGCCTCCAGGGATGCGCCGTGATGAGACGCGGCACCATCAACCACTCTTAGGCGATTCGCGGTCAATGGTTGAAAGTTATCAGGCAACCGACAGTTCGCGGGCGTGAGTGATTTCTCGTTTGTGGACCGGGCGGACTTGGTCGGCTTCCAGAGTCACCACGGCGGCGGTGCGGCCGTCGAGCGTCACGAATTCGACTTCATAGGCTTGGCCGTCACGGTAAACGTGAACCACCGCACCGACATCGCCAGCTTCCAACCCTTCGGCGGCCACGGGCGTCTTGAGCACAACTCGATCATGTTCGCGAATCATCGCATCCTCTCAGTCATCTTGTGGGTAAGCCGTAACCAGACGTGGCGTCGTTTGTCCGGCATCGACGATCCAGACGGTTCGCACCAGCGGCGTTTTGCCAAGCGGAGTCTCGAGGCGACCATCGACAATGTATTTCTCACCGTGAGGCGACGCCACACGGTTGTCAACTTCGGTCGTTTCGGCCAATCGGCGGAACGCCGTGGCGAGCGTTTGCCAATGGTCTGGTCGGAAGCCGTGCGACAAAAAGAATGGAGCCTTGCCGCCATTGTCCGGATGCGCGGGGTTGAGCAAATAGTCGGCGATCTTTTCTCGCTCGACCAAGGCGTTTTCAGCATTCGGAAGTTTCATCAGAGCAGCCCTCGCTCAACGTCGCGGAAGTGAGTGTAACGGTGGATCGGCCTTGCCGCAGTGACGCACCGAGATTCTCGCTCGTTGCTTGTGGCTGCCTGACCGCAGGCTTACGTTGACGCGCTGTGCGAGGGTCTCCTGACCCCGCATTCCGATGACCGCAGGTCTCCAACGATTTGGGGAGACCTGCAGTCTAACCAAGCGGCGGCGGCGGGAGATCCGCGCCGAGCGCGCGTTTCACGTCCTTGAAAATGAGAGAACCTCACCTTGCCCGTTGAAGCCAAGCCGCTGTTTCGTCCCGACGTGCTCCGAGACCACTTGCAGCGGTTTACTCTTCCGCCGTCGGTCGAGTCTCATCGGCCGTTGCTCGACAAATGGGCGACGATGTTGAAGTCGGAGCGGGCGAATCGGTTCAACGAGAAGGAACTGTTACCGGATTTTCTCACCGACATCTTTTGCGGAATGCTCGGCTACGCTCGGCCGCATGATTCGCCAGAGCGGTTCACGTTCTCACGCGAGAAGCATGTTGAGGTGGATGGCAAATTCGCCGACGCGGTGCTGGGTCACTTCATCGGCGACCGTGAAGAATTCGTTGTCGCAGTCGAAGGCAAAGGGCCGCTGGACCCGCTCGACCGGCCGTTCAAGAGCCGGAAGATGTCGGCGGTCGATCAAGGTTATCGGTACGCCATCAACCTGCCCTGCGATTGGATCATCGTCACGTCAATGCGTGAGACGCGGCTGTATTTCAAAGGGGCGGACCAGCACACCTTTGAACGGTTCGTGACGGAAGACCTCGCCGCCAATGAGGCGCTGCTCAAGAAGTTCGTGTTTCTGCTCGCGGCTGACCGAGTCGTGCCGGTCGTGGGTCGCAGTCATCTTTACGACCTGCGCAGCACGTCGGAAAAAGTGGGCCGCAACCTGACGCGCGAGTTCTACGAATTCTATTCGCTGTTGCGACACGACTCGTTTCTGATGCTGTGCGAGCAGAACCCGAACGAGTCGCGGCACGCGGTGTTGGCCGCCGCTCAAAAGTTGCTCGACCGCGTTTTGTTCTGTTGCTTTTGCGAAGACCGTGGCTTGTTGCCGCCCGGCACGGTGCGAAAGGCGTTTGAGCATCGCGATCCGTTCACACCGCGACCGATTTGGGAGAATTTCAAGGGGCTGTTCCGCTCGGTTGATGTTGGCAACGACCATCTCGACATCCCGCCGTACAACGGCGGCTTGTTCGCACCGGATGAAGTGCTGGAACGTCTGAAAGTCCCGGACGACATCTGCCGCTTCTTTCTGACGCTCAGCGGGTACGACTTCCGATCGCCGTCAGTGGTCGCGGCCGATGTGGAGAGTGAGACCACCGGGCATTTCATCGACGTCGAAATTCTCGGACACATTTTCGAGCAGTCGATTTCCGACCTGGAGCGCATCCGCAACCAACTGGATGGGTTGGTCAAACCAGAGGGCAAGGCCGGACACAAGACGCGCCGCAAGCAAGAGGGAGCGTTCTACACGCCGGCCTTCATCACGCGGTACATCATCGAACAGACGCTCGGCGGAGTGCTGGCCGATCGCTTTGAAGCGTTGCGGCGCGAGCACGCGGATGCAGCGTCGCGCTCAACGGCGAAAGTGCTCGACGACCCGCGCGTTTACGACCTCGCGACACTGACCAAGCCGCAACGGAAAGCGTTGACGGAATTCTGGCACGCCTGGCAAGAGACGCTCGGTTCGATCCGAGTGCTCGACCCGGCCTGCGGCAGCGGAGCGTTTTTGATCGAAGCGTTCGACCAATTGCACGCGGCCTATCGCGTGACGTATTTGAGATTGGACGAACTGCGCGGACACGCCGAACTGTTCGACATCGACCGCCAGATTCTGCAAAGCAATCTCTACGGCGTGGACCTCAACGAAGAGGCGATTCAAATCTGCCGGCTGAGTCTGTGGATCAAGACCGCTCAACGCGGCAAGAAACTCACGAGCCTCGACCACACGATCCGCGTCGGCAACAGCGTGGTCGCCGATCCGAGCGTGCATCCGCTCGCGTTCAACTGGCAAGGCGAGTTCCCGGAGGTGTTTCAACGTAGCCATCACGCTCCGCGTGATGAGCCGAACGCTCCCTCGACTCAACTACCGGCCGAGTCCCTCGCGCCTCCCACGTCAAACGACGTTCGGCTCGTCACGCGGAGCGTGACGGCTACGTTGGGCGGCTTCGATGTCGTCGTCGGCAACCCGCCGTACATTCGCCAGGAATGGCTGGCTCCGTTCAAGCCGTATTGGGAGCAATCGTTCGCGAGCTTCCACGGCGTCGCCGACATCTTCACCTACTTCTACGAACTCGGAGTGAAGTTGCTGCGACCGAGCGGACGTCTGGGCTTCATCACGTCGGGCAGTTGGGTGCGCGGCAACTTCGGCGAACCGTTGCGAGCGTTTCTCGCTCAGAACGCAGCCATCGACTCGCTGGTCGATTTCGGCGAATACCAACCGTTTGAAGACGCCGAGATGATCCGCCCCACGATCGCCGTGCTGACCAAGCAACCGCCGGGCGGCCGAATGAAACTCTTCAAGTGGCTCACGACCGGCTCGCCGCCAGAGAATCTTTCCGAAGTCATCGCGACCGCGCCGACGATGCGAACCGATCACCTCAATCGAGATGTCTGGGAACTCGAACCGGATGAAGTCCTTGCCTTGCGTCAGAAGCTCGTGCATTCCGGGATAAAACTTGCCGAGTATTCGACGGGGGGAATTCTTCGCGGAGTCCTTTCGGGGCTGACGGAAGCGTTTGTTATTGACCGGGCGACGCGCGACAGATTGATCGCCAAAGATTCGCGAAGCGCTGAAGTCATCAAGCCATTTGGGCAAGGAACTCACTTGCGACCTTGGTACGTTGAAGACTCAGGCGAGTTCTTGCTCGCTTTGAAATCGAGCAGCGACTTTGATTGGCCGTGGTCAGATTCGGGCAACTCCGCCGAAGACGTTTTCAAAGCGACATTCCCAGCGATCTACGAGCACTTGGCTCGATTCAAAGAGGCAGCCATCAAACGAAGCGACCAAGGACGCTATTGGTGGGAGTTTCGATCTTGTGGTTATTGGCCGGCGTTCGACGCGCCCAGAATCGTTTGGCCCGATATCAGCAAACTTCCTCGCTTCAGCATGGACACATTAGGGCGATGTTTCGGCAACACAGTCTACTTGATTCCGAGCGACGACTATTTCTTGCTCGGTGTCCTGTCGTCGTGGGCAACGTGGTTCTTCATCAGCAAGACTGCCCAACCGCTTCGACTCAGAGGCGATCGTTGGCAGTACCGTCTATTCACGCAGTCGATGGAAAACATTCCGATCCCGGACGCCTCAAAAGGGGACCGTGAGGCGATTGCCCAACTGGCTCGCCGCTGTTCGGAGTTGGGGGCGGCGCAATACCAAACGCAAACGCACGTCCAACGCCGGCTGACCGAGACGTTCCACCTCGACCACGCCGCCCACTCGGAAACGACGCTGAATCAAAAGGCGTCCGCGTGGTGGGACTGCTCACTGACCGAACTCGGCGACGCACTCAAGACGAGCTTCAAACTCGCCGCCAACCCATTCAAAAACCCGCGCACCGCCGACGATTGGGACTCCTACCTGGCCGAGCACAAAGCCACTGTCGCCCATTACTCCCACGAACTCGCCGACATCGAAGCCGACCTCAACGCCCGCGTCTATCGCCTGTTCAATCTCACGCCCGACGAAATCAAACTCCTGCAACGTGAAGTCGAACACTGACCATTACGGATTGACTGACTCACGCGCAGCCCTTGGGACGAAGCCCCACTCATTGATCTGCGGATGCTCGCAGACGTAGGCCAGAACGCCGTGAATGCTCGCGTGTGTGAGAAACCAAGAAATTGTCCGGTGGTTCGCGTCTGTTAGGACCCAAGGTCCACGCTGTGCATCAACGGTGACCATCACAAGTTCTGGTTGACTTGCCAGACCGAAATGAGCGCCATTGCTGATGATCCCTTCAACCTTCTCAATCGTCGAAGTTCCGGACGAGAGAACGATGTCTTTGACTTTGCACGTTCGACCTTTGGTGAGATGGGCGAAATTCCCCAACAGAAAAAGTCGGTTCAAATCGTTGTCATCCAGCACCGCGATGGACGCCTTGAACTCCTCCGGAGGGAAGATCAGGTTCATGTGATACCCGCCAAGCCTGACGTTCGCGCCGACTTGTTCTTCATGCTCTTGGACAACGCTCACCGGGACAGATTCGATGATCCTCATGGCTGGGCCTCAATTCTTTCCTGACAATCTTAATGGCGAACAATGCGTGCCTGCGACTTCCTTCGGTCGTGATTTCAAGATCGACTCCAACGCTTCCACCCGCGCCGCCACGTCCCCCGCGTCGATCGCTCGCAACGCGATGCCGGCCAGATCGCCAATCGCCTTCGCCCGCTCGACCGAGCCAAGCGAAGCGTCTTGCCGCACTGTGTTTTTCCGCACAGTGTCGAGTTGCTCATTGAGCAACCCCAACACGTCCGCCGCCGTCTTCGCTCGAAACTCGACCGGCAGGGTGAGACGGGTCGGACACGGCTCGGCAACCCGCGCCTTCCGCTTGTGATCGCGGTCGTACTCCCGCCGTTTGTCAGGATCAGCGAACGGCATGACTCCCCCCGTGGCTCTTTTCCGCCGAGCCAACTTGCTCCGCCATCAACCGCCGCACCGCGTCCGCCTTCTCAGCATCCGACAACGGCAGCGAAGCAATCATCGCCGCCGAAGTCGAGACCCTGATCCTCGGCTGTCAGCCGTGAGAGGCGGCGGCGTCATGTTCGGCAAGTCGAGCCATTCCCAATTCGATGGCGCTCTCAATCATCACGCGCACGTTGGAGCGGCAGTTGGCGAATCGGACTTTCTGCAAGACCGAGGAACCATGTTGGCTGATTAGGTTCGCCAGCATCGCGTTGCAAAAAGAACTGCTCATGTTGCGAACGCCCGCGAAGTCGAAATGGATTTGCTCAGCCGTTTCCACATACGGGTCAATGCGCTCGAACCGGAAGCGAGCGGCTTTTTCTCCGTCGGCACAGAACGAGCCAAATTCGTCGAACAGGGTGATGCTGAGGTTCATTGGAATAACTCGCTAAACCCATCGCTGGATTTGAGCAGCCCTGTCCGCGTCTTCGCATCGTTGAGCATTTGGCCGAAATTCGTCACCCGACTCCTCGGAAATGACATCGCGCAGATTGTACCCTGAAATCGACATTCTTCGGGGAAAACTTCGCCTCGGCCTGAAGAGTAGGCTCCGGCACCGGAGACAATCGTAATCTTTCCCCCAACCTCCGTGGCAAGGGCCTGGAGCAAAGTCAGCCCAACACCGGCGTTGATGGGATCACCCCAGGCCGTCGCAAGGTGCCCTTTGCTGGAAACACGGGGTTCCAGCGCCTTCCGGATGGAATCCAGGTCCGACATCGCCTCTGAAACTTGTTGCGATCCCATCCGGAGGAAACTCTCTTTGATGCCGATCCCGTGGTCCGCGATCGCCAGACAGACCAAATCTCGCTTCTCGTAGAACTGGGCCATCACGAAGCCGTGGCTTTGCGAATGTTGCGACACATTCAGTGCCAGTTCCGAAAGTGAATACTCCACACAGTCAAACAAGCCGCTCACATCGGGATCGGTCGCGTCGGCGAGTTCCGGAGCAATGCAAGTCGCCAGTGACGTCGAGATTGCTTCAACCGTATTGCCACCGCCAAGCGCTTGGATCTCCACAAATCGTCCCGATGGATTCCATCGGCGAAAACTCTCATCGAGTGGAACACCGCAATGTGCAAAAAAGTTCATTCGTTGCAGGTATTGAACTGCCCCACAGCGATCGAGGTTTTGAAAGAAGACTGATTTGCCTGCGGTCATCCAACAGTGTGTCTTGGCCAGAAGCGTCACGACACAACCCGGCTCGACAAATGACAACGAACGAAAATCGACACTGACCGAATCCGACTCATTCGCTTCGCCAAGGCAACGCACGAAGTCGGCAAGTTTGGTGTCTCGAAGCTGAGAAGAAAGCGAGATTGTGCTCACGAGAGGTCAACTCCGATGATTTGCCACCAGCTTGGCGTGTGCTGAGTTTCCGTGTGCTGAGTCACAACGAGCAGCTTTTACGAGATGACCTCTCTGAAGTGCCACTCCGATCGTCATGCCGCGTCCCTTTGCTTCGGTCGTGATTTCAAGATCGACTCCAACGCTTCCACCCGCGCCGCCACGTCCCCCGCGTCGATCGCTCGCAACGCGATGCCGGCCAGATACCCCACGGCTTTCGCCCGCTCGACCGAACCGAGCGAAGCTTCTTGTCGCACGGTCTCGATTTGCTCGTTGAGCAACGCCAGCACATCGGCTGCCGTCTTCGCTCGAAACTCGACCGGAAGGGTTAGACGGGTCGGACACGGCTCGGCCACTCGCATCCGCCGCTTGTGCTCGGCGTCATACCTCCCGACGTTTTTCAGGATCAGCAAATGGCATGACTCACCCCTCCCCCTGATTTTGAATTTGCTCGGCCATCAACCGCCTCACCGCG
>JBJXEX010000017.1:0-4456 GCA_046156195.1 Planctomycetaceae bacterium | reverse complement strand
TATACCGGGCGCGGATGAGTCTGGCACAAAGTGATCTGGTCGCGGTTGGGGATTCTTGAGATGTTGATGAAGGCCGGGACGGCTGGGATCAATTTCATCACCTGTTTTTGTGAGGTGCAAGGATGCGCCGCTTCGATTTCACGGACGAACAATTGCGGGCCATTGCTCGGGACCGGTTTCAGCATGTCGATCCGCGGGTGCAGCGTCGGATGGAAATTCTGTGGCTGAAGTCTCATGGTGAGACGCACGAGCGGATCGCCCAGTTGGCCGAGGTGTCGCGGCGCACCGTGCAGCGGTTGCTCGACCTCTTCGCGGCGGGTGGTCTGGAGGCGGTGCGGCAGTTTCATGAACCGGGACGGGCTAACGGACTGACTCCGCACCGGTTGTCGGTCGAAACGGACTTTCTCGAACGGCCACCGCGGATCGTGGCGGAAGCCTGTGAGCGCATCGAGCGGCTGACGGGGGTCCGTCGTGGCCCCACGCAGGTTCGGCAGTTCCTCCGTACGACGTTGGATCTGAAGTGGCGCAAGGTGGCGGCGATCCCCGTGCCGCCCAAGAAATCCGTCGTCGAACACGCCGCCACTCAGGCGGCTTTTCTTAAAGACAGAGCTTGAACCGCGGCTGGCCGAAGCTCAGGCGGGCCAGCGAATCGTGCTGTTTGTGGACGCTGCACATTTCGTGGTGGCCGCCTTTCTGGGGTGGGGCTGGTGTCGGGTGAAGTTGTTCGTGCGCGGGGCCTCCGGACGTCAACGCTTCAACGTCCTGGGGGCGCTCAACGCCGTCACACACGAGCTGATCTCGGTGACGAACCACACCTACGTCACGGCCGAGACCGTGTGCGAGTTGCTGCGCAAAATCGCCGCCGCCGGACTGACCACACCCATCACCCTCGTGCTCGACAACGCCGCCTACCAACGCTGTCAGTTGGTTCGCGACCTGGCAAAGCAGTTGGAGATCGAGCTGCTCTTCCTGCCGTCGTACTCACCCAACCTGAACCTCATCGAGCGGCTCTGGAAATTTGTGAAGAAGCAGGCCCTCCACTCGCGCCACCACACCAACTACGCCGACTTTCACGCCGCCATTGAAACATGCTTGGGCGAACTCACCACCACCCACAAACCCGCCCTCGATTCGCTGATCACCCTCAATTTTCAAACCTTTGAAAATGTGCCATTGCTTCCCGCGTGAGGTATAGCATCATCCTCGGCAACATCGGCATCGATCAACGTGCGCAGGCTTCTCAGCAAAGCGGATAAGCGTTGATCTTGTGGAAAGAATCCCGTTAAACGATCAACGGCATCGCTCAGGAAGTAGTTCGATTCGTTCTCATTCAACGCGAACAGAACTTCGGCAGGTTCCTGTCGCCGCGAGACGCGATCTCGAAATGCCTCAAGATCGTCGAGTCGGTACACCGTGGGGTCGAGCAAGTGCAACATTGCGAGAAAGCCTTGCTCGTTGTGCAACACCGGCGTCGCGGACAGGAGCAAAAGGCGTTGTTTCGGCGACTCCGTGATGGATCGAACCGTCTCAAAGATTTGCCGTTCGCGGCCATCGCTGGATGTCGCCCACGCGCACAAGTGATGTGCTTCGTCGATGACGATCATTTTTGCGTCGTGTCCGGCCTTTATGGTGCCCGCGAGGTCATGGCTGGGGACGACGTGAATCGACTTGTCGAGATGGTCCCCCAACAGAAACTTGTTCCGTAACTCTGCACGCCACTGCTCAACCAACGCCTCCGGCACGATCACCAGCACCCGATGAGTGTCTGGATAATCCAGCACGTATTGGCGGATGAGCACGCCGGATTCGATCGTTTTCCCAAGTCCGACTTCATCGGCCAAGAGATACCGCTGAGTTGGATCGCCAAGAACTCGGCGTACGACACCGAGTTGATGAACTTCCAAGTCGATGACCGACGACAACAAGCCCCGCATTCCGGCGCAGGCTGCCCGCTGTGAAACAAGCGACCTCATGAATCCTGCGCGGCCGGAATGCCAATACGGAGTCTCGTTCAATCGGAAGCCAAGATGGGCCGTTGGATCATCAATCGGCCGATGCCATCGAATTCGGAGTTCCGTGTACGGCACCATCGCCTTCTTGTCGTTTGGATACCTCACGAACACCCGGTCTTCGACGATTCCAATAACTCGCCCAACGCTCCATCGGTACGTCTGCGGGTCTTCGTGATAAACGCGGGTCTGCTCATCAAGTGAATAAGGAGCCAGACTTTTTTTTGGACCGTTTCCCGTGGTTGGTGTGTCTGGGCTGGGGAGTCAAAATACTCAACGACGGCTGTGCTGCCATCTGGCCACTCGACGACTCGCCCAGGCCCAAGGTCATTCTCCGACGACGTCACAAAGATGGGCTTGCCGTGCATAAAAACTCGGACGGTGCTTGTTGTGATTTCAGGATGCTCAGTGATGCTCTCGGCACTGCTAATCCGGCCAACCTCCTTGTTCCGCTGGCCAGTTGGCGGCCAAAAGCAAACACCAACCCCACTCTGCGATCCGTCAACTTTTACGACTCTTGCGAATTGATTATTCCATCGCGAGGCTTGTGGTACAAGCAGGCCAATGACTTCGGAATGGACTGTGCAGCCGAGAGTTGCATTGAAGAGCCAGTTTGACGGAACGCAAGTGATCGTTCATGATACCTCCAGATAAATTGAAATGGCGGTAACATGGACGCGACAAGACTCGACCTCGGCGTGGTTAAACGAGCGAAATCTGTCTTCCGGAAACAGGGGGGCCTGATGCGCATGGTGGAGGCCGTTCGGGCTGGGATTCATCGCGACACGCTTCGAGTCATGATTGAACAAGGGGAGTTGGAAAAACTCAGCCGAGGGCTGTACCAGCTTGTCTCTGCCCCGCTGCCCTCGCATCCCGATCTGGCAGTCGTGGCAGCGAAGGTGCCCGATGGGGTGATCTGCCTCATTTCGGCACTGGCATTTCACGAACTGACGACGCAGATTCCGCACGAGGTCTATCTCTCGATTGATCGCAATTCGGAACCACCACGAATTGACTATCCGCCCGTCCGCACCTTTCGTTTCAGCGGTTCGGCTTTCAGCGAGGGCATCGAAACGCACAAGATTGGCCCCGTGACACTGCGCGTGTACTCTCGCGAGAAGACGCTCGCTGACTGTTTCAAGTTCCGAAACAAGATCGGACTCGACACCTGTCTGGAAGCACTCCGCGCCTATCGACAGCAACGCCGATTTGATTCCGACGCCGTTCTCCGATTCGCCGCTGTCTGCCGCGTTACAAATGTCATGCGGCCCTATGTCGAGTCCGTCCTGTGAAGCATCGCACGATCAAGAATCTTCCGGCTTCTATTCGGCAACGACTGCTGCAGGTCGCGAAGTCTTCGGGACGACCGTTTCAGGAAGTCCTCCAGTATTACGCGATGGAGCGATTTCTCTATCGCCTGAGCCTTTCAAAGCACGCGGATAAGTTCGTGCTGAAAGGAGCATTGATGCTGACTGCTTGGGGAGCGTCCTCGATCCGTCCGACCAGAGACATTGATTTGCTCGGTCACTTGCCGAACCAAGTCGATGATCTTGTGAAGGTCATCCACGACGTGTGCGGTCAGAATGTGGAGCCTGATGCACTCGTCTTTGATCCCGCCAGCATCACGGGAAAGGTGATCAAGGAAGACGCTGATTACGAAGGTGTCCGGGTGACGTTCCGGGGATGGCTTCAGAAGGTGCCGCTCCCGATGCAGATTGATGTGGGGTTCGGCGACGTCGTCTTCCCTGGTGCGTTCGTGACCGAGTATCCGACGATTTTGGGACAGGCCGCTCCGAAGCTACGCGGCTATAGCCGAGAATCGGCTGTTGCCGAAAAGTTCGAAGCGATGGTCCAACTCGGCCTTCTGAACAGTCGCATGAAGGACTTCTACGACATCTGGCTTTTATCTCGTCAGTTCGACTTCGATGGAGCGACCTTGGCTGGGGCGATCGAAAAGACTTTCACCCATCGCGGCACAACGGTGACGCCAGAGCCAACAGCCTTTTCGCTTGCATTCGCAACGGACGTCTCGAAGGTCGCCCAATGGCGGGGATTTCTCCGCAAGATACGTCTCGATGAGACTCCCCCAGAACTCATCACCGTGTCCGAAGCGATCCGGGAATTCTTATCCGCGCCTGCTGCTGCGATTCGCGACGGACAGCCATTCACACAGACTTGGCGTGCGGCTGGCCCTTGGATTGAACTGCCGGAGTAGTCGAGCACAATTGGTTGATCGCCGCCCGTACGAAGTCTGGAAGTTGTCCCCAACCGCGGACAGGATGCTGCAAATCAAACGGCGGACCTGAATCTTGTCCCGTGATTAGTTGGACAGCGCCAGGTTCTTCCGGAATCGTAGTGCTTCATTGAGATTTGGGGCGAGTGAGCGATTTGATCTTGTCGGGGTCGATGCCGAGTTGGGTGAGTTGTTGGCGGCGTTTTTTTCGGTG
>JBJXEX010000385.1:0-28527 GCA_046156195.1 Planctomycetaceae bacterium | reverse complement strand
GGTTTCCCTCGCCGCTTCTTCTGCCAACGGGCGAACGCGCGGTGAAACTCTTCTTCCGTGTACGACGAGTACGGCTGAGCGTCCGGAGCCGCCTGCCGATTGTCGTCTTTCGCTCCGCGAAAGAACGCCCTTTCGCGGAGCGAAAGGCGACATTCCTGCGACCGCCGCCCCGTCGAGGCCAACGTGTCCTCCCAGCCGAGCGACTCGAACTTGATGTCCAGCGCGTCGCCGAAGCCGAAGTTGAGTTCCTCCAGCACCTGCCGGAACGTCGCGCGCTCCACCGCCAAATCACCCGGCGAGGCGATGAAGACGCGAATCGTGCGGACGGCGGACATGCGCGGCACTCCTGCATCCGTAGCCACGTTCGCCAGAACGTGGGCCAGCGGGCGCGAATCCCACGTTCTGGCGAACGTGGCTACGAGCATTGTGCTCAGGCTTGTTCACAATCTCCAGCAATGGAATGCAAGGAAACAAAGAGTGTCACCAGGGGTTCCACGCAGGTCGTTGAACCTGACCTTCGCGCTGCGCGGTCGAAGCAGTGACGGCTCCGGTTCTCACCGGTTGAGCAACGATTACAATCCCGCCCAACATGTCGGGTCACACCAATCCCGTTCGATGATCGAGAGCGATGCAATGACAGCCAAAACTCCCGCCAAAACGAAATCTCCTCGAAAGGTCTCCGCGAGGACACCGCCAGCAACGACTCTTGAGAAGCGGCTGGTTCGGGTCGAAAAGGAGTTGGCTGAGATCAAGGCTGAGATTGCCAACAAACGGAAACAACCTTGGTGGCAAGAGATCGCCGGCAGCTTTCGCGGTGATCCGGTCTTTGCGGAAATCGCCCGCCTCGGTGCGGAGATTCGTCGGGCCGACGGCAAAAGGAATTCGTGATGCCGGTCATCCTCGACACAGACCATCTCACCATCTTGCAACAACACGACTCGCGCGAATCCGAGCGTCTGTGGATTCGGTTAGCCGCACTGCCGGCCGACGACGTCAGCACGTCGATTGTGAGCGTCCAAGAGCGAATGCAAGGTTGGTTGGCGTATTTGAACAACGCCAAGAAGGCTACCGAGATTCTGTTTGCCTACGCCGAGTTGGAGCGGTTGTGGCATTTCATCGCCCGTATGAACGTGCTCTCGTTCACTGCGGAGGCACAAGACCGCTTCGATCGTTTTCGAAAACAGAAGCTTCGGACACGAACGCTCGACCTCCGCATCGGTTGCTTGGCACTGACGACGGATTCGATTGTCTTGACGAAGAATCTGCGTGACTTCGAGACAATCCCCGGCGTGCGTGCTGAAGATTGGACGCGGTAACGTCCCGACATCGCTGGGACGTATTGGTGGCAGGTCTTCTCACGCCGCGGCCACCTGATGCTCACGCTCGGCGCGGGCCAAGGCTTGTTCCTTCTCGGCCTTCTCCTTCCGCACCTCGGCGATGACCGCGAGCGGCAAGAGCACCTTGTCGCGCGGAGCGTCGGCCGGCGGCAACTCCCCCTTGGCGAACGCTCGCAGGTGACGGTCCACCTCCGCTTTGAACTCGGCCTCATTCGCGAACCCGTGAGACAGCACCTGCCGCGACTCTTCGAGCGACTTGCGGAAGTCGAGCATCTTCTGAAGCTGCAGGCTCGCGTCGGTGCAACGCTTGCGCGTAGGTTGGGAATCCGTCCCGACCGTCCGGACGCGAACCCGGTCGGGACGGAGTCCCAACCTGGAATCAACCGCAACGGGCCAAAAGCATTTCATGTGGCCGCTTGACGGATGTTGGTTTACCATGCGCCTCGATAACGGTTGAGGCCATTCTCAAGTCGAAACATGGGTCGCGCCATGATGCAAGTTGATCCCGGCGAATTGTATTTGCCGCCGAGTCGAGATCAGGGTGCGAGTCCAGAAAAGTTGGCGAGGCAAATTTCTCGGTATGGAAGTTCGCTCGTCGGAATGCCGCCGCTGTTGCTCATCCGGGGAAAAGGTGGGCGATATCCAATCAATGATGGCGTCACGCGAGCCACTCGCGCGACTAAGTTGCGTCCGGGAGCGCTCGTTCCCGCCGAAGTCATCCAGGAACTCCCGAAACTCGATGTCACGAAAATGCCTCAAGTGAAAGATGTGCTGCCATGAATGCTTCGCAACGGACTCGATTGCTGAAACGCATTGACGAACTGAGCCGACGGTATCCCGATTGGCGGCTGGGGCAGTTGGTTTGCAATGTCGCGGGATGGGCGGATGCCGACACCTGGGACGCCGAGGACGAACAACTGCTTGCCGCCGCTGAAGCGCATCTCGACCAGAGTACGAAAAAGCCGGCCAGTCGGTCGCCGCGCCGTGGTCGGAAAACGGTTGTCAGCCGGACGGCTTGATTCGACAAGTTGGTGGCGACGATTGTTTGAGTCGTTTCCCAGTGACGTCGGCGGTTCCCAGTCGAGGGTTTCGTGCTTCGCCGGAGAGAGCCTTGCGCACGACCGGAAACGCAAAAAAGACGCGCAACAAATTGTCCATGGCCCGTGATTGGATTTGCGTCTCATTCAGCCAGCGCGACAACGTCTCCTCGGCAATCCCCAGACTCTCGGCGGCGTTTCGTTGAGTCATCGAGACCCGCTCCAACGCCGCGCGGATTTCGTCCGGCGTCAGCAGCCGCAGGTGCGATCGCAGTCCGGCGTTGATCTGGCTGTCGACTTTTTCGGTGAAGACCTTTTCGCCACAGCCGCGACAGATCGGAATCTTCAGTCTCGGAATCTTGAACGCATACAAACTTCCGTCGTGTCGGACCTCGGCGTCATAGCTCGTCGATGACAGGAAAACCTGGTCCTGGCCGCAATGACGACAGCGCCACGGAAAGGCCCGCTCCGAAGCGATCGGTCGTTTCACTTTGTTGGTTTTCTTACGGAGCATGAACATTCACCACAAGAATCCACGATTCATCCGGCGAAAACGGCAACCGATGACGCAATCTCGAACATGCAACGTCCAATTTCTTTGAGCGTAATGTTGCCCAGTTCGTGGCGAATCCAGCGATAGGCCTGTTCCGTCAACTCAAACTGGATGTCACCGTCGAAATTCCAGTTCGACAGAGCATCCTTGTATGCGGCAAGTCGAGTTGGGTCGGTCAATCGAGACACTGGAAATTCCCTCGCTGGCCTTGCGAACTCACGCTTGTTGTCTCTGAGGTCATCGGCATCCTCGTTTGAGAAATTGACGTATGTCAAACTTGAAACAGCCGAACGCCTCGGCCATTGATGCTCACGCTCAGCGCGGGCCAAGGCTTGTTCCTTCTCGGCCTTCTCCTTCTGCACCTCGGCGATGACCGCGAGCGGCAAGAGCACCTTGTCGCGCGGTGCGTCGGCCTTCGGCAACTCCCCCTTGGCGAACGCCCGCAGGTGACGGTCCACCTCCGCTTGGAACTCGGCCTCATTCGCGAACCCTTGAGACAGCACCTGCCGCGACTCTTCGAGCGACTTGCGGAAGTCGAGCACCTTCTGCACGTCACAGCGGTCAATCTCCCGATTGATCACCTCCTGCAACCGCCGCCCCGGCGAGGCGATGAAAACGCGAATCGTGCGGACGTCCGCGGCGGCGGATGGTTACCGCCAGGCCGCCATCTCCGTTGCGACGAGCAGCGCCATCGCACCGCCGCGATCGTCGAAGCCGAGGAGCGCCTTGCGGTCGAGGTAGGCTCGCAGAGAAGTCTGCTTGCCGGTCCCTTCGCAGACGTCGATCAATGAGCCATCCGTGCCGATGCGGGCCAGAATCGCCGGCCAGGCTTTGCCGACACACGGCTCGAACGTAGCCCGGTCGAGCCAACCCTGTTTCATGCCGCGCAGCATCGCGAACGTGATCATGCAGGTCGCCGTCAGTTCGCGATAGCTCTCGTCGTGGTCGATGACTTGATGCCACATTCCCGTCGGGTCTTGATGCGTGCGCAACGCGGCGAGATGTTCTTGAAACACGCGGAGCATCTCGGCTCGGCCAGGATGTTCGGCCGGCAGATCGGTCAACGTCAGCGCGAGTCCCAGCGCCGGGAAGCCATTGCCACGTCCCCAAGCCGCCTCGTTGAGCGGCGAGTTGCGATACAGCCCGTCCGGTCGCGCGCACAGCTTGCGCATGAACGAGAGATGCCGCACGGCCATGTCGTGATACTTCACGTCTCCCGTCAGACGACCCACTTGAGCAAGGATCGGACAGGCCATGAAGACCGCGTCGGACATCTCGACATGCGACGGCATCGCGGCGAGCGGTCGTCCCTCCTTGTCGAACGCGAAATCGGCCGCGGCTTTCGCGAGTGCGATCAACTTCGCTTTGTTCGGCTCGTCGGTGGTTCGCAGAGCCAGCTCACCGAACACCAAATGCCCCGCGAAGTCGCCGCCGCTCGGCTTGTCGCCGATCGCCGATTGTTTGCCAGAGACATACGGCTCCAACAACTTCTCGACGGCCTGTCGATGTGACGGATCGTTGGTCAGTTCGCTCAGCCGAAGACGACCGATCACCGCGACTGCCGGGATGTATTGCACGGACTTCAGCGAATGCCCGTAGCGCTGGCTCAATTGCCGAGCCACTTCGATTGGCGTGCGGCTCTGTCGGCGTTGCCGTTCGGCACGAGCCAGAGTCTCGCGCCCAATCTGTTCGTAGCCGCGTTCGCCAGAACGCGGGTTTGGTTTCGCATCTGCTGCCGAAAGAGTCTCTCGCCAAGTCTTGATCCGCTCGGCCAACTCTTCAAGCCGAATGACTCCGCGATCGACGGCCGCGTCGGTCACACACAACCGCGATGCCGGAATGGCTCCCATGCCGGCCGGACGTTCTAGCGGCAGCCTCGCCACCAAGCTGTCCGCTTCAGGAAATTGTGAGTCACCCGTCCGAAACGGGAACGCCGGATTGCTGCTCTTGATCAGCATCTCGATCAGTTGCGGCGTCCCCTTCGCGGCCAGTTGTCCGCTCCACCAACCGCGCCGGTCGAGTGCGTTCACGCCCTCCGGTTCCGCGCGGACTTCGATCACCCAATCGGGAGCCTGCGTTCCCAACCAGCGCCAAAGGTACGCAGCTTCTGGATCGGTCTTGCTCAAGTACGCATCGCCCACTGGCGGATACCCGCGCGTCGGCTGACCACCTGAGCCGTTCTTTTCGCCGAGCTGTTTCGTCCAGCCGTCGGGATTCGCGACCAGCACGGCCGACAGCGACATCCACTTCGGGACTGCGGTTCCTTTCGGCCGCTCGTGAAACTGACGCATGATCCGAATGGTCGCGTCGATCCCGATGTCGGACCCATCCAAGCCGCCAACCACCCACACCTGCAACCGCTTCGGATCGTCCGTGAGTTCCGCCGAGTCGATCCAACACGGGATCGGGGTTCCCTGCGCCGTCACCCCAATCGAGGTCGTCACTAACCGGGACTCTTTGATCCAAGACTCGCGGCTCAGTCGTTCGAGGACGCTGCGCTCCGCACCGCTCGCGGGCCATGTCACCGCGACGACGAACAGCATCACGCACCCAAACAGTCGATTCATCGTGGAGCTTTCTGAAAAAAAGTTCGACAGGAAGATTGTGGACAGGAAGATGCCCCCCTCGATCACCGCGATTCCTGGCATCGCCAATATTGCCCCGTGAGCCGCAAGGCGCTAGCCGCGGGTTGTGGGTTGTGGGCCTCGACCCGCGGCTAATGCTGCCAACGAGAAATAACCATCCAAACGATCCGCCTTATTTATGTCTTTCCTCTGTGTCCCCTGTCGCGTCTCTGCTCCGAAAATCGTTTAACGGCGACTGTGGTGTCAATCAAAACATTTGTGACACCACAGAGACGCGACAGGGGACTTGGCCCGGCGGAGCCGCAACCAAACAGTCCAGCGAGGCGACGCCTCAGACCTACGAACAAACGGAACACTGATCAACACGAATCAACGCTAATGACACAAAGACTGTGGTTTGATTAGCGAAGATCAGCGTTGATTCGTGTTCCCAAATTGTGTTCTGAAAACCTTGATTCAACGGCAACGACTTTCGGAATCAACGGAGTCTAGGCCGTTTGACAAGTTGTTCCGCAAGACTTTGTCCCACTTCGCGATCTTTGCGACCTTCGGTTCAAAACACAGTTTGAAACAGAAGGTCGCAAAGATCGCGAAGAGAATTCAGAGGAACACAAAGACTCGAAAGTGAAGGTGGCTTCTGGTCTTGCCGCTTTGGGTGCCGAAAATCTTCTCACGAAAACTAGATTTCAATCGTTTGCAGAACAGAGGATGTCCGGGGGATTGCTCGCCAATCGACTGACAAAGAAGCCGAATTCCGGTGTTTTTCATTTTCCTGTCCTCAATCTTCCTGTCTCTGTTCGTGTTCTTTAATCCTCACCCGCTGTCTCTAACGTGCCGCTCGCAATCGCTCAAACAAAGCGAGACTCTGCTTGGCCAGTGCGGCTGCGGAGAGCGACTCGCGGACGTGTTGTTGCCCCGTTGTGGCGAGTCGCAAGCGCTGGTCGGGATTCAGAAGCAGCGACTCCCATTTCGTGACCAAGTCGTCGAGGTGGCCCGGCTCGAACAGCAAGCCCCCTTGCGTGGCCGCGAGGAGTTCCGGGAACGCTCCGTGAGCGGGTTGCACCACCGGGACGCCGTTGGCCAGCGCTTCCAGAATCGAGAGACCTTTCGGTTCGCGATAGACCGTCGGAACGCTGAGCACGTCCAGAGACTTCAGAAACTCGACCTTCTCGGTCTGTGATGCCGGACTGCCGACGAACTCGCACGCCGAGCCGAGTCGAGACGCCTGCGATTGGACTTGCTCAAAGTACGGTCGGTCCCGCTCGCCCAAGTAGCCGCCAACTCGCAGACGGGTGCGCGGGTGCTTCGCGTGCAATCGAGCGAACGCTTCGACCATCAGGTGCAGTCCCTTCTCCGGACAAAGTCGAGCGAAATAGCCAACCGTGAACGGATCTCCGGCCGGACGTGGTTGACCGTCGTGACCGGTCAGGTCGATGCCCAGCGGCAATTGATGAAACCGATCGAGCGGCACCGCAAACTCAGCGGCCATGTGCTCGGCGTAGTAGCGGCTGTGGGTGATGAAGCCATCGAAATCGCGAGCACGGTTTCGCAACGCTTGCAGGACCGGCAGGCGATGCGAGTCGGGCAGCGAGTCGAGGAAGATGTCGTCTCCTTGCAGCACGCACAGCACCCGGCCGGTGAAGTGCTGCTTGATCTTGCCGACAGCTCCCGCCAACAGCGCGTTGCTGAAGAGGACGATATCTGGCCGCAACTGCTCGCCGATGAACTGAGCGAGTTCGGCTACTTGTTCTCGCTGTGGGCCAGACTCGCCAGCGAGCATGTCGAGTGTCAATTGGCCGAGCTGCTTCGCGTCGTTGCTAACTGCTTTGGCTGTCGCCCAGCGAATGACTCGCGGATGATCCAGCCGGCGTTTCAGAAAGTTGGGGACAAATCGCCACCAACGCCATCGCGACGAGAGATACACATTGATGCCGCCCAAGAAGACGCGCGAGTCGCTGACGTCGGCTTCATCGACTCGGATGGGCGTGTAAGTCGGAATCAGCGAGACCTCGGCTCCCTCGGCCAGTAAGGCTCTCGCCCAAGTGTTGTCGTGCATGCACGACCCACAGAACATTCCCGCGCCGCCGGCTGTGATGATCGCGATGTGCATGAGGCAAGTTTTATACTTCCCCGCCATTGTGGCTCGCCACAAGACGAGCAAGGATCGGTGAGCCGAATACGCTAGCGTCGGGCCGGGTTAGTGGTGTTTATTCCGACGAATGGCCCGAGGCTAGCGCCGACGGCTCAATGAACTGGTACTTTTGACCTGCCTCGCCTCCCACCGAAATGGAACCGATCATGCCGCCGATTCGACCGTCACGCTGTTGGTTGTTGCTGCTGGGATTGTTGCTGGCTCCGGCGAACTCCGTGTTCGGCGACGAGCCGTTGCATTCGCGAGTCGATGGCTTGATCGATGCAAAGCTCAGTGGCCAACCGGTCGCAGCGCGGTCAGACGATGCGGAATTCTTGCGGCGCGTGTTTCTCGATTTCGCCGGTCGCATTCCGAACGTCACGGAGGCTCGCGAGTTCTTCAATGACTCGGCTGCCGACAAGCGCGAGAAGCTGATTGACAAGCTATTGGCGTCGGCGGAATTCCCGAACCGCATGGCGGATCAACTGCACGTCATGCTGATGGAGCGCCGCGGCGAACATCCCGAATGGCTCGCGTACCTCCGCCAATCGTTTCAGCAAAACAAACCGTGGGACGTGCTGGTTCGCGAAATGGTCGCGCCCGATCCGCAGAACGAGCAGACGCGGGCGTCGGCGTTCTTTCTCAGCAAACGCTTGGAGCATTACGGGCAGAACGCCATCGACTATCCGATTCTGACTCGCGATGTCGGCCGCTTGTTTTTGGGTCTGGACCTGCAATGTGCTCAATGCCACGACCACCTCTTCATCAAGGACTACAAGCAGGAGGACTTCCAAGGGTTGTACGTCGTCTTCTTGAACACCGCGCTGCGGAACGACACGAAGTTTCCGGCGGTCAGCGAAAGCCTGCTGACGAAGAAGCTCGAATTTCAATCGGTCTTCACTGCTGAGAAGAAGTCGATCGGCCCGCGCGTCCCCGGCCGCGAAGAGATCACGATCCCAGCATTCGCGAAGGGCGAGGAATATCTCGAAGCTCCCGATAAGAAGGCGAAAGTTCCCGGACGACCGAAGTTCAGTCCGCTGGAACAACTCGCCCAGCAAATCACGGCACCGGACAACTCCGCCTTTGCGCGGAACATCGTCAACCGCGTTTGGTTTCTGGCGATGGGCCGCGGACTCGTGCATCCGCTCGATCTGCATCACAGCGAGAACCCGCCGTCGCATCCCGAATTGCTCGACCTGCTGGCTCGCGAAATGATCGCTCACAAGTTTGATCTCAAATGGCTGCTGCGCGAGTTGGCACTCACTCGCACCTATCAACGCTCCGGAGTTCTACCGGCCGATGCCCAAGAACCGTTGCCGGAGCAGTTCGCGGTGGCTCTGGAAAAACCGCTCTCGGCCGAGCAACTGTTCGCCAGCGTGACGACGGCTGTGGGGACGGCTCCCTCGGACGCGCTCAAACAAAAATTCCTCAAGGCGTTCGCGAACCCGCCGATGGAACCCGAAGGAGAATTCTCTCCGTCATTACGAGCGGCGTTGTTCCTGATGAACGATCCCGAATTGTTGAAACTGCTCGATGCTCAGCCGGACAACCTGCTGACTCGCCTCCGGTCGTTGGATTCGCCGGAGGCTGTCGCGGATGAACTTTACCTCTGCGTGCTGTCGCGCCGCCCGACGGCTACGGAGATCGCCGAGTTGCCAGAAGAACTCAAACAAGCGGGAGATCGCCGCGAGGCCGTGCTGAAACAACTCGCCTGGGCGTTGCTGGCCTCTTCGGAGTTCTGCTTGAATCACTGAGACGCTGTGAGCCGATGGCGCTAGCCACGGGCCTCGGTGGGTGACGTTTGACGGCGAATCACCCGACGCAAGCCGGGATTATTCATGGTCAAGTTGATGAGTTGGCACAAGTCAGTTGACTTGGACCATGAATAATCCAGGCTAGCGCGTTCGGCTCACAACGCGAGAGACTGGGTAGTTGGGGCAGACTTTTCCGGCGAGTTGCTTGCGTCGGTTGGGGGAGATCCTCATCATCCGAGCGTGGTTTTCCGAATGGAATCGGCAAGCTCAGATTAGCCCGCAGAGTGCCGAACAAAATTGGTCCACCGGGGAACTCGGACTAAAGCGGGTGAGGTATGTTTGGTTGGCGAACGACGCAGAACCCGTGAGCCAGAACTTGAGTGTCGAAGGAACAAAAGGAGCAAGAAGATGAAGAAGCTGTTGAGTCTGATGGTGGCTGGCGTCTTGGCGATGTCAGCGGCGGTGAGTGAGGCCAAGCAACCTCCGTCCCCGACGCCGGAACCGATGCACGAGCACGCGCACGTCGTGGCTGGTGGTTCGGTTGGGCTGTATCACTGCGTGAAGTACAAGGATCTCGACAACGTGGCTTGCTGCGCCAAGCCGATGATTGTCTCGGTGACCGATCCGTGCTGGAAACCGGACCCGTGCAATCCGTGCTGCAAGCCGCCGTGCGTGATGGTGCAGATTTGCGTTCCGGATCAGTGCTGCCCGCCCAAGGTGAAGTGCAGCAAGGATGGCCGCCAAGTCAGCTACGACTTCGGCAAGTACGCCGTCGAAGTTCGCAGCAAGAAGGGCTACGTTGAAGTGGATTACGACAACTAAGCCAGTGACGAACAACGGATGAACGAAACGAAACCGGCCGGGGTGGAACCTCGGCCGGTTTTATCTTTGGGGTATTCGATCAGGCCCCGATCCGAGTCACTCGCACCGCACACGATTTGTAGTTCGGCTGCTTCGAGTACGGATCGAACACGGCGTCGGTCAACTGATTGGCGTTCGATTCGTGCATTGGCACAAAGACTTGGCCGACCGGGACGCTGGGCGTCAGAAACGCCTGCGCGGTGACTTGGCCACGTTGCGATTCGACCGAGACCATTTCATTCGGACGGATACCCAGCGATCGGGCATCGTTGGGATTGATCTCGACGTAGAGCATCTGCGGATACAGTTTTCGCAAGACATCGGACTTGGACGTCCGCGTTTGAGTATGCCACTGCGAGGCGGTGCCGCGTCCGGTCAACAGCACGAACGGATACTTCGCCGATGCCGGCTCCGGCATTGGGCGCGGAGTCTCGAACAAAAACTTCGCGCGGCCATCGGGATGGTAAAAGCGGCCGTCGGCAAAGAGGCGACGCTCTTGCTCAACCTTCGCCCCGAATCCCCCGCCCTGAGCCAACGGCCACTGAATCCCGCCGCACTCTTCGATCATCCGGTAGTCCTTGATGCCGGTGATATCGCACGGTTGACCGGCGGAAAGCTCTTTCAGAATCTCAAACGCCGCCGCGGGAGATTCCCAGCGTTCAAACATTTTTCCGCAGCCCCAGGCGTCGGCGATCAGGCGGAAGATCGAGAAGTCGGACAGTGCCTGACCGGGCGCGCGTCGCACTTTTTTGAGGACTCCGATGCGGCGTTCGCTGTTGATGAACGTGCCATCTTTCTCGCCCCAGCCGGCGGCCGGCAGGACGAGGTGTGCTCGTTGAGCGGTCTCGGTCGTGTGATACATGTCTTGCACGACCAGAAAATCCAAACGGTCGAGGATGTCGTGACACAGCCGCTGATTGATCCACGAGTGAGCCGGATTTGTGCAGATGATCCACAGTCCGTGAATTTTCCCCTTCAGCACTCCTTCGAGGATTTCGTGATAGGCCCACGACGCCTCGCGCGGGATGAGTGACTCGTCGATGCCGAGGATGCCGGCGACTTTCGCACGATGGTCCGCGTTGGCGAAGTCGTGGCCGCCGAGCAGGCCCGTCGTGTTGGAGAACAATCTCGAACCCATCGCATTGCATTGGCCGGTGATCGAGTTGGCTCCCGTCCCTGGCTTGCCGATGTTGCCGGTCAGCAGCGCGAGGTTGATGAGAGCCTGAGCGGTGCGGACTCCCTGATAGCTTTGATTGACTCCCATCGTCCACCAGAACGAGACGCGCTGTCCCTTGTGAATCAACGCGGCGAAGCGTTCGATCGACTCAGCCGACAGCCCCGTCGCGGCGACGACTCGTTCGAGCGTGAACGGTGACAGGAACTCGGCGAACTCGGCAAAGCCGTTGGTGTGAGCGTCGATGAACTCGCGGTCGATCCAGCCGCGCTCGATCAAGATGCGAGCGATTCCGTAAAAGAGATCCATGTCCGACTTCGGAGCCAGCGGGAGATGCAACGTCGCGGCCATCGCCGTCTCGGTGCGACGCGGGTCGATGACGATGATCTCCGGCTTGTTTTTGTTCCGCATCACTCGCTCCCACATGATGGGATGCGCGAGACACAGATTGCTGCCCACGAGCACGATCGTGTCGGACTCCTCGAAGTCGGCATAGGTGTAAGGCGGAGCGTCGAAGCCGAACGACTGTTTGTAAGCGACGACGGCCGTGGCCATGCACTGCCGAGTATTCCCGTCGCCGTGCTTGATCCCCATGCCAAACTTGGCGAGCGAGCCTAGCAAAGCCATTTCTTCGGTTGGCATCTGCCCCGTGCTGATGAAGGCGACCGATTCCGGCCCGTGCCGCGACTGGATCCCCTGCATCCGCGCGACAAAGGTTTTCAGTGCTGTGTTCCAATCGACCGGCTTGAGCTTGCCCGCCGCATCGCGCAGCAACGGTGTTGTGGCGCGATCGGGGGCGTCGAGTACGGTCAACGCCTCCCACCCCTTCGGACAGGCCATGCCGAGATTCACCGGGTAATTGGTGTTCGGCGACAACGAAACCGCCTCGCCATCTTTCAAGTGCAGGTTGAGGCTACATCCCGTCGAGCAGTACCCGCAGACCGAAGTCGTCGTCGCATCGGGCAGAGTCTTCGCTGGCACTCGCCCCAAACCAAAGCCACCCGGCGACAGCAACAAGTCGCGAGTCAGCGGGCCATCGAAAGCCCGCAGCCATCCCTTGGAGTGTGGTGGCTCGACTCGGCCCTCCATCGCTTCTGGCGCGAGTTTGTTTCTTTCATCTTCCACGTTGATCTCCGCCAAGATTCGCAACTCCGTAGGACGGGAGGGCGGGGCCAAGCTCCCGCACTCCTGAATTAGCTTCTCAGCGTTCCCGGCATTCGCGGCGACGCGACTGCGGCAAAGAACAGATACCGCTCCAATAACTCTCCGGCCAAACACGCGACAAACAGCACGGCCGACGTCACCAACATCGACAACGATGACGGCGCAACATTGCCGATCAGCCCGCCCAAAACGACTGGCATCAGCACGCCGCCAAGCACCCCGCAAGCGAATCGCGCTTGAGTCCAACGAACCAGCGGGCCGGCCATCAGCAGCGCCGAGCGTTTCAGGGGCGTCGTTTGTTTTCGCAGCAGATGTCGGAAAACCAAGGCATCGAAGACCAGCTTGATCACGGCCACGAGCAGCAACCCTTGGCAGACGAGGTCGCCTCGGCGGATCAGCAATTGCGTCACCGGGCCATGGTTGATGACGGCCAGTGCCAGCAGCGTCACCCATGTCGCCGCGATCCCCAGCAACGCCGTCGTCAGCGCGAATCGAGTGGCCGTCAAGGGGAAACTCCAAAAGGCCCGTTGCGTGAACGAATAAATCATCACCGAGCAGAACACGCCGAGCAGGCCAAACGCTCCCACCGACCAGCCGACCGCGTCATGCACGACAGAACCCAAGCCGAACGAATCGAAGCCAAACCAATTTCCAATCGCGTACAGGATCGCCGCTCCGGCGAAAGCTCCGAACACCACGATCTCCCGCGAGAGCCACGAGTGCCGCAACCCGATCACCGCCCGCCAAGCGTACTGCGGGCGGCCCAGATGCAGAGTGCTCGCTGCCAGCGCGAGTAAGCCAAACGCCAGCGCGCTCAACGAATGCAATGGCCGAATCGCCGCGACCAATTCCGCCGACAGCAAGAGTTCCAAAACAAGGCCGACCAAAAATGATCCGACCGAAAACTGCGTCAGCACCAACATCACAATCAGCGGCCAGTGCGGATGCTGAGCACTCACCGAATGAAAATCGACCGGCAGTAAGTTGCGCGGAAAGACGTTGCTCGATTTGTACGTTGTCGTCGGCAGCGTGATCTGCGGATCGGGAGCACCCGGCAAGAACACGTTCGCTTCCGAGTCCTCGACAACTTGGGAGATGCTCACGATTCGAATGGCAATCGCTTCGTGAGGGCACGCCTGAACGCAAGCCGGTGCTTCGCCGTGAGCCAGTCGATCCGAGCACATGTCGCACTTGCGCACGATGCCCAGTCCGCTGTGATACTTCGGCACTTCATACGGGCAGGCCAAAATGCAGTACTGACAGCCGAAGCATTGATCGTCGAGATGCTTGACGATGCCGGTGATCGGATCTTTCTCGTAGGCATCAACCGGGCAAGCATTCATGCAGCCAGGCTCGATGCAGTGATGACACGCGGTCGTGACGTGCTGCAACACGGGCAGCTCGGTTGTGCCGCCAATCAACATGCCGACATCTCGCCACGTTTCGTTCTGGTCGAGTCCGTTGAGCGAGTGACACGCCACCACGCAGGCTTTGCAGCCGGAGCAGCGATCCAGATCGACCTCGAAGGCGAACTGCTGTCCGGGGCCGGGAGGACTCGCGGGGATGAGCGACTGGTAGTAGCGTGATTGAGCGGGCTGCTCACCGGCATCGTGATGACGAGCAAACTGTTCGACGGCGGTCAGTTGTTGCTGATCAGAGAGCAGTCGAGCGAGGAGTGTCTGCCCGTCGAAGACTTGGCGAGCGGGGGGCGTCAACCCCTCGGTGGGTTCGTCGTCAAAAGACATGCGATCGACCGGGGGACTGTCGCCCCCCGCTCGCCTGTCGGATGTGGCGGCGGCTTCGGGAAATGCAGCGGACATCATGCGACCTACACTTCCAACAGTTCGCGCGGCTGCGATGGCACGGACGGGCAACTCGTTTGACACGAGGTCGCCAAGCGGCAGCCGATTTCCGTCGCCAACTCGCGGTCGAGCAGTTCGGTTGGCGGAAGTTCAAGCAACACGTCATCGCCGTCGATGCGAACCGGGAATGTGCGAAGGTGATATTCCTCGCCTTGCAGCGATTCGCCGGTTTGCAGTGAGAACGTCTTCTTGTGCAACGGACAGGCAACCTTCGGAGTCCCCTTCGCGTCACCGAGGATGCCTCGACCCAAAACGAAAGCCTTCTTGTGCGGGCACATGTTCTGAGTCGAGTACCACTCACCGCGTGAAGTGAAGTTGAAGACTGCGATCTGCACCGCGCCGTATTTGATCGTTGCGCCGCCGTCCTTCGGAAAGTCCCAGACTTTGCCGACCGAAACCCACTCGTGGCCACACGCGGCTCGCGTGTCCGCATCGGATCGCATGCGAGCCGCGTGCGCCACAAACTGTTCCAGTGAGACGAACTCATTCGGCCAGAACTCCGGCCGAGCTTGCCCTCGTTCGGGGACGATCTCGATGCACGATTCGGTTTCGTCCGTGTTGACGAACTGAGTGAAGCGTTTTCGTTTCTCAGGATCTTTGACGACGGCCGCCCATTCGCATTCGTAGGTATCGACCAGCCGCTGCATCATCGCTTCGAGTTCCGCCGCGATCCCCAGCTTGTCATGCACGACGACGTCGCGGATGTGGTCGATGCCCCCTTCGAGCTTCTCGCACCAGACCGACGTGCGCGTCAGTCGATCGCCGGTCATGATGTAGTACATGAAGAAGCGGTCAATGAATTTGATCGCCGTCTCTTCGTCGATGTCCCCCACGAGCAAGTCGGCGTGTCGCGGTTTCGCTCCGCCGTTGCCGCAGACATAGAGGTTGTAACCCTTCTCGGTCGCGACGAGTCCAACGTCTTTGCCTTGAGCTTCGGCACACTCACGCACGCAACCGCTGACTGCCATCTTCACTTTGTGAGGTGCTCGCACCCCCTTGTACCGGTTCTCAACGCGGATCGCGAAACCGACGGAATCTTGCACACCGAACCGACACCACGTCGTGCCGACGCAACTCTTCACCGTTCGCAACGCCTTGCCGTAAGCGTGCCCGCTTTCGAGCCCCGCCGCTCCCAAGCGTTCCCAGATATCCGGCAGGTCTTGGACCTGAGCACCGAACAGGTCGATCCGTTGTCCGCCGGTGATCTTCGTATAGAGCTTGTAGTCCTTGGCGACCTCGGCGATCGCAATCATCTTGTCTGGCGTAATCTCGCCGCCGGGGACGCGCGGAACGACCGAGTACAACCCGCCGCGCTGCATGTTCGCGAGGAAGCGATCGTTCGTGTCCTGCAACGTCGCGTGGGCATCATTGACGATGACTTCGTTCCAAAGGCTCGCGAGGATCGACGTCACCGCCGGCTTGCAGATTTCGCAACCGTTCCCTTGTCCGCAGTGCTGAATCACCGCGTCGAATGTTTTCAGCTCTTTGATCTTCACAATCGCGAACAGCTCGGTGCGCGACAGTTTGAAATGCTCGCACAGATGATTGACGACGACCTTACCCGCCTTCTTGAGTTCGGCGTTGAACAGATCGGTGACGAGCGGCATACAGCCGCCGCAACCGGTGCCGGCTCGCGTGCAGCTTTTCACGGCACCGACCGAATCGAGATTCCCTTCGCGAATCGCGTGACAGATCGCACCTTTGCTGACGTTGTTGCACGAGCAAATTTGCGCCTCGTCCGGCATCGCATCGACACCACCCAGCGCCGCTCCGCCAGTCTTGCCGACAAGCAGCTCATGCGGCTTGCACGGCAAAGGCTGCGTCCCTTTCGCCAGAATCGAAAAGGTGCCGTACTCGCTCGCATCGCCGACCAAGATGCCGCCGAGCAATTTTGTCCCATCCAAACTGAACAGCAGCTTCTTGTAGACGCCGCCAAACGTGTCATCGAAAGTCAGCGGCACAGCCCGCTCGGCCGGCGCTTCGTAGTCGCCGAACGACGCGACATCGCAGCCCATCAGCTTGAGCTTCGTTGAGAGATCGGTGCCGGTGAAGTGACGCTCGTCGCCGGTCAGGTTCGCCGCGACGATCTCCGCCATTTCGTAGCCCGGCGCGACGAGACCGTAAATCATGCCGCGATGCAGAGCACATTCACCAATCGCGTAAACGTCGGGATCGGAGGTTCGCAGTTGATCGTTGACCGTGATTCCGCCACGAGGTCCGACATGAATATCGCTCTCCTTCGCGAGATCATCGCGCGGACGAATGCCGGCCGAGACAATGATCATCTGCACGTCGAGCGTCGCGCCGTCGTTGAACTCCATTCGCTCGACGATCCCGTTGCCATGCACCTCTTTCGTAGACTTGTTGAGATGCACCGTCACACCGAGCGACTCGATTTTCTTGACAAGCGTGCGCGAGCCAGCATCGTCGATCTGCCGAGGCATCAGTCGTCCTGCAAACTCAACAACATGCGTTTCGAGTCCAAGATCAAACGCCGCCTTCGCAGCCTCCAACCCGAGTAACCCGCCGCCGATGACCGCACAGCGTTTCGACTTTTTGGAATACTCGATGATGTGATTCAGGTCTTCGATCGTGCGATAGACAAACACGCCTTGTTTGTTGAATCCCGGCACCGGCGGCACGAACGGGTACGAGCCAGTCGCCATGATCGCGACGTCGTACTTGATTTCGATCCCCTTTTGCGAGCGAACGATTTTCTGTTCGCGATCCATTGAGCAGGCGCGATCGCCAAGATGAATCTCGACGCCGTGATCGCGATACCAATCCATCCGCGCAATCATCAGCTTCTCGGCATCGCGGTGAGCAAAGAAGCTCGTCAACCCGACACGGTCGTAAGCCGCGCGAGGCTCCTCGCAGAAGGTGACGATGCGAAATTGCTGAGCCTTGTCGAACTCAACCAGCTTCTCGCAGAAGCGCTGACCGACCATGCCGTTGCCAATTACAACGACCGTCTTTTTCGGCGAGTCAGTCGGCAGAGAATTCATTGCGGCTCCCACTTCTGCATTCCTCGTAGCACATTTGATTTGGTCCCCATCTCGGAAAGCTCGTTAGCAAACACAGTGCCGAGCAAGGGGGACGTGGTGCGTGAGAGGCGTGCCGAATCATCGGCGGCAGCGAATGGCTGAGGCTGCAATGCCCATTTCGCAAGGGCTTAAGCGCCCTTCGACAGCCCGAAAGATTTTGAGCCTTCGTCGCCAAGAGCACGATGACGACAGCCTTTGCACGCTTAAAGAGGGGGCAGTCGTCGCAAAGTCCTAGGCAGATTATTCGTCGTCGTTGCCGAACCCGGACTTGGTTTTCTGCACGACGAATTTATGGCCGCACTCGCACTGTGCCTTGCGGACATGCACATGAGTGCCGCACTTGGGGCAGGGTTTTCGCCAAGCGGACGGGGTCGCGTCGAGCACGACCGGCTTGTCGGCTTTCTTGGCTTTGACTTTCTTCATCCGCTTTTCGTCGGCTTGAGCCTCGGCACACTGCGGATGAATGCCCGCCACCGAATAAGACGCTTGGCCGCACACCGGACAGACCTTGCGAGGAATGGCTGTGTGCATCGGCGCTGGCTTTTTTTGATTCATGGGAACCTGCTGGTGGGAGGCATCAAGCGGGTCGGATGATAGTCGCCGCGCCACCGAGATACTATCTGACGCAACAAAGCCGAAAGGATCTCATTTACCGCCCTCCTGCTTCGAGAACCAACCATGACTCAACCACAACGTCCCGTTCAACCTGTTGATCCCCAGGACCGCGCGGACGACGAGCCTTCCGTCGCGATCGCTCAGCAGGCGACACCGCCGGTGCATGATTGGCTATCACAGCCCAACCCACAGACTTACTTGGCTCCAGTGCCGAGCGCGTTGCTTGCCGTGCAAGTCGGAACGCTGGTTGCCGTGCGTTACAAAGTCGTCAATCCCCTGTTCGAGGGGGGCATGGGGCTGGTCTTTCGAGCGTGGGACAAAGACCTCGGCCGGGATGTCGTCTTAAAGTTCATTCGACCCGAACTGGCCGATCAGCCGGGCATGGTCGAGCGGTTGATGGAAGAGGCCACGGCGGTTGCTCGGCTGAATCATCCGCATGTGGTCACGCTGCATAACCGCGAGGCCGATCAGCATGGCAAGTTCCTGGTCATGGAATTCGTGGATGGTCCCAACTTGCTGCAACTGCTCAAGCAGTCGGGCGGGAAGCTCAGCGTTGAGCAGGCGGTGCGGTACATCGGGCAGGTCGGCGCGGCTCTGCAAGCCGCGCATGACGCGGGCATCCTGCATCGGGATGTGAAGCCCAGCAACGTGCTGGTCAACCAAGCCGACATCGCCAAGCTGGCGGACTTTGGCTTAGCGCGAATCAACGACGGACGCGGTCTGACACAGGCGGGAGACGGGCCGGGCACGCCGGTGTATATGGCTCCCGAACAGCACCATCATCCGCCAACCGTCAGCCAGCAGAGCGATCAATACAGCTTGGCCGCGACGCTGTATCAGCTCGTAACGGGCCGCTCGCCGCTGCGGATTCGCGAGCAAGCGATTCCCGAATCCATGCGCGACGTGTTGTTGCGAGCTTTGGAAGAGGAGCCGCAGGAGCGCTTCCCGTCGGTGGCGGATTTCATCCAAGCGTTGCCTGGAGTAATGAAGGAAATGAATTCTGGAGCCGCGACCGTCAGGGAGCGGACACAAGCGTCGAGTGAGCACCGCTTCCTCACGGGCGCGGCTCCCGGTCAGTCGCCGTCTCGCGACACCGTGTCGCCTGTCGAGCCTGACTTAGCAGAGCTTCTGGCGCAAACGCATGCGCGGATTGAAAAGGTGTTGTCTCTAGCGAAGCTGGCTTACGCGCAGCACAACTATTCCCAAACGACGACGCTGCTCGAATCGCTTCCCGAACAGGTTCGCGACGCGGCTTTGCATCGCGATGCAGTCACCAAGCGCGATCGAGTGAATGAACTTGATCGCCTGATTCGCGAAGCGACTCCGGTCATGAACTTGGATGTGCTGCGCCCCGCTGTGGGCGAGTTGCTGCAGTTACAACCAGATCGGCAAGACATGCAGCGGTTGAAGGAACAGGTCGCCCGTTTAACCCCAGCACCAACGGTGCGGGTGCCGCTGCCGCCGGTCAAGCCGATGCTGCCGCCGGTCAAGCCGATGCACTCGTCGCCGGTCTGCCAGCCAGGATCGAAAGCCGGCGAGCGAACGGCGTTCACATTGAATGGCATCGAATACGCCTTCCGCTGGTGCCCACCCGGCAAGTTCACGATGGGCAGTCCCAAGAGTGAAGCCGGTCGATCCGACGATGAGGATCAAGTCAGCGTGGAGCTGACATCGGGTTTCTGGATGCAAGAGACGACGGTCACGCAAGCGATGTGGCAAGCGGTGATGGGAACTCGACCGTGGCAAGGGCAGTGTTTCACGAGAGATGGCGCGAACTATCCGGCGACGTATGTGGATTGGCCGAGTACGTCAGTGTTTTCGACAAAGCTCACGGCAGCGGCGCGGAAGGCGGGGGTGTTGTCGGACACTGCCAAGATGGTGATACCGACCGAGGCGTGTTGGGAATACGGCTGCCGTGCGGGAACGACAACGGCGCACTCGTTCGGCAACGACGCCAGCAAGTTCGGTGAGTTTGCGTGGCTCAACGCCAACGCCCACGCCGAAGGTGAGAGCTACGCGCACGAAGTGGGACAGAAGAAGCCAAATCCGTGGGGCCTGTTGGACATGCACGGCAACGTGTGGGAGTGGTGCCAGGACGCGTATGAGGAAAAGCTGCCTGGGGGGCCTGCCCCGTTATTTGCCGTCGAGCCGTCGCGTGGTTTGCGTGGCGGTTGTTGGGGCGACACCACGTTCGACGCTCGCTCCTCGCGCCACTTGAAGCGCGAGCCTGCGATCCGTGGCAACAGTGGCAGCAGCGTTGGTTTTCGGCTGGTTGTTGAGTTGTGAGTTACTTTTCCAGTCGTCTTGATCTCAGAGTCTCCGTCCTGTTCGTCGTGTCGGGGGCTTGCCAGCATCCGAGTCGTCAAAGACGACATGACTCAGGCGGGCCGCCTGAGCTACGAAATCGCCGCCGCAATCGCTCGCGACTTGAGTTATCTGCAATGTGTTCGCAATGTTCTTCGTCCCTGAAAATCGAAACTCGGACTTTCGATTTTCATGGATCAAGACTTCCTCTCCGTAGCTCAAGCGGCCCGACTGAGAGGGGAGCCAAGAAGTCTGTCGCGTGACTCTCCGCGGCTGTGAACTTTTCGTAGGGTAGGCGGCTCGCCTGCCCATTTCTTTCGGGAAAACGAACAGGCGAGCCGCCTGTTCTACGATTCCTTCGCAGCCTCTTTCGCGAGCGACACGCAAATTGACGCTCAACCCCCACGCGGGTATCTTCGCCCGCCACGAACAAAAGTCTGCGATTCCAGGAGTTTGAGTTTGACGACTACCGCCCCCAGCCCTTCGGTTTCGTTCGCCGATCTTGGCTTGAGCCAACCGACACTGAACGCTCTCCGCAATGTTGAGTTTGACACTCCCAGCCCCATCCAAGCCGCGTTCATCCCCATCGCGATGACCGGTGCCGATTGCATCGGGCAAGCCCACACCGGGACCGGCAAGACCGCCGCGTTCGTGCTGCCGCTGCTCGAACGACTGGACTTCGACAATCGAAATGTCCAAGCCCTCGTGCTCGCTCCCACTCGCGAACTCAGCGAACAAATCTCTGTCGAATGCAAGCGGCTGAGTTATTCCTCCATGTGCCGCAGCGTCTGCATCGTCGGCGGCCGACCGATCCGCTCGCAGATGAATGAACTCGAAAAGGGAGTTCACATCGCGATCGGCACCCCTGGCCGAGTCATCGACTTGATCGAACGGGGTTGCCTGCGGTTGGATCAACTCCAAGTCGTGGTCCTTGATGAAGCGGATCGGATGCTCGACATCGGCTTCCGTCCAGACATTGAAAAGATTCTCCGCCGTTGTCCCACCGAGCGGCAGACGCTGTTGCTCTCCGCCACGCTGCCGCCGCCGGTCGAGCGACTCGCCAATCGCTACATGAAGTCGCCGCAGAAGGTGGACTGCTCGACCAACGGCATCGCGGTCAAAACCGTCGAACAGTATTACCTGACGGTCGATGAAGACCGAAAGATGGAGACGCTGGCCAAACTGCTGCTCGATCAGAGACCGCAGCAAGTGCTCTGTTTCCTACGCACGAAGCGCGGAGCGGATCGGTTGCACGCGAGGTTCGTGCGGAAGCTGCCCGACGTGGCGATCCTGCACGGCGACTTGCCTCAGTCGCACCGCGACCGCGTGATGAAAGCCTTCCGCGCCGGCGAGGTCCGCATGTTGATCGCCACCGACGTCGTCGGCCGAGGTATCGACATCAGCGGCATCTCGCACATCATCAACTACGACATCCCGGAGTACTGCGACGACTACGTCCATCGCGTCGGTCGCACCGGCCGCTTGTCGTCGGATGAGAAAGGCTACGCCTTCACGTTCGTCACGCGAGATCAAGGCGAGCAACTCACGAACATCGAACTCCGCATCGACACGATGCTGCCGGAGTACCGGATTCCCGAATACGAATCCGCTCGGCCGAAAGAGAAGCGAGCGGAATGGACCGGCGGATTCTCCAACAGCCCAACCGCGTAGCGAGCGCTCGTAGTGACCCGATTGATCGGGTCCGAGCGTGTTGGGGCGACACACGTTTGACCCCATCAATGGGGGCACTACGAGCGCCGATGTTCGACCCCATAAATGGGGTCACTACGAGCGCTGGCTACTTCACCCCGTCGATGTACTTCACGAATTGTGTGTCGAGCCAATCGACGTCCGCGTGAATCGTCTCTTTGAAATCGGCGAGCCGTTCCTTTGCCGGGTATTCGGCGAACGGATCGCGCGCGGCGATGCGTTTCAAATAGGCGGAATAATTTCGAGGTCGAGTCTCGACCAGGAAAAACGTCAGCGCCCACGACTGCGCGTAAAAATCGAGCACCGAGGATTCGTACAAATCTTCCGTCTCGATGAATGCTCGCAGCGATTTTGGCGGACGGCGTTTGGAACGCACGAAGTTTTGAAACACGACGTAGCGTTCCCAGTTGAGCCGTTGCTTGGGCAAGGTGCCGGCTGTCGCGGTGCGCATCGCTTCCGGTTCGAAGACAGTCGCCATGCCCTCCACAACCCAGCGGGGCGTCTCGCTGATTCGCGAGTGCAGGCCGATGTTGTAAGCCACCTGATGCGTCGCCTCGTGAATGATCGTGTCCTTGAGATCGGTTTTGATCGCGCCAAAGAGAGGCCTCCCGCGCGTAGAAGGCACATTCCATGTGCCGTCCGCATTGTTTGGTCTGACGGCACATGGAATGTGCCTACTACTTTCCAGAGCACCTGGAATGTCCCTGCTACTTTCCAAAGTCTGTGTCTGGGGGCGAATGCCCTCCGTTTGCTCGTCTTGCGGATCAATCGCCGAGACGGCGACCGATTTGCCGTCAGGCTCGAACAGCGCCACGCGATTGGTGCGTGGCGAGTAATACCCCTGCATGTTGGTCATGACTTTCGAGCCGTCGCGAGTCGCGTACTCGATGAATTGCTTCTGCGTCGGGAAGACGACCGCCACCATGGGAAACTGCGGCTCATTCAGGCTGAAGCTGCGGGTCTTGAAGTAGCGTTGCAGCGTGGTGTACTGCTCTTCAAAGATCGCCGCGTACTCAGCCGCTCGGCCGGACGGAGCGACCACGACATAGTGCCGAGTCGTCCCAATCTCGAGAGCCTTGCCGAACTCACGCGACAATTGATTGCGGAGTTCCGTTGTCGGCAGCGGTTGAAAGCGGCTGGTCGTCGTCTTCAAAGTGACGGAGTCCAGCGTCAGATCGTGCAGTCCGCCGACTCGGTCGAGCAGCATCGCCCGCTCCTTGTCCTTGGCGAGCAGCTTGCCGCTCGTCACCGTTTTTCCCGCGCGAGCTTCGACGAGCGAATCGCTCTCACCCGCTTGGCAAGTCAACGCCGAAAGCGTCGCGAGCAAATAAGGCCACCAACTCGTTCGCATGATGCCGTCCCGAAAGGCGTGGAATGGGAATCGTCCAAATCCACTCTAGGTCAAAAACGGCGAGGCGGTGAAGAATTGGAGCCGCGACCGTAAGGGAGTGGTTGTCAGTCCTGAAACAACCGCTTCCTCACGGTCGCGGCTCTCATCGTTCACCACCTCGAATAGTTCACAGCCTCGAAGCATGGGAGCGTGTGGAACGCATCAACGGAATTGCTTCGCTGTGTCGCGAGGGGTATATAGCCTGGATGGTGGCGATTGACGTGGAGGAGTGGCGACGATGGCACCGAGGCCGAAGATTCTGTTGTTTAGCCGACGATTCGATCGCGTTGCGGCGTTGGCCGAGCAGCTTGGCGGCCAGTTCGAGGTGGTCGTGGCAGAGTCGTTCGAGACAAGTTTCGAGCGACTTCGCGAAGGGAACTTTTCGGGAGTGTTCCTGTCCGGCGAGGAGACTTCGCCAATCAGCGCCATGATTCAAGGAGGCGGACTGCTCGATCAACTTCCCGATGGGTACGCGTTGCTCGATACCAACGAGCGAGTCCAATGGTGCAACGCCGCGCTCCGCAAACTGGCCGGCCAAGAGTCCAATGCCGACGGACGCTTATTCTTCGATCTGTTTGAGTCCGCGCAACTCCGAGGGCCGGACTTCACGCCGATCAACACGGCTCTGGCGACGAATCAATCGACGCGCGGATTGATGCAGGTCGCCGACTCACGTTGGTTGGAACTGCAAATCACCCCCATCGTGGATGGAGATGCGGACATCGCACTCGGCCTGATCGCTGTCGTTCGCGACGTCACCATCGAAGTCAACGAACAGGAACGGATGAAGGCCATTCATCGGGCCGGACTGGAACTCGGAGACCTGACGCCGCAAGAAGTGCTGGAGATGGGCTGGGAGGATCGCAAAGAATTGCTCAAGGCCAAGATCGTCCATTTCACGAAAGACCTGCTGAAGTTCGAGACCGTCGAGATTCGGCTGCTCGACCACGCGAACAAGAAACGGCTCGTTCCGCTGCTGGCCTACGGCTTGGAGCCTGCCGCTGCCGAACGCGAACTGATGGCCGAACAGACGGGTAACGGCGTGACTGGCTACGTCGCCGCGACCGGCAACAGCTATCTCTGCTTGGACACGGCTCAAGACCCGCTGTATTTGATCGGCAACGCCACCGCTCGCAGTTCCTTGACCGTGCCGCTCAAGCGACATGACGGCATCTTGGGGACGTTCAACGTCGAAAGCTCACTCGAGAACGCTTTCAACGAGAAGGATCAGGAGTTCCTGGAACTCTTCAGCCGGGAAGTGGCCGTCGCTCTCAATACTCTGGAGCTGTTGGTCGTGCAGCAAAACGCCGCTGCCATTCAGAACACGACTCGCATCCTGCTGAGCGTCGCTCAACCGGCGGATGACATTCTGGTCGATGCCTCGCGGTTGGTAGAGCGGTTTATCGGACTGGACCCCGAATCGACGATGCGGCTGCAACGCATCTTGCAGCACACCCGCGAGATCAAACAGTTGATCCATGAGGTCGGTCATGTGACGGGATTGCCGGGCACGCTGCCAGACGCCGCGACCACGCCGGCTCATCCGCTGTTGCTCGGCAAGCGGGTTCTGGTCGTGGACAACGACGACGCCGTGCGCGACGCCGCACGTCAGTTGCTCAGCCAATTCGGCTGCTATGTCGAAGCGTTTCACTGCGGCCAGGAAGCCTTCTCACTCGTCCGCGGCACGCATTACGACTTGGCGATCATCGACATCAATCTGTCCGACATGACTGGCTTTGAGTGCTTCCGTGACCTCAAGCAGATCCACGAAAACTTGCCGATCATCCTGATGACCGGCTTCGGCTATGACCCCGGTCATTCGATCGTGAAGGCTCGGCAAATGGGCTTGAAGCACGCGCTCTACAAACCGTTCCGCCTGGACCTGCTGCTGACCGCCGTCGAGGGCGCGCTCAGCCCCCCGACAGAGACCAAGCTGCCGGTGAATTCCTGACTCCCACAACGCTTCATCGGCTGACGGCCTTATTGAGCCATTGTTTCGCCCAGCGGGAGCGTTGCGGCGCGAGGGGCGGGAGCGGCCGGTCGTGGCGATAGTCGATTTCTCGATGGTATGGCCCGGTGTCGTAGCAGCGAGTGAACACCGCCTGCAAATCGACCGCAACCGGCTCATCACCCGGCAGCAATGGGATGCTGACGGTGGGAAGTGAATCGGGAAGCTCAGCATCTCACGCTGTTTTCTGACGTACAGATCGCGGCCGTGTTCGCCCGGCGTCTTATTCGTCGGACTCAAGACCTCAATCGTGGTCACCAGCCGTCGATTCTTTCCACGGCCGACAAAGATCTCCAGAAACGTCTCGTGGCGCTCGTCGTGCGGAATATGCACTTCCACGTCGGGTTCGATAAACCGCTCGGAGACCTCCACCCAAGTTCGCCGCTCCATGTCCGCGAAATACGGATTGGGGAGCAATGGTTGGAGTGATTCGCACAAGTAGGTGATCAATCCGTGGTGGAAGCCGGGAAAAACGTCCGGGTGCTCCAAGTAGGGGTCCATTCCAGGAAATGGTGAAGGCATGGAATGTGTCCTGGCACCGCGTGAGAAAAAACAGAACAGATTGAAAGACGAACCAAACAGCACGCCGCACCACCTCGTCCATGAAGGCTCGGATTGTCTGGCGTTCGACGATCGTTTTACCGGTTGCCGAGCTGTGCGGTCAGAAACGCATGCAGTCCGCTGATGTGGTCCAAGTGCGAGTGAGTCAGAAACACGGCTTCGGGCAAGAACACGCGGTTGCGCAGCCGAGACGTGATCCCTTCGCCCGCATCAAACAGGATGCGCGCCGGGATATACACAAACCACGAAGCGAACGATCCCGCAAAGCCCTGGATGCGCTGTTGAAGAACCGACGAAAGAGCGAGGTCCGCCAAAGGGTCATTGGAGTCAGGCATGATTGGTTCCAGTTCCACGAAGATGCGCCTTCGTCGATCCGCGCCGGCCGTCGTCTGGTCATTTCCGTTTCGGCTTTCTGGCCACCTCCACGACGATGCGAAAGCCGACGTCTTCATAGTCATTGCTGCTGTGGCTGGCCGTTCGATCTGAGACACGGCTGTCGTTCGCAGAGGACTTCCAACTTCCACCGCGGAAAACGGCTGCGTAGTCCCCTTCATTGGCTTGGCAGATGAAGGTCAAGCCGTCGTGTTGTGGGATGTAGCCTGTGTACTCACCAGCGCACCATTCGGCGACGTTGCCGGTCATGTCATAGAGGCCAAAACGATTCGGACGGAAGCGGCCAACCGGCGCGGTCGCCTTCCATTCGTGTCGCTCCTTCACCGCTCGATAGCGTTTGTAAATGGCCTCAGGTGGAATCGACACGTTGCCGTATTCGATCAAGCCCTCGGCATCGATCCCGTGAATGTAGACGCTCTGGGAACCGGCTCGTGCGGCGAATTCCCATTCTGCTTCCGTCGGGAGTCGCACCTTCTTGCCAATCTTCCGACTGAGCCAGACGCAGTATTGTTTGGCGTCATGAGGGCCGACGTGAATGACCGGATGATTGCCCCTGTCGTTCCTCACGTCATGAGCCAGTTGTTCATCCAGGAATTTGTCGCGGGCCTCGGTCGCGTAGGCATTGAACTGCTCGACGGTGACTTCGTGCTGTGACATGTAGAAGGGTTTCACGTTGACTTGATGCCGAGGGTACTCGTCGGCGTCCGCATCCTGATCTTCGAGGGCGGCTCCCATCTCAAATGAACCGCCCGGAATCAGCACGCACTCGTGAGGGCCGAACTTCTTCGACTCGATCACCGATTGCGGGGGCACAAGCAGCGGTGAACTGGAAAGGTGATGCACCTCGACCGCATTCTGCATGTGCCCGTGATGAGCAACCGGAGCGTGAGCGTCCGGGCACCAGACACCTAAGCTTCTCTCGTTCTTGCCGAGAGAGTCGAGATGCCGGCGAAACGTCGCGAGGAAATCATCCCAGTTCACGGCCCCAGAAGAATTCGCCACCTCACCGCGCAGCGCATCCACGCAACGCTCGAAGAAGACTCCGCCGCCACTGTCCCCGTAACGTCGTTCGCGTGACGGATCAGGGGACGTGCTGCCAAACAGCAGTGCCGTTCCTTCGGGCAATTCGCCTTCCAGTTCTTTGCCGGTCAGGCTGCCTGGCTGGCCGGCGGGAGTCGCGTCGCGGCAGCCGTCGATCAGAAACAAAGTTTCTTGGCTGCTGCTTGGATTCAAACGCTTCACCAATTCTGTCAGGCTGAGATACGTCTGAGCTTTGCGGGACGACACATCCAACGGAGCCAACAAGACGTCATGCCGCTCTTTGCCAGCCTCGTTCTTCAGGACAATTCCTTGCGAGTCTCGCCATTGCACTTGGCGGGCGTATCCCGCAAAGGCCACCAGCACGAGTTCACCGGGTCGTCGATCCTCCTGCAACTTTCGCACAGCCGCGTCGATGTTCTGCCGCGTGGCACGTTCCTCACCGAGGCTGCTCCCCAGCAGCATTCGGACTTCATAGCCGTGGCGTCGCAGTTCTTCCGCGAGCACTTCCATATCGCGTTCGGCAAACCAGCGGCGATACGGAAACGGCTTGAGCATCTCGATCGGCAACGACGTGTCCTTGGACATTGGCGTTGGCGGAACGATTTCCTGCTCGTAGCGGTTGATGCCAATGAGCAACGCTTTCCGTTGCGGCGAGCTGACGTCCTCCAACGTCCGAATGGCCGTGACAACGGGAGCCGGGCGATTGGTCCCCTGAGGAAACTGAGCTTCTTTGGGAGCCTTTTCTCCAGCAATGCCCTGAAGCAGACCAACGCTTCCGGCGAGCACGAGCGCGCAAGCCATTCTCCAAGATCGAAGAGGTTTCATTTCGAGATCTCCATAAGAGGGGTCGGGTGTTCGGTTTTTCGGAATTGGCGGGACGGGTGCATGTCAGCTTTTGATTTTTTCCTTCGAGAGTTTGCGGGGTTTGGGTTTTCTAGTGAAGGGGGAGCCGCGTCGGGTTTGTAGATGAGTGACGAGGCGGTTGTCGTCGCTCAGGGCGGCG
>JBJXEX010000015.1:0-33477 GCA_046156195.1 Planctomycetaceae bacterium | reverse complement strand
TCGAGCACTAACAAAGTCCGAGAAACAAAGGCCCGAGGCTAGCGCCGACGGCTCATGGCGACACTAACCGAACGGTATTGCCCTTAATCCTGAAGCGGCACGAGCGTGGCCGCGATCAACCGATGGTCCGAGCCGTCCCATTCTCCGATGCGGCAGTCACGGACTTGCCACGAGTCATTCGTCAGGATGTGGTCGATGCGTTGCCAAGGAGTATTGTTCGGCCACCAAGAGAAGCGTTTGCACGGCGCGGTGAAGCCGAAGCCCCAAGCGGACGACTCGAAGGCGTTGGTCAGATCGCCGAACGCCGCGCGATAGACGCTGCTGGACGTCGGCATGTTGAAATCGCCGGCCACGATCACCGGCAGCTTGGCGGAATGCTCGGTGACGAACGCTCGCGCTTGCCGAGCTTCCTCCTGACGCTCAACGGTCGCTCCCGCCAGATTCAATTGCGAATCGCCGCTCGCCAATTCCAGCGGACGGAGTTCGACCAGCGACTTACGAGCGGTCATCAGATGCAGGTCCGCCAGCACGAACTTGCCAAACGGAGCATCCACCTCGACCGCGATCCCGCTCAGGTGCGAAAAGAAATCGCTCTGATATTCGCCCAGCAACCGCAGCGGCCACTTCGAGGCGACCCACAGCCCGCGCGCCTGAATCTGATGCCAACCGTCAAAGTGTTCGCGCAACAGTCGCGGCGGACGAATCGCCTCTTGGAAGGCGACAACATCCGGCCTGGCTCGCTGCACCTCGCGCAACACGAGGCTGAAGTCGGGAGCGAAATTCTGCACATTGCAACTGACGATTCGCAGCCTCCGATCGTCGCGAGCGGTTGCGGCCCCGGGCTCATTCCCGTGCAGCCACGGCACGTTGAACTGAGCGACCGAATGCAGCACGAACAGCAGCGTCGCCAGATTGATCCAAAACGCTTTCGACCGAGTCATCAACGACGCGACCAGCAACAGCCCTCCCGGTAACAGCCACGGCAACCGAGGCAGAAACGTCACGACGCTGCCGAGCCAATGCGATTCCGAAACTTCCCAGATCAAGAACCACAACGCGACCGCACCAACGACATGCGCGGTCGTCAGCCAACGAACGAATCGCTTGGCTCGCGGAGGACGTGTTTGCAGACGGGTGTTGGAAGTTGTTGGCATTTGGTTTCAATCTCGTCCGACTCGCAACCTCGAATTGAGGCTTTCCACCACCGAGTTGACGACCCTTTCATTAAGTCGGGTGAATTGGATCAAGGCAGCCCGTTCCATTTCCGCAGCACCCACTCGGCCGTCAGTAATCCGCACAGCAGCGTGAGCAGCAGCCAGTGGTCCCAGAGTGTGAACTCGTGGGTCTCGCGAACCGACAGGTCTTGCGGTTGGATCAGTTCGGGGAGTTCCCCCAGTTGATGTGGCATCAGCAGTTTCCCGCGCGAGACCTGGGCGATTTGTTCCAGCAGTGACCGAGTCGCGGTGACGTCCACGAGTTCTTTCGTCAGCGGTCCCCGCACGATGAAGTCGGCGGCGATTTCTTTGTCCGCTTCGCCACCCAGCGGCGGGCCGTCGATCTTCAAGACCGCTCGATATTCACCCGCCGACGGCGCGAGCCAGCGGCCTTGATGTACGGCCGGTCGAGTTTGATCCGGCGTGAGGTCAATCGTCGCCAGCGACTGATCGGGTTTCGCATCGTGACGCGGGAAGATCAAGACCTTGGCTTTCACATCGGGTCGGCGAGCCAACAGCGGCGGCGTCCAGCGCGCTCGAAAGACGACATCTTGTCCAGAGGCCACGTCGGTCGATTCGAGTCCGAACTTCACGAACTCATTGCCGGCCGACGCCTTGTTCTGCGCGGCTGTCCGTGCGAGCTGTCCCCAGAAGCGATGATGATGTTGATCGCCCACTCGATGCCGCCACCGCCAAGTGCTGTCGAAGCCCAGCCAGACGACTTGGCCGAGTCCGTAATACTGCTCGACGATCAAAGCTCGCGAGCGTTCCATTTCCGCCGGAAGGTGCTGACCATCATCGGCGGTCGCGAGCACGGTCGCTCCCGCTTTCACATCGCCGATGAGCACCCACGGATGTCCCGGCAACGTCTTCCACGTCGAGCGATTCGTCTCGGCATCCGCCGCGAGCTGCATTCCGCCGGCTCGTTCGCCATCGGGGGTCAGCCGCAAATGAAAGCCGCGCAGATGCGGCGGCGTGTCCGGCGCATCGACCGAATTCGCCGGCCGAACATTCTGCAACGGCAAAAGTTTGTCGAGAGTCGGCGAGCGATACTGCATCGGCAGGTGCCGCTTGCCGGCGACGAAGACGACCGTGCCGCCGATTTCCGAAACGAATTTTTCTAACTGTCCGAGCAACGGCTCCGGCAAGTGCTGCGGCGAGATGTCTCCAATCACGACCAAATCGAACTCGGCCAGCGGCGACTTTTCGATCGGCGTCTCCGGGCCGGGCCAATCCAGTCGGTTCGGAAAGAAGGTGTCGGGCAACACTCCCAAATGCGGTTGCTCGAACAGCACTCGTTCGAGCCGCACGCGCTCATCACGAGCATACGCGGCTTCGAGAAAGCGGAACTCCCAGCGCGCCTCTCCCTCGACCAACAACACTTTGGCTTTGTCATCCACAACGATCAGCGAGAAGTCCCGCGCGTTGTTGTCCTCGCGCGTCTCCCCTTTGAGCACATCGGTTCGCACCGTGAATTGCTTGCGGCCGATTTGAGTCGCGTCGATCGGGAACTCGACCGCGAGCGTCGGCGGTAAGCCGGACTCCGCCTTCGGGACGACGACTGTTTTCGTCTGCGATTCGCCGTCCACTTTTTCGAGGACCACGTTGAGCGACTCTCCCTCAAAGCCAGCCGCTTGCAGAGTGACTTTCGCGATCGGTGTGTCGTTGAGATACACGACCGACGGAACGTCGAGCGTGTCGAGCACAATGTCTTTCGGCCGCCGCTCTGAACCAATCAGCACGGGATAGATCGCGACGTCCAAGTCTCGCCAGCGCCGCGCGATCGCCACCGGATCGCTCCCCGCTGTCTCGCGCCCATCCGACAACACGATGAAGGCTTTGACCGGCGACTGCTCCGTCGCGGATTGTTCCAAAGCAGAGACAAGGCTAGTCACGGACTTGCCGACCGCATCGGGTGGCTGCTGCACCGCGTCGGCGAGCGTTTCCAATTCGCTGGGGACCGACTTGCCACCGAAGAGACGCAGCTCGACGTTGAACGACTTCTGCAACTCGCCGAACCAACCCTCCGGCTTGTCACCGATCAGCCTGCGAGCGATCTCCGCTCGCGAAATGCTGTCGAGCTTCTGAAACGATTCGAGGGCCAGTTCCCTGCGGCTCTTCGAGAGCGTCGCACGTTGCTCGTCGTTCGCTCCTTCGTTGTCGTCGACCCATTTCGGTTCGCGTTCGGCCTCCAAGTCAGCGAGCACTCGCAGCCAGCGGTCGCGGTTCTGATCGTTGCCGATCATCCCCAGTCCCATCGCCGTTCGCAGCTTCTCCGCTTTGGTGGCGATTCGGTCGGAGGTACTCATGCTCTCGGATAGATCGAGCGCGACGACGATTCGTCCCGTCCGTTCGCGATCAATGTTCCAGGTCAGCACCGGCTGCAACAGAGCGAGCCAAATGACCGCGATCACCGCCAACCGCAGGATCAGCAGCCCATAGCCGACATGAGCGGGCACCAGCTTCCGCTCATACTTCGACAGCGTGATGACCAACACCGCCGCCGCCACCACCAAAACCAACAACGCCAGACTGGTCCAGGATGCGTCCAGAGCTTGGAAGACCAATCGTCGTTGCAGCATGGGGCATCCCTTCACTCAGCGCCGAGTGAAGATTGAGAGCCGCGACCGTGAGGGAGCGGTCGTAAGTCCTCGCAAATCACCACTCCCTCACGGTCGCGGCTCAAATCTTCACAGCCTCTCAGCGCCGAGTGATGTCCCAGACTGTAGTGACTCGCACAAGTCGATCGTCCAGAAAGACTCGAAACAGAATGCCGAGCGGTTTGTCAAACAGCACCCGTCGCCCATCGGGACGCTCTTCGCCTGCTTGATAAGGAAGCCGTGCCAACGTCTGCTCGATCCGATTGGCAGCGCGACTGACTGCGGCACGATCGGGCGACGCCTCCCACAGCTCGGCAAGTTCGTGCTCGGCACGCGCAAGCCAAACAACGGTGAACTTCATGAGCGAGCCTCCAGGTCAGCCAGGATTTCGGCCAGCGATCGACCGCCCGGCTGCGCCTCAGCGAGATCCAACTCCTCTTTCGTAAAATCAGGGACATAGGGAGTTGGAGGGGCCGGAAAGAACAGGCCACACAACCGCCCGGTTTCATCGCGGACTTCCGTTTGCCCACGCACCCCATCGAACCACTTCACAGTCTGCTCATCGAGAACGATCGTGCTCATGATTTGCCCCTGGCGACGAGAAAAGAATTGTCCTGGATCAACGCGGCTATCGTGTTTGAAGAGACGCAGAGTGGCAAGGCAAATTTCATAGCGAACGAGAATGGGAAGTGTGCCCGACGAACCAAGGGAGACGACGAATGTGCTCAACTGTCGCGGCATTCGTCGTCTCTGTTCCGAGCATCGCTACCAGAGTCCCCAGGACTTCGGAGACTCTAATACTCGCGCCGCGTATTGATTCCCGGCATCGGCACCGGGTACTTGCCGTTGGCGTCGGCCATCAGCGGCGAGGGGCCGTCGAGCGTCAGCTTGTCGGCGTTCGGTGCGAATTCGTGCTCGCAGTTGAGCATGTCTTCGTAGGTCACGACCTGGCCGGTGTGGCAGGCCATGCGGCCCATCGCGGTGACGAGGCTCGACTTCGCTCCCCGTTCCCCTTCGTTGTACGGCGTGTCCGTGCGGATCGCCGTCATCAGGTCGTCCCATTCGAGTTGATACGGGTCGGCTTCTGGCTTGGGACATTCCCAAATCAAGTCTTCCTTGACCATGCGATGGCTCTTGTACATGCGAGCCTTCGAGGGATGGTGCCCCGACTGAGAGACAACCGCCGAACCTTTCGTGCCATGCACGAAGGTCGCGAATTCTTGATGGCAGCCGGGCATCGTCCGTCCGGCCATGAACATCTTCGTGCCGTCGGCAAACGTGTACTCGATGTTGTAGGTATCAAAATTCTGATCGACTTGATCACCCCGAAAATGGCGGCCGCCATGTCCCTTGGCCTCGACCGGGAAGGCGTCCTTCATCCAGCAGCACTCGTCGATGTTGTGGATCAGGAAGTCGCTGAAGCCGCCGCCGCTCAGCCACAGGAAGCCGTGGAAGTTCTTGATCTGATAAGCCAGCTCGCTCATCCCTTCCGGCTTCGGGCCGACTGACGCCGAGCCAGTCGGACCGGCGATGCGGTAGGCTCGCAGCAGCGTCAGGTCGCCGATCTCCCCTTCCTTGATTCGCCGAGCTAGCTCGCCGCGCGACTTGCAATGCCGACACATCAGGCCGACGCCGACCTTGAGATTCTTCTTCACCGACTCGGCGGAGAGTTCGAGCATCTTGCGGCTGGTCGGACCATCGACGGTCGTCGGCTTCTCCATGAAGACGTTGAGACCCTTCGAGATCGCATAACTGAAATGCACCCAGCGAAACACCACCGGCGTCGTGAGGATCACCACATCGCCCGGCTTGAGCAGGTCCATCGCCTTCTTGTAGCCGTCGAAGCCGATGAATTTGTGGTCTTCGGGAACATCGACTTGATCGGGAAATGCCGTCTTCGTGTTGCTGTAAGCGGTGTTGAGCTTTTCGGGAAAGACATCGGCCATCGCGATCAGCTTGGTCGGTCCCTGCTTGGTCCTGAGCGCATTGGCAATCGCTCCGCCGCCTCGCCCGCCGCAGCCGATCAAGACGATTTGGATCGTGTTGTTTTCGGCCGCGTGTGCTCCGGGCAGAGCGGACGCGGCGAAGATCGACGCGGCGGCGACCTGACCGGTGGTCTTCAGCAGTTCACGACGTGACACGACGTTGGACGAGATTTCGCTCATGGCGGGACTCCGGGTGTGATTGAGAATGTAAGGCGGAAGGTGACGCGGTGGGTTCGTTAGGCGAACGCCGAGACTTAAATAACCCGAAGCGTCAGCGAGGGCGAGCACTCCAGAACGCGACAAATCCCGGATTCCGAATCCAGTGGAGCGCTCGCCCTCGCTGACGCTTCGGGTTACTAAACTGTTGCCGGTCACGTTAGCAGTGACCGCACGTTAGCCAAACGCCGGGAGGTTTGCAAAAGTCGCACGGCGGATTGCTCGCTCGGCGAAGCGGTCATCTCTGAGGCGGAAAAAGAGTCCAACGAATGAAGGGAGACGACGAATGTTCGGAGGGTCGGTTCCATTCGTCGTCTCCCTTCATTCGTTGGACTCTTTGTTCGTTTCAGTTGTTCCTCGCCAGGTGCCATCGGTCACTTCGGCAGTGATGTGTGATGGAATTCGGTCACATCACACGTTGCGAGCGTCCCGTCTCGGCGGCGCGATAGCAGGCGAAGACGGTCTTCAGAGCGTGCAGACTTTCGGCTCCGGTCAGAGTCGGCGGCTCCAGTCCCAGAGCGGCTCGGACGGACGCTTTCACCAGCGGCGTGTAGCTGCCTGGCTCAGCCGGCCCAGTGTGCTTCTTCACCTGCGGCGGCGAGTCTTTCGTGCTGTACCACTGCAACGGCTCGCCGCCGTGTGGTTCGAGTTGCACCCAGCCGTGCGAACCCCAAATTTTGATGTGCGAGTGATAGCCACGATCGAGGTAGTAGCCGCTGGTGATCGTCCCAAAGCTGCCGTTGTCGAACCGCAACGCCATCGCCGCCGAGTCCTCCACCTTGAGCGGTTGCCCGCCGACAATGCCCGTGAAGCCAGCCGCCTCCACGATCTTGGACTCGGTCAGGAACATGACGAGATCAATCCAATGAATGCCGAGCCACATCAGATGCCCGCCCCCCGAACGTTCGCGATCGGCGAACCAAGACTGGTGATAGGCGGGACTCTTCAGCCGCGTTTGATCGGCGACGATGTGCAGCTCGCAGCCATAGATTTGTCCGATCTGGCCGGATCGAATCAGTTTTCTCGCCGCCTGCACGGTGCCGAGCAGGCGATTCGCCAGAGCCAACATCAGATGCCGATGCTTCATGTCGGCGAGCGTCACGAGCGGTTCAAAATCCGCCGCACGGACGCACGACGGCTTCTCGGCCAGCACATGGCAGTTGGCTTCGAGCGCGGCCTTGATCACTGGCGGTGCGTGGCCCGCTTCCAGAGTCACCAGCGCCAGCGCGGGCTGATGATTGGTCAGCGCTTGGACGTGGTCCTTCTCGAAGCTCTTCAGCTTCGTGCCGAGCGTCTTGCGAGCAGACGCTTCGCTCGCGCCGCTGGGGTCAGCGACCACAACCGCGTCCACTTCCTCGGTCGCAGCCAGTCCCGCGAGATACGCCTCAAGATGAGCACCACCCACATCGGTCAGCACGGCAACAGTGATTCCAGGCATTTCGGATCGCCTCTTAGTGGCGGCGTTTGGTCATCGTGATTTCATTGCCGGTTTCGTTGAAATGCACTTCATCCATGAACGTGCGGATCAGCAAGAGTCCTCGCCCACTGCATTTTTGGAGGTTGGTCGGATCGCGTGGGTCGGGCAACTTGGAGGGATCGAAGCCACGTCCATCGTCGCGAATCACAAACGTCGCCTGCTGCCGGGAAAAGCGGGCGACGACGAGCACGCGCCGATTGCGATAAGGCTCTTGCTCACGGCGTTGGTCCACGAGGCTCCGGTAGGCTTGGGAGTGTTCGCTCTCTCGCAACTCCGAAGTGAGTTCGAGGTTGCCGTGCTCCATTGCATTGATGAGGCATTCGTGGAGGGCGGTCCCGACGCGGATCAGGCCAGCCTTGTCCACGAGATTCATCATCGTGAGGTGATCCTGGAGATGATTGATGAGCGGCTGCACCCGATGCGGATCATTGGACAGGAGAAAGCGGAACTCGGTTTCGATCAGGCAATCCAGAACCTGTTGCTGGTTCCGGGTGGTTCGGGCCATGTCGAGCACTTTTTGAGTCGTGGGGACCAAGTCGCGGGCCAGATCACGCTTGGGGACGTAACTCGCAGCACCCGCTTTGAGAGCCGCGACAGCAATCTCTTCGCTGCCGTGAGCCGTGATCAAGACGACTGGCAGATACGCATAGTCGCGGCGAATCGCTTCGACCAATTCCAGGCCGTTCATTTCCGGCATCTGCAAGTCGGTCAGCACGACGTCGGGCACCTGCAACTTGATCAGCGCCAGAGCATCCCGACCATCCTCGGCAAACACGGCCGACCAGCCGACATGCTCTTCAATCAGAGCACCCACCAGGTGCCGGTCCACAGCGACGTCGTCAACCACGAGTATTGTATACATGTGCTTGTCCCTTCCGCCGGAACGCGCGAGCGTCCGGTTGCGCTGGATCCTTCGGAAGCCGATGTTGTTCTTGGACAGGTTCTTGGTGCCGTCCTGCTCGACAAAACATGCGCAAAAAAGCACCTGTCGCGTCCGAAGACTCTATCACTACCCCGACTTCATCGGAAGCGGTCGCGGTCGCGGTCGCGGGAAACACGGCCCACTTGCCGAATGTCCGTACGAGTGACCGATGACACCAAGCTCAACTGCGGCCAACACGCAGATCTTCACGGCACGGCGACCCCCAACTCTTCAGCCGCGTCGCACAGCATCTTCCAAGTGGCCGCGTCGAGCGGAATCCCATTCGCCAGCCGCTCGCGACGAACCGCTGCGCTGCGATCGCCCGGCAGAGTGATCTGATCGACTCCTTGCTTGAGCGGCGTCGAGCGAACGTAGTTGATCAGCTTGTCCGCTTCACCAAGAAAGTGCGACGTGCCGGCGAATCGCGCGGGATCCCACAGGACCAGCAGCACGTTGTTCGTGCCGACCTCGGCGGGACCGGCGGGAGGACACGCTCCGCCCGACAGGCCGCCGATCAAGACATCCAACAGCAATCCCAAGCCGAAGCCTTTGTAGCCGTGCGATTCGCCACCCAGCGGCAGCAACGTGCCGGGACGTTCGCTGAATCGCGATGCGGGATCGGTCGTCGGATTCCCGTCCGCATCTTGGAGCCATCCCGGCGGACACGCCTCACCCGCCAGCAATCGTGCTTTGACTTTGCCGTTAGCCACGATGCTGGTCGAAAGATCGAGCACCAACGGTTCGTCACCGGTCGGCACGGCAAGACCGAGCGGGTTGGTGCTGATGCGCGCGTCGAGTCCTCCTGGCGGCGCGACGCAGCGGAGCACGCCGTTGTCATTGACCGACATCATTGCCGCGAAACCACTGCGCGCCGCTAGTTCGACCCACTCGGCCAAGCGGCCGACGTGTCCGCAGTTCTTGAGCGTCCCACAGGCGATGCCGATCGTCTGGCATTTCAGGGCCAGCGCTGCGACCAACCTGCGGGCCATGACTTGGCCGAAGCCTCGACGACCATCCGCCACCAGCAAGGCCGGAGTCTCCGTGAGCAGTTGCCACTCGACACCACCGCACAGCTCGCCGGTTTTCAAAGCGTTGAGGTAGTCACCCACGCGCAGCACGCCGTGTGACTCGTGCCCGCGCAGATTGGATTCGATCAAACTGCTGGCGACCTCGGCCGCCTCGGACTCGGACACCCCGGCCGACATGAATAATCGGCAGACGAAGTTGCAAAGTATTTCGGAGGAATACTGGACTTTTTCCAAAAGCATAGTCAGCCTGATCCCGTCTTCTCGATGTTGCCCCAAACATTGTTGTCAGGAGGTTGCCATGAAGCGTTTCTTTGTTGCCGTGATCCCCGGTTTGGTCTTTGGTCTCTCGGTGCCTGCCGATCCTGCGCGATCGCAAGACATCGTCATTCTCAATCAATTCGACACCGACAATTGCCCTACCGTCCCGGCACAGGTGCTGCGTTCGTCGCCGGTCGTGACTTATTCCGCGCCGCAGACCGTGCGGCGAGTCGTCCCGCGCACAACGTATCAAACCGTGACCAAAACCATCATGGTCCCGACCACGCAAGTGGAGATTCGCCAGACTCAGGCGGTCGAATATCACGACGAGGTCCGCGAGCGATCGGTCACCGTTTACGATCAAGTTCCTGAGACGCGGCAAGTCACGATGGAGTCCACCGTCCTGGTTCCACAGACGCGGCAACGCCTTCAAACCTACTCGGTGCAGGTCCCTTTCGAGCGAATGGTCGAGGAGACCTACACGGTCGATAAGGTTCACACCGAGACCCGCACCCGAAAACAAACCGTCAGCCGCTGCGTCCCCACGACGGAAATGCGAACCGTCACGACCGGCGGTGAGGTCGTGAAACGGGGGAGCAAATCCGATCTCGGTGGCGTCCGAGCCAAAACCGAAGTGATCGGTGGCCACAGGTCGCAAGAAGCGGTCACGGTGATGCGCAAGCAGCTCGTCGAGCAAACCATCGAATACGATGTGGAAGTGACTCGGCCGGAGACTCGCACGCGAATGGTCAAGGTCACCGACTATCGGACTGAAACTCGGACCCGCTCAGTCCCGGAAATCGTCCAAGCGTCGCGCGTCGAACAGCGCACTCACGAAGTCACCGAGATGCGCGCGGTGCCACGACAAACGACCGAGTCCTACACCGTGCGAGTTCCGCACGTCGTCAATAAGCCGGTTCAAGTCTCCGTGACGAAGATGGTCGCAAAGCAAGTGAGCGAGCAAGTCCCGGTCACGACCTACGACGTGATCGAAGAGCCGGTCTCGAACTGCGCCCCGTGCGATCGGTAGTCGCAAGAAGATGAGTCATCGGAGTTGTCCGCGGTAGGTTTTGAGGTGAAGCGTGCCGCGGTTGAGGGCGAAAGTGGCGGCATCTCGGCAGCGTTTGTGCTTCATACTCCATGCAGCCACTCGAAACCCAGAAGAACAAAAAGAAAAGGACGGGCACGCTTGCCCGTCCTTTTCTTTTGACACGTCTCGTTCTGCAAACCTATTTCGCACCGACGAGTTGTTTGGCTTTCTTGGGATCTTTGTCGGCGCGACGTCGCTCGACGACCTCGTCTTGCAGGTTGCGTGGCAGCAGCTTGTACCTGCAGAACTCCATCGTGAAGCCCCCCTTGCCCTGGGTCATCGAGCGGAGTTCGTTGGCGTAGTCGAACATTTCGGCGAGCGGGACTTCGGCGTTGATGACGCCGATCCCCATGTTGGTTGCCGTCTCGGTGATCAGTCCGCGCTTGCTGCTGAGGTGGCCGCAGACGCCCCCTTGGTATTCCTCCGGCACTTCGACTTCCAGCTTCATAATCGGTTCGAGCAGTCCGAGTTTCGCGTCCTTGAGAATCTCGCGCATCGCACCCTGACCGCAGATGCGGAACGCCATTTCCGACGAATCGACATCGTGGTAGCTGCCGTCTTCCAGTTGGATCTGCACACCGACCACTTCGCATTCGCAGAGCGGTCCCTTAACCAGTGACAGTTGCATGCCGTCATCGACCGGCTTGATGTATTCCTTGGGGATTCGGCCCTGCGTGACTTCGTTGAGGAAAACGTAAGTCTCTTCGGAACCTTCTGGCAGCGGGGTCATCTTGCCGACGACGTGAGCGTACTGGCCTGAACCGCCGGACTGTTTCTTGTGCTTGTAGTTGAATGCGACCGCCTGGGTTGGCGTCTCTTTGTAGGCCACCTTCGGTTCACCAACGATGCACTCGACCTTGTATTCTCGCTTGATTCGCTCGGTGTAGATTTCGAGATGCAACTGCCCCATGCCAGCGATCAGAGTCTCTCCGGTTTCGGGATCGGACTGCACATGGAAGGTCGGGTCTTCGCGACGGAAGCGTTCCAGAGCCTTCGACAATTTGTCGGCACCGTCGCGTTCCGCGGCTTCGATCGAGAGTCGAATCACCGGCTCCGGCACGAAGATGCTTTCGAGCGCGTAATTGACCGGCTCACCGCAGTAGGTGTCGCCCGATGCACATTCGACGCCGACGGCCGCGACGATATCGCCGGGGCCGGCGATGTCGATGTCTTTGCGCTCATTCGCGTGCATGCGGACGATGCGGCCAAAGCGTTGTCGCTTGCCGGTGCGGGTGTTCGTGTAGGTGTCCCCTTTGACCATGCTGCCTTGGTAAATCCGCATGAAGGTCAACTGGCCGAATTGCTCGACGACCGTTTTGAAGGCCATGCAGACCAGCGGGTCTTTGCCGCTCTTGGTGAGCGTGACTTTGGCGGCGTCTTCCGCTTCGCCTTCGACTTTCTTGTGGTCGATGTTCGTGACGACGACGGTGCGGTCCTCTGGGCTGGGCAAGTAATACGTCACCGCGTCGAGCAGTTCTTGCACGCCCTTGTTGCGATAGGCCGTCCCCATCATGACCGGCGTGATCTCTTGCGAGAGCGTCGCTTCGCGGACCAGTTTCCGAATCTCATCGACCGAGACCTCGCGTTCTTCCAGCAGCGCTTCCATCAGTTTGTCATCGAACAGCGAAAGCGTTTCGAGCATCTCTTGCCGCGCGGTTGAGGCTTGTTCGGCGTAGCCTTCGGGGATGGCTTCACGGCGTGGGGTTTCGCCATCTTCGCCATCAAAGAAAACCGCCTGCATCGTGATAAGGTCGATGACGCCGGCGAAGTCGGACTCGGCTCCCATCGGAATCTGAATGGGGACCGGCGTGACGTGCAGCTTGTCTTTAATCTGCTGAGTGACTTTGAACGGGTTGGCTCCGATGCGGTCCATCTTGTTGATGAACGCGATGCGCGGAATGCGATACCGCTTCATCTGGCGATCGACGGTCAGCGATTGGCTCTGGACGCCGCCGACGGCACACAGCACCAGCACGGCACCGTCGAGCACTCGGAGCGAGCGTTCGACTTCGACGGTGAAGTCCACATGGCCCGGCGTGTCGATCAGGTTGATCGTGTAGTCATTCCACTCCACCTGCGTGGCGGCGGCGGTGATGGTGATCCCCTTCTCGCGTTCGAGTTCCATGTGATCCATCGTGGCCCCGCCGTCACGGCCTTTGACTTCGTGCATCATGTGAATGCGGCCGGAGTAAAACAAAATCCGTTCGGACAAGGTGGTCTTGCCGGAGTCGATATGGGCCGAGATACCGATGTTTCTGACTTTCGTGAGGTCGGACATGGAACGTCACCCTGGAATTGGGAGCCTTTCAGACAGGAGCCACGTTCGCCAGAACGTGAGCAAATCGGCGAAGAACCACGTTCTGGCGAACGTGGCGACAGGATTTCAGGAACAAAGTGATTGTGTTGGGGAACTTGGCAGGCACCGCGAATTCGATTTCGCGGCGTAGCCGGGAAAGGCCTCTCGACTTGGCCAACTCTGTTGGCCCAGGAGACTCTGCGAAGAAACCAGGAACGGGCGAAGAGTGGCGGGCGAGACGCTAGCTCAGGAGCATCTCAAACTGATTGATTGGTAAGAAAATCACCGCAACCATGATCAGCTTTCGTCAATGCGCCTGAATCAATCCTGGTGAGCAACTCGGGTGGGTCTCACGGGGTCCGTCCTGAGGTTGAGTGACACTCCTCAGCCAACACGCTCCGCGAGAAGGGGCGGCAAAGTACCGAGACTCGCCGAATCTGAAAAGAGGAAACATCGGTCTTCATCGAAGTTTCGTGAAATTCTCGGCCAGACCTCCCGTTCACCACGCTGCTCTCTCTGCGAGGCTCTGGTCGCTCTACGCAAACAATGAAGACTGCGGAGTGATGATGATGGAGTTGAAGTTTACTGGCGATCATTTTCCGATTGCTTTGCCGCAGGGCCGAACTCCTGCACGCAGGCGAGGTAGAGCGCTTCAACCTTCGCCCTCGCCCACGGTGTTTTGCGAAGGAACGTGAGGCTCGACTTAATGCTCGGATCGTGGGTAAAGCACCGAATCGGAATGACCCGTCCCATTTCCTCCCAACCCACCTGGGTCACGAGTCGCTCAAGGATCATCGCGAGCGTGATGCCATGCAGTCGATCCTTGGGATTTTCTGGAGTCATGTCAGTCAACTCGGGTGCGTCAGGGTGACGAGTGCTGGTGATTGCCGCGAACGAGGGTTCCACCAAATGGCTGTACCCAAACGGATCATTTGACGCGGCAGCTTGTTTGCGGATCGGTTCAACGCGCCAGCCAGCCGCCGTCGATCACGACGACGCTGCCGTGCATGTAGTTGCTGGCATCGGACGCGAGATAAACCGCCAGGCCAGCGAGTTCATCGGGACGGCCCCAGCGGCCACACGGGATGCGGTCGAGGATTTGAGGTGCTCGCGTTGGATCGGTGCGCAACGGGCTGGCCATGTCGGTCTCGAAGTAGCCGGGGGCGATGCAGTTCACGTTGATCCCCTGAGCCGACCAGGAGACCGCCAGCGATTTCGTCAGTCCGGCGATCGCGTGCTTCGCGGCGGCATAGGCGACGATGTTCAAGCCCGCCTCGAAAGACATGATGCTGCCGATGTTGATGATCTTCCCGCGCCCTTTGCGAAGCATGTGCGGGAACACTTGCTGACTGAGATCGAACATCGCCGTGACGTGCAGTTCGAGCTGCCGTCGCCACGCCTCTTCGGGAAAGACTTCGGGCCGCTGCCGCACTCCGTCCCCCGCGTTGTTGACGAGAATGTCCACCGGCCCGGCGAGTTCGATGGCCTTGTCGATCAATCCGCGCCGTTGATCGGGTTCGGAGAGATCGGCTTGGATATCGAAGAACCTCCGACCGGCCGACTCGACCAGCCGCCGAGTTTCATCCGCTTGGCCGTGCTTGGAGACACAGACAATGTCTGCCCCCGCTTCGGCCAATCCCCAGGACATCGACTGACCTAACCCGCGCCGTCCGCCCGTCACGACAGCGACTCGGCCATCCAATTTGAAGAGATCGAGAATCATGATGCGGCGATGATGGCAAGCGGCTGCGCGATCGGCAACGGAAAGCTTCTGAGTCAACCAAGTGGCAAAGATGTTTAACCTCAACGCCATCGGCGTGGGCGTGGGCGTGTGTCTCAGGTGGCCTTCATTCCGTTGCTCCCATTCCTTTGGCTGACAGGACGATCTTCTGCCTGAAAGAATGCGATCAAAGGAATCTGGTCAAAGGAATGAAGGCAATGAAGTAGAAAAAACCATCCTCCGCGCCGCCGAGGAAGTCGGAGATGCCGTTGCCGTCCCAATCGACGGTGGTAGGACTGACGTCGTGGCTGGCGATGTTGCGCGAGTCCAGCTTGCCTTGGTCTTTGAACAGCCACGCCCCGTCACTCGACTTGCCGCAGCCAGTTCGCGTTCTCCGAATTGATCAGCAGGTCGAGATCGCCGTCGCCATCCACATCCCACGGCACCGGCCAAGCCCACAGCCCGACGCCGAGATCAACCACCAATCCCGGATGGTTGTACTTGATCCGCTGCAAGCCCTCGGCGGCGAAAGTGCCGCTCACTTGGAACAGCCAGCACGTCAGGATCAAGGGAACCCGTGATCTCATCATTTCGTCTTTCGATTCGTCTTCTCCGGCCGATTGCCGAACGCCGACAGCCGATGGCCGCTATACCGTTTTCCTGAATTCCTAAAAACGGTCGGCTGTAGCCGCGTTCGCCAGAACGCGGGCCGCCCGCACTCTGGCGAGTGCGGCTACGGATCAAACCTGTCACTCCGCCAGACTCACGCGGACGATCTCTTTGTCGTTCCGAGCGAACACGCTCTTCATCGCGAAGGCCGGGTGCGACCAGACGGTCATGCGGCGTTGGATCGGCTGAGTCGGTTCGAGCAGTTTCGCTCGGCTGATTTCTTGGTAGCCGGCGGGAGTCAGCTTGGCGATCAGCAGCTCGCCCTGTTCATTGTGCAGGAAGTAGCGATCCCCATTCGGCACGAGAAAACAGTTCCACCAGCGTCCCTGTCCGGTGGCGTCGAGCGTCTCCCACAACCGATTGCCGTTGCTGGCATCAAGGCATCGCAACTGCCCGTAGCTGTCGATGCCGTAAATGTGCGAGCCGTCAAACACCGGAGTCATGATGATGGGATGAACGCCGTCCGTTCGCTGTTCGCTGTCGCTCTTGCCCGACCAGTCCACGCGAGCGGATTGGCCATCCTTCGCGACTTCAATCATGCGCGGCCCGTTGTAAAAGCTGGCCACGAACAACCGATTGCCGACTTGCCGAGGCGTCATCACCGTCAATCCGGCCTTCACGGGATACGGCACTCGCCAGATCAACTTCCCCGTTGCCGGGTCGAGCGACGAGACCTCCGACGGATGCCAGATGATGAGTTGCCGATGCTCGCCGAACGTGAAGAGCATCGGCGGCGCGTAGCCGACTTCGGGATCATTCAACGCTCGCCACAATTCTTTGCCGGTGGATTTGTCGAAGCTCACGACCAGCGCGTCCTCGCCGCCGACGAGCAGGATCACTTGGTCTCCCTCGACCAGCGGTGCGTGGACCATGCCCCAAGTCGGCAAGCGTGTGCGGAACTCCTCGACGAAGTTCTTTTTCCAAATCACCTGCCCGGTCTTCTCCTCCAAGCAAAAGAGGTGTCCCATCGCACCGACCGTGAAGACGCGACCGTCATCGACAGTCGGCGTACAGCGCGGGCCGAGCGGATAACTCACCGTGTATCTCGCCGCGTAGGCGTGTTTCCAAATCTCTTGGCCGGTGTCGGCGTCGAGGCAGAGCACTCGCTCACCATCGGCCGAGCGATCCATCACGAAGACTCGGCCGTTCGCGACCGCTGGCCCCGCGTAGCCCGCACCAATCGGAGCGGACCAGACTCGCGGCAATAGCGCTTTCGTTGTGAGTTCTTTGACGATCCCTGTCTCACGCCACGCCAAGTCGCGCTGCGGCCCGCCCCACTGCGGCCAGTCGTCAGCAACGACCATCGAGCAACTCACGAGTAACGCCATCGCGGCGACGACACGCCACCGAATTGTTTGAGTCATGGGCACCTCCGGGATGAATTTCGGGGCGAGTTGTATCAACCCGAATCGCATCCAACAGTCACTGATCGCGGCATTTTTCGACACTTCATTTTCCGCCAGCATCGTTTTGATTGCGAATTCACGGCGCTACACTCCGCGCTCTACCTCACGCGGCCATGTTTGAGACGTTTGGCACGATCGTTTAACCGCAAGCCGGAGGCGTGCGCGACCTCCGGCACGCACGCCTCCGGCTTGCGGTTAAACGACTCACTCGACACCGTGCGAGGTATAACTTCGTTGATCTTGGTCCGTTGCTTATGGAGGTGTCTTGTGTCGCGTGTGAATTGGATTTCGATGTTCTGCGTTCTGGGTCTCGTCAGTCTCTTCGCATGTCTGGCCGCGACTGCTGACGATGCGGCGAGCGTTTCTACACCCGACGAAGCCAAGCATCTGGCCAACGTCCGGCAAGTGACGTTCGGACTGCCGCGAGCGGGTGAGGGATACTTCTCGGCGGATGGCCAATGGATCGTGTATCAGGGATATCCGGTGGGGTATCCGTTCTATCAAATCTATTTGCAGCGGCTGGACGAAAAGGTGCCGATGTTGCTCAGCACGGGCCGAGGCCGCACGACTTGCAGCTACTTCGCGCCGGACGGAAAAACGATCCTCTTCGCGTCGAGCCACACGGACCCAGACATTGAACAGACCGAAGCGAAAGCTCGCGCACTCGCGAAGGAAGGGGGCCGGCCGCGCTATCAATGGGACTTCGACCCGCACATGGAGCTGTACTCGATCCGCCCCGATGGGACCGGACTGCACCGGCTGACGACGTCGCCCGGCTACGATGCCGAGGGAAGTTACTCGCCTGATGGCAAGCAGATCGTCTTCACCTCCTCGCGCGACGGCGATCCCGACCTGTATGTGATGGATGCCGACGGCTCGAACATTCGGCAACTGACCAACGTCCCCGGTTACGACGGCGGCCCGTTCTTCTCGCCGGATGGAAAGTGGGTCATCTTCCGCAGCGACCGCGATAAGGAGCACATGCTGCAACTCTTCGCCATCTCCGTGGACGGCAAACGCGAAGTGCAACTGACCAAGAATCTCGACGAGGTCAACTGGTGCCCGTATTTCCATCCGTCGATGAAATACTTGATCTGGGCCGGAGCGAATTACTCGCAAGGTCCGCGCGGAGCGAACTTCGATCTCTTCACGCTGGACTTGTCTTTCACCAGCGACGGCCCCAAAGCCGGTGCGATCACGCGCATCACCGACCACAAAGGGACCGACATCCTGCCAGTCTTCAGCCCCGACGGCTCCAAGCTGATGTGGACCTCGACGCGAACCGCCGACAGCAGCAGCCAATTGTGGATCGCCGACTGGCTGCGAAAGTAAGCACTCGCCGTAGCCGCACTCGCCTGAGCCTGTTGAAAAATGTAACCCGAAGCGTCAGCGAGGGAGTTCGATGACGGAATTCTCGGAGTTTCTGACCCTCGCTGACGCTTTTTGAAGTTGCGCGCTTTGAACTCGGCTCCTCGCCGTTTTGTCAATTTCTCAGGTTGTCTTCATTCCTTTGACCAGATTCCTTTGATCGCCTGGGGCGAACCTGTGTCTAAGGATTCCGATCAAAGGAATCTGGTCAAAGGAATGAAGCGAATGAATTCGGGCCTTTTTCTCGGAGTCGTGATCGAATTTGTTCGAAATTGTGCAACTTCAAAACTGACGCTTCGGGTTACATCTCTCTGACTTTTTCAATAGGCTCGCGCGCACGCCGATGGCGTGGCGGTTGAACATCCCGCTCATGGCTGCCAGCATGGACCTCACTCGTCTACAAGCCGAGACCTTCCTGCGCGGTGCCGAGCATCACGTCGTGATCGACTCGACGAACAACCGAGCGCTCGAATTGTGCCCGGACGTGGAGTTGAGAGTCCCGTATCTCGTGCTGGCCGATCAGCAAACCTCCGGCCGCGGTCGAGGCGCGAACCGCTGGTGGTCCAGCGACGGAGCGTTGCTGTTCTCCGTCATCGTCGATGCCAATGAGCTTGCTCTGCCGGAATCGCGCTGGCCACAGGTTTCGTTGACCGCCGGAGTGACGGTTTGCGAGATGCTCGGCAACGTCTTGTCCGCAGTCGTGGGATTGAAGTGGCCCAATGACATCTGGTTGAACGACCGCAAGGTCTGCGGAATTCTGGTCGAGGTGCCGCCAGTGGTGCGCGGCCGATTGGTGATTGGGATCGGCCTCAACGTCAATAACTCGTTCGCCGCCGCGCCGGCGGAGTTGCAGACGATCGCCACTTCGCTGCGCGACGAGTGCGGAGTTGAGTTCGATCGAAGCCAACTGCTGAGCAATATCGTCCGACAACTCGAAGTGGACCTGCGGCGTCTCGCGGAGAACGATCGGTCACTGCCGGATCGTTGGAGAGATCTGTGTGTGCTGCGCGACCGAATCGTCTCGCTCGACACGAGCCAGCAGGTTGTCACCGGCCGCTGCCTGGGCATCGCCGCCGACGGGGCCTTGCGATTGCAAACGGACTCCGACGAGCAGCGTTTTTACGGCGGCATCGTGAGACGCATCGCGTGAGGTGTAGCTGCCCTCGCCGTAGCCGCACTCGCCGTAGCCGCACTCGCCAGAGTGCGGGCTGCCCGCGTTCTGGCTAACACGGCTACCGCCGAAACAACCCGACCGCCAAATGCCCGCCGAAGCCGAGCGACACTTTCAAGACATTCCTCAGGCGCATCGGTCGAGCCGTTTTGGCCACATAGTCGAGGTCGCACTGCGGATCGACCGTGTGCAGATTGATCGTCGGCGGAATGATCTGATCCCGCAGCGACAACACCGCCAGCGCCGACTCGACGCTTCCGGCCGCTCCCAGCAGATGACCAATCGCTCCCTTCTGACTGGAGCATGCGACTCGCTCCGCCGCCGCCCCCAAGCCCAGTCGCACGGCTTTCGTTTCCGCGACATCGTTGGCTCGTGTCGCCGTGCCGTGCAGGTTGAGCGCGTCGATTTCCTCGGGCAAAACGTCTGCTCGCCGCAGCACATCTCGAATCAACCACGCCAGCGAGGTGCCCGTCGGATCCACTTGAGTCAGACCGCTGGGATCGCTGGCCATGCCGCCAGCGACAAACTCCGCCAGCACTGTTGCTCCGCGCTCGAGGGCATGATCGCGTTCTTCCAGCACCATCACAGCGGCTCCTTCACCGATGACAAAGCCCGACCGCTCAGCATCAAACGGCCGGCAGGCCGACGACGGTTCGTCAAATCCACGAGCCATCACCCCCAGCCGCTGAAACGATCCGAGCACAATCGGCAACAGCGACGCATCCGAACTGCCAGCGAGCACCACGTCACACTCGCTTGAGCGAATCAAATCCGCTCCCCGAATCAAACTGACGAGTCCTGTCGCACAGGCCGCCACTGGACACAAGGCCGGGCCACCCAATTGCCATTCTCGCGCCACCGCCAAAGCCGCCGCATTCGGCCAGAGCAATTCGTGCGACACGCCATCGGGCTGTCGCAGGGCCAACGCGAAGCTCCGCAGGCCGAGCTTGCTGGTCCCGATCACGCAACCGCCGCGCTCGGAGAGAATTGGTCCCGGCGACAGTTGAGCTTGAATCATCGCCTCGCGCGCCGCGCTGAGTGCCAGTGAGACCACCGGCTCGCTCGATGCGGAAAGACTCGCGCGCGGAGCCGTGGCTCCCACCCATTGTGTTCCGAAGTTTTTCAGAGCCTCGCCCGTCGGGGAGGTGAGGTCATCGGCATCCAACCAGCGGACGGCGCTTTGTCCGTTCCGAATCGCCGACCAGGAGACTTCTCGTCCGGCTCCCAAAGGCGTGATTAGGCCGATGCCAGTGACAACCACTCGCCGACTTGAGGGCGAAAGGGCTGATCCAACCGCGGATGTGCTCATGGTCCCACGTCAGCCGCTCAATTGCGGCGGCTCGAACGACAGACCGCGAACAACGCCCCGCCAAACATCACGATCACCATTCCCCACTCCACGATATCGTTGGACTGATTCACGGTGGTCACACCGCCGGGAGCCGGAGCCGTTCCACCAGCGGGAGCAGGATTCTGGTTTTGCCCGAAGACATTCGATGTGAGGCTCGACGAGAAGTTCGATCCCATTCCTAGCGCCAGTAGCGCGAAGCCAGTCCACAGCCATTGGCGGAACGAGTGTCTCATGATCGCCTCAAAGTGTCCCTTCGGAATCGGAGCCGGAGGCATCTTGCCGAAGCTCCGAGGAATCTGCCACCGTCGCCGAAGATGTTGCCGGCAACAATCCCAACTCGGCGGCCACTTCGCGGAGCGCGGCGATGCAAAACTGGATGTGCTCATCCAAATCCACCCCCAAGTCGGCGGCACCGTTGGTGATGTCCTCCCGTTTGACGGCGGCTGCGAAAGTCACCTGCTTCATCTTCTTGCGGACGCTCTTGGCTTCCAGTTCCTCCAGACGATTCGGTCGCACCAGCGCGCACGCTGTGATGAATCCACACAGCTCGTCGCAGGCGAACAAGGCCTTGTCCAACCGCGAGACACGCGGGCAATCCGTCAAGTAGCTGGCGTGCGATTTGATCGCGTAAATGATTTCATCCGAGTAGCCCCGCTCCTTCAAGATGCGCGAGCCTTGCAGCGGATGATCGGGAGGATTCGGCCAGCGCTCGTAGTCGAAATCGTGCAGCAAGCCGACGGTCCCCCACTTCTCTTCGTCCTCGCCAAACTTGCGAGCGTAGGCCCGCATCGCCGCCTCCACCGCCAGCATGTGCTTGATCAAACTGTCGCTGTGCGTGAATTCGCGGACGAGAACAAGATCATCAGCACGACTCATAAGGCACCTTGGAAAATGCAATCTGGCACAACGCGCTGTGCGAACGTCGTGATCTCGACTTGTGTGGCACAGTCATCTCCCACCAATAGCTCTGCGGGAGGTAATGGCAAGCATTGAAGCCATCGGCATCCCGCCGCAGTGCCGATTACGGCGCAGCTCCCAGCAGAACCTCGGAGCGGGCGGCGCGGTGATGGCCAGAAGTTTTGCCAATGAGAACCGAAGAAATGCTGTCAGAAGCCAAATTTCGGAATCCCATCCGGGAATGGCTCCTGGCAGCCTTTCTCGACATTGCCGACGACCCGTCATCCGGCAGCTCTTTGTTCTCTTCGGGGCAGCGAAGCGACACGCTCACATCAACTCACGATGCCATCGGTGTCGTACTTACCAATGGCTTCGACAAGTTCAACGAACTTCCGAAAGGACAACACCACAGCCTTCCTGCCGATCCCTCCGCGTACGGGAAGATACCAGTCCAGCAGTAATGTCGTTGGCCCATGCATGCTCGCCCGAATAACGATCAACCCATCATTGATCCGGTTGCACAACGCGTGCCCCGCTTCCTCTCGCACCCCCGGTTTCACTCCGTACGCAGCCAAGAACCGAATACCACTCGCCGGTCGAACGGTCACGCAAACCTTAATGCTATCTTGGACCACGATATCCCCATCGCTATCGAGGCGCGTTTCCATCATCGCCGCGTCAAAGACGGCGCGAAGTGACTCGATTGAAACATCTTCGGGCGTAAACATATCTGACTGCATCATTAGCTCCAGTAACAAATGTTGCCAATTGCTCGCCAGCCGACAGTCGGCCGGCACACACGTCATCAAATCGTCGTGAAGCATCGGGCGTTGGGAACCGATGGTTCGATCACCGACCCTCAAAGAGAATCCAGCGGTGGCCAGCGATATGGCAGCCAGAAAACCGGTGATCCGCCGCTCGGCCTGCCTGATCTGTTGGACGATTGCTCGACGGCGGTTCAACGAACCTTTCAGACGCCGAACGACTTCCACTTCGCTGGATCACAATCAGACGGCCCTTGTCTTCTTTTGCCTCGCTCCGAACACCAGCCAACCTTCGTAGGAACAAAACTGGGGGGGCTACAGTTCGTCGTTGTTCGACAACTCTTTTTCTTTTTCGTCTGCCGCCTGCGTCACCACTTGAAGGGTGGTCAGAAGCGTATCGCGGTCGGCATCGGCGGAAATTTTTGCGGCAAAGACGACGATGTATATATCTTTGACCTTTTTGACTTGCCATGCGCCGAGTTTGACTCGGCCATTCTCACGCAACAGATTGTTGGCGATATCAGCGCTAAGAGGACTATCTGAGATGAGCGCGAGAGACCACACGTCTCTAATCTCTAGCCCAAAGAGTTTTGACACATCAGAGTCAATAAACGCCAACTGCGTTCGCCCATTGTCAAACTTGTTGCCAATTTTGAAATCGCCATCGCTGTCCAATTCAAAATTGAGATCTGCCTTTGTGAGAATCTCTCGCACGCGAGGGTCGCCGCGTTTCTTCCCTCCAATTTGAGCCTCGGCGTTTGGGTAAACGAGCAGAAGAGCGAAAGAGATCAGAACGAATACTGGCAAGCGGCGCATGGTAACCTCCAGAAGGTTATAGATCACTCAGGTCGTATGGGTGTGCGAACTGTGGTTCTTGCTGGCGCTATACCTCACGCGGCCATTATTGAGACGTTTGACACGATCGTTTAACCGCAATCCGGAGGCTTGCGGTTAAACGACTCACTTGACACCGCGCGAGGTATAACATTCACCGTGACAATCAAATCCGATAGGCAACCGGAAGTGGATATTGTGTCGTTTCTTTTGGGGTAAGAGAACTGCCGGATTTGTGTCTTGTTTCGAACGCTTCAGAAACCATTCATTGGCAAGCGAACGCTTCAGAAGAGCAATCGAAGACAAGCGGTCGCTGGAAACGGAATCGAGAGGAGAGAACGCATTGAGCGTGCGGTGGACTTGTGGCTGATCGCCGTTCAGTGGTTGGTCACCCAACAACTGATTTAGCAGGCTGCGCCGAATTCGATCCTGCGCTAATGGTTGATCGACGCAGGTTGCGAGCAGAATGCCAATGAATTTTCAGCTCGTCAACCACTACGGTTTAGAAATCTTCAGAATCCGATCGCGTGACCAACAAGGGGAGACAAAACGGATCGGGAAAGAAATGAGTGAGTAATAAAGTGGCGGGTGAGAAAAGGTGGTGATGAGAAGGTGGCACGAACGAAATTCCTGCCGTTGAGTGCCGCGTGGGCACGAGTAAGAAAACGCGGGTGCCCCGGACTCTGTCGAGTGCGGCTACTCGGTGAGGGCCGCCGCGACGTCGGTGCGGTACGCGGCGAGGCCGGGCAGGAAGCCGATCAGCGAGCCAACGACCAGCAAGACCGGAAAGAGAATCAACTCCATTGGCTCGAATGAAAGCGGATTGATCAGGATGCCGCTGCGAGACTCGATGATCGGGCTGGCGGCGGCGACCAAGCCGTGCCCCAGGAGCAAGCCGATCGCGCCGCCGGCGAGACACAGCAATGCCGACTCGGCCAGGATGATGATGAAGACCGTCTCGCGCCGAGCGCCGAGTGCTCGCATGATGCCGATCTCGCGGCGGCGGTCGGACATCGAGTTGTAGATGCTCACGAAGATGCTCACCGCCGAGACCGCGATGATCAGGCTCGTCAGCACCAGCAGCATCAAGCGGATGTTGTCCACGATTAGGCTCATCAGCCGATTCATTACCGGGACCGGATTGATCGCCAATGCGCGAACGTCTTCGTTGATCTCGGCCGCCAGACGGATCGCAGAGAAGCCCGTTTCCCCTGTGGTGCGCAGGAAGATCGCGGTGACTTCTTTCTGCTCGTCGAGTAACTCGGCGTGCTCGGCATGATCGTGCCCCGCATGACCGTCAGCGGGCTTGGGCTGTTTCTCTTTCTCGGCTTGATCGCGGAGCGATTGCGGCACGGTGTAGCGGAATTTTTCGAGCCGATTGATTGCCTCTTGCAACGGCTTCTCGTGTTCGGAGATGCCCCAAAAGCCAGCGATGCTGACAAACGCGGTCCGATCGTTCGGCGTCCCCGTCGGAGCCAGCACACCGACCACGCGAAACTTTTCCTCGTGAACGTGCTCCTGGACCCCGCCGTGAGTTAGCTTGAACTCGCTGCCGATGTTCCAGCCGTTCGTGGCCGCGACGCGTGAACCGATGACCGCATCCCACGGCGTCTTTAAGAACGAGCCACGCACTCGGAACGGTTTCTTGAACGAGTAATCGAGCTCAAAGAATTCGGGGATCGTGCCGACGATGGGAAATCCGCCCTCTTCGGTGAGATCGCCAATCGTGATCGGCACCGCTTTCTCGACGGCCGGGTGCTCTTGCAGCTCTTTGTAGTAGAGGTACGGAAGCGGTTCGCCGGATCGCCCGAGCCGATAGATCGAACTCAATGCGAGGCTCATGTCGTCTCCCTTGGGGCCGACGACGAGGTTGAAGCCGAAGCTCTGCTGGTTAAACAGTCCGCTGACGACGCCGTTGATGACCAGCACGGCGACCATCAACATCACCCCCAGCGCGACACTGAGCGCCGTCAGGCTCGACGAGAGGAATCGTTGCTTGATGCTTTTGATCGCGATGGTGACAAGATTCATGTGAGGGGTTCCGTATCACAGGTGACTCGCCTGAGTCGAGCCACGCTTGCCAGAGCGTGGGTGGTCAGTTTGGTGCGAGAGTTTGTGGTAGGCAAGGAGCGCTGGACGAAGACTTGGGGCGTGCCACTGGAGGCGAGAGTCAGTGGATACTGTTTCCGTCGAGGCTCGACGGGTGGCGGCAAAACAAAGAGAGCCTCGGCTTCACACGAAGCCGAGGCTCTCTTTGTCAGTGGATTTGGAAGACTCAGACTACGGGGCGTCCGGCCCGGAGCAGCGGATCAGATGGTCGTGGTCAATGTAGACGACGTCTTCTGTCTCGTCGCTGTGCGTGAACGGGACTGGCCAGTACGAACGGATCGTCTTGTCGTAATAGACCGTGCATTTGTAGTGGCAGTGGTGCAGTCGAGCCGGCCCGACCAGCGGATAGAAGCGGCACTCATCGACGCGGTCCACAATCGGTTCGACGACGATGCGGACGTTGTTCCGAGCCGTCTCGGCGAGAAACGCAAAGCCTCCCGCCGCTTTGTCCGGCAAGGCTCGGATGACTTCATCCGAAGAGGGCGGATCGAGACAGAACAGCGGAGCGTTCTCCCCTTCCACCGGGTCCAGGATCGGAACTCGCGTGTAGCGTTCCTCTTCCCAGTAGGTGTCCTCGATCTGCTGGCTGTAGTACGGGCTGACCGGAATGGGCGGCGTCACGATCCAGAACTTGCTGAAGGAGGCCACGGTCACAATGCCGTCAAAGAAGATTTTGCAGCCGCTGCAAGTCGTCGTCATCGCTCCCAGCAGAAGCAGCAATGCAAGTCGTTGAGAGAATCTCATAAGAGACACCTTTTCCCAAATGGAATCGGAAGGGACGTGTGAATCTATCGGCTGTCAAACCCTGCCGACTTGGGTGAATTTGGCGATTTTTCCGGTCGGGTAAGCGGATCGCGTTGAACGGCAAGCCGTAGCTCAGGCGGCCCGCCTGAGTCGCGTCGCCGCTGGCGACGCGGATGCAGGCGAGCCGCCTGCTCAACGAAAAAATCTCCGAGCGCCTGCACGCTCGGAGATTTCGGGAAAGAAGAATCAGACTGCGAAACCCGTTACCAGTTGTCTGGCTTGAGGAACCAGAACCACTTTTCGGTGCGCGGGCGGAAGTTGAGGTTCCAGTGTCCGTCGTCCCATTCCAACTGAGCAGATCGCCAGCCCAGCGGGACTTGCGGATACGGATAGAACGGGCCGATGTAGGGCCACGCACTCGCGCTGTATTCCTTGGGGTAAGAGATCGCCGCCGAGTTGGGATACTGGGCGTAGGTGGGCCAGGCATAGTTCGGCAGATTCGGCATATCGTTGACCTGCCCCGCATTCGACCGGCCCATCGGCATGGGAGGGAGCGGCATGCCTGGCATCGGTCCACCCATTTGGCCACTCATCGGACCACCCATCGGACCACCCGGCATCGGACCGCCCGGCATGGGACCGCCCTCTTGTTGGTACGCGGCGGGATGAATGGGAGCACGCATCGGGCCACCGCCGTAAGCGGCTTGACTGGCATACGGAGGCGGACCGGCAGGCCGACGCATCGTCGCTTGCGGCGTCACCGTGACCTTGTTGTCGACCGACTCGACGCCATCGAGTTTCGAGACCACTTGCGTGATCCGCGCACGCTGAGCGGGATTCGCCACCGCACCGCCGATCAGAGCTTGACCGTCTTGGAAGCGAACCTCCAAGTCAAAGCCGCTCATTCCCGCTTGGCCAAGCGCGCCGGCGATTCGTTCCGCCATTTGCTGATTCGTCGGCGGAGTATTTTCGTCGGCGTTGACGTTGGTAGAGGCGTTAGTGGAGGCGGAGGCCTGTTGAATTTTTTTCTGGGCCTGCTTCGCCGCGACCGCTTTGGGGGGCGAAACAACCAGCCGATTATCGACCTTCTTGACCCCCTTCGCTTTCGAGGCGACTTGCGTGGCTTTGTCTTTCTGAGCCGCGTCGGTCACTTCGCCGGTCAAGATGGCATTGCCGTCCTTGACCTCAATGCCGATGTCATAGCCTTGCAACTTGGCACCTCGCAGAGCACCCGCGACCTCGTTGGCCGCCTTCTGGTTTTTCTGCTTGGCCGCTTGCTGGCTTTGGGCGGAGTTGCCCCACAACGCGGCGTCGCTGGTCGCTGGCACAATGGCCAACAGCCCCAACGCCATCAGCCATTTCCCAAGATGTCGCATGAGCTCCTCTCCTTCGTCTTCGGCAGGTGCCCGCCTCGGCGGGTATGTGTCGAACCGGTTTTCTTGAACGCGGCTCGCGCAGTCTGATCGCTTTTCTAAGGATCGGTTGGCGGAGTCCGGTTACAGAAACTTTTCTGATTGTTTCGAGGAAAATGGCTGGGACTCCCTCCGCGAGCCGGTTGGCCGGTCGCCGCCAGTTTGCTATTCTCCCGCCCCTTCGCCAGCCTCCCGCCGCCGGAACCGGTTCCGGCAAACGGGTCTCTGGCAATTCGGGCGTTCATGGGAGTAGCCAAAGAACATGGCAAGCCGTTTAGACAAGCGCAAAGAGTTTGAAGCCGCCGAAGCTCGTGACGCGGATGGCACGGGAGAAAGCGATGGCAAAAAGAAGCGTGCCGTCGCCGGAGTCAAAAAGAAGGCGGTCAAAAAGAAGCCCCGCACCAAGCCGGTCGAACGTCGGCGGATCGTCTGGGTGATCTATAACAGCACCCAAAAGGAAGAGGACCGCTTCCCCTATGAAGAGAGAAAGGCCGCCGAAGAACGGCTGGACGTGCTGCGGTCCAAGAGCAAACGGCTCTATTGGTTGCAGTCTGTGAAGGAGGCGCTTGGAGCACCCCCGCCAGGCACTGCCCCCATCGAAGACACTTATGTGCCGGATGTCGAGGTCGAAGAGGTTGAGGTCGAAATCGAACTCGAAGAGGAAGAGGAAGAGGAAGAGGAAGAGGAAGAGGACGACGACGACGAGTAATCTTCGTCAGCTCCGCAGACTCGGCTCGACCGTGTCCCTGGCCAGTCGATCTCCGGAGCAGACCATCGCACCATGAAAAAAGCCCTCGTCGAAAGACGAGGGCTTTTTGTATTTCCGGGATGCGTTTTGACGATGCCAAGTCCGGCAGAGGGGCGTCGCTGTCTTCGAGTCGCTGTTGCCACTACGGGGCATTCATGCCAGACGTAGGACTAGTTGTGCCGTTCGGGTTCAGGCGAGCCAATCGAGCGCGGCGTTCCGCCCGGCGGCGGTTGCGGCGGGAGATTTCACTCGGTTTTTCGTAGTACTCGCGGCGGCGCATTTCCTTCTTGATTCCAGCGTGTTCCACCAACTTACGAAACCGCTTAACCGCGTCTTGAATCTTTTCATTGTCTCGCAAACGCAACTTAACCACGAACGGCCTCCTTCATTGCAACCTCCCGAAAACGGAATTTTGGGGTCTCGCCACAGCCCACGACCGCAGCCCAAGAATGACTCAGAATCGTCGAGGAAATCCCGCGATTTCAGGGATTCTGAAGGGGCGGAGGTATATGCGGGGCTTGTTTGAGTTGTCAACGCACGGACTCACATGGTGATCAACGCCAGTCGTCAGCCGCGACGAATGGCTTCCATGGGCGACAGACGCATGGCCCAGATTGCTGGGTACAAGCCTCCCAGCAAACCGACCACGGTGCTGAACGCGATACTGAAAGCCAACAGCCCCGGACTGGCGAATAGATTCACGCGGTCGGGCCACTGAGCATTGATGATTCGTGTCGCCAGCCAGCCGACGAGCGTCCCCAGCACTCCGCCCCCCAGTCCCAGCGCCGCGCTTTCCACCGTGATCAACTTCAGCACGTTCCACGGAGTCCAGCCGTTGGCCTTGAGAATCCCAAACTCGATGACCCGTTCGGTCACGCTCATCAGCATCGTGTTGACGATGCTCAGCACGGCGATCGTCATCCCGATGCCGGTCAACACACCCAGGATCAAGTTCAAGTCTTCGCTCAGATCTTTGAAGCGTTCGGAGAAATCGGAAGCATTGCGAACCTCGACCGGCGACGGCGGCTCTTTGCGTTGGCGTTGGCGTTGGCCTTGGCTCTGGCTCTGGCTCTGGCTCTGGCTCTGGCGAGCGGGGGGCGTCAGCTCCCCGGTGGTCTCAGACTCTTTATCCGCAAGCGTCGAGTCCGCCTCTTCCGTGTTTGATCCCGAAAACGCTTTGATCAGCCAACGAAGGGGATTCATTAACTCGGCTTGGCTCGTGCCGCTGGACGGTCCCATTCCCGCCAGGGCCAACAACGACAGCGACGAATCCGTCGTCAGCGGCCGATCCTGCAACAACTCTTTGATACGACGCCCCACGTCTTCATTCGAGGCCCCGACCTCTGCCTCAATGTAGTAGCCGCTGACCGCCTGCGCGTCGAACCAGCCGAGCTGCCTGAGCGTGTCGCCATCCACCAAGATCGCGATATCCAGCAACAGCGAACCGACGTGATACAGGCCGACAATCTCAAACTCGATTCCGTTCACGCTCAGAGTGTCGCCGACCTGCTTGTGATGCTCGTCGGCAATCTGTCGGCTGATGACAACGATCCGCTTCCCACTGTCTGTCGGAGCCAAGAAGCGGCCCGCGAACATCGCCTCGGTGTAGACCCCCTTCCGCAACTTCAGCCGCGAGGGGATATCCACGCCGAACAAGAACCTCGGCGGGGCCATCACCGGTTCGTCTTCAATGATGTTGGCTCGCATCCAGACTTCGGGTGCGACCACATGCACGCCGGGAACCTTCTCAAGGTCCGCTTTCCAGGAGGACGGCAACCGCGAGAACAACGGGATCGGTGCTCCCGCCTGCATCACAACCAAACCGGGAATGCCTTTGAAGCTGCGATCAAACGTCTGCTCCAACCCGCGCGCGACCGAGAACAGACAAACCATCCCAGCGACTGCCACCGTCAGCCCCAGCAACGACAACGCCGAACGTGCCGGCCGGCTGAACAAATTGCAAATCGCGAACTTCCACATAAGAGCCGAGCCAACCTCACGACACCGCATTGAAGCCAGTCAAATACGGCACTCGCGCCGCCGTTGCCGCGATGCCCGGTTTGTTGTCGAGCAACTGGCCGAGAAAATCCCACTGCCCGCTCACCAGCGAACCGCGAGCGCTTTCGACCATCGTCACCTGTGCCGATTCCGATCCGAACCGCACTTCGCCACCGACGAGATCGACCGTCACCACCAGTTTCGGATCCGCCTGAATCGCCGCGACCAGTTTTTCCAAGTCGGCCCGCGACGCGCAGACGCAGGGAATCCCCAGCGACGTGCAGTTGCCGAAGAAAATCTCGGCGAACGATTCCGCGACGATGGCCTGAATGCCCCACCGCAGCAGCGACTGCGGAGCATGTTCTCGCGACGAACCGCAGCCAAAATTTCGGCCGGCTACCAGCACGCGACTCCCCTGAAAGCGCGGATCATCGAACGGATGCCGCGAATCTTGGTGGCGGTCATCCTCGAACGCATGTTCGCCAAGGCCGTCGAACGTCACGCACCGCAGATACCGCGCGGGAATGATTCGATCCGTATCAATGTCGTCCAACAACAACGGCACCGCTGTGCCGGAAACAGTCGCGATCTTGAGCATGGTCTTTCATCGGTTGGTTGGAGTTTGTGGAATCGCCATCGCCGTCCGGCGGAGGGCGAGACAGCTTAGGTGCTCGCCGCTGAATCGCAAGCGGACCCAATCGTCGTGCAGGCGGCTCGCCTGCATCCGCGTCGCCTTTGGCGACGCGACTCAGGCGGGCCGCCTGAGCTACGAAGCTGTGCGAGGTCTCGATGCCTTGAGTAGTATCCCCGCCGTCCGCTTCGCCTCTTGTTGGATTTCGCGATGTCCCATTTCTGGCATGATGACCGCAATCCCTCGCTGGGCACTCCACGAGTTTCGCGGCGCGAGTGGTTGTGCATCGGCGGACTGAGTTGGTTGGGACTCTCCGAATCGACGATCAATGGACTGCGGCGTGACGCGATGGCTCGTGCCGATGAGGCTCAGAGCGAAGCCCGCTTAGCCGCACCGGCCAAGCGTTGCGTGTTCATTTTTCTTTTTGGTGGACCAAGCCAAATCGACCTGTGGGATTTGAAAACGCTCGCGCCGGAAAACGTCCGCGGTATCTTTCAGCCGATCGTTACCTCGGCTCCGGCCATTCAACTTTCCGAGCTACTTCCGAACCTCGCCAAACAAGCGGACAAGCTTTGCCTCTTGCGGTCGATGACTCATGGCGACCCGGTTCATGGCACCGCATGTAGCCAAGTTATCACCGGGCGTCCGCATCGCCGGCCGGGCACCACCGATACGCTCGCTCCTGACGATTGGCCGTCGCTCTCCGCGATGGTCATGCGATATGGCCGAGCGACTGGCGGAATGCCGTCGTCGGTTGTGTTGCCGTGGTATCTGATGTTCCCCAGTCAGGGAGTTCGCATCGCCGGTCAATCGAGCGGCTTGATGGGCGAGCAGCACAACGCCTTCCTCATCGACGGCGATCCGAGCCGCGACGATTTCTCCGTCCCTGGCATTCGACTGCCGACCGACGTGCCTGCCGCGCGCCTGCTGCGCCGCGAGGGACTCCTGCGCGAAGTGGACTTCGCGCGGCGAGTGCTGAACGAAGGACCGCGCAGCCAACTCGTCAACGATCAATACCGGCAAGCGTTCGCGATGATCTCCGGCGAGCAAACCGCCGCCGCCTTTGACCTCGACCGCGAACCGACGACGACGCGCGAGCGATACGGCTCGCACAAATTCGGACAGAGCCTGTTGCTCGCGCGGCGATTGGTCGAACGAGGCGTGTCGCTCGTCTCCGTGAATTGGGACGACGAGACGCGCGACGAGAAACAATCGCCGTTCTGGGACACGCATCACGACAATTTCAACCGGTTGAGGAAGCTCGCTCCGGTCTTCGATCGCGCGTTCGCCGCGTTTCTCGCCGATCTGCACGAGCGCGGATTACTCGACAGCACGCTGGTTGTGGCGCTCGGCGAGTTCGGTCGCACGCCCAAGATCGGGCAGTTCACTCAGAACGGCATGACTGAGAAGACCGGCCGCGATCATTGGCCACACGCCTTCACCGCATTGATCGCGGGAGGAGGCGTTCCCGGCGGACAGGTCTTCGGTGCGACGGATCGCCTCGGTGCCTACGTCATCGACAAGCCGGTCACGCCCCCCGATCTCGCCGCCACGATGCTCACGCACCTCGGCGTTGATCCCCGGCAACGCTATCACGCGCCGCTGCTCGGCGAATCGTTTCCGTTGTGTATCGGCCACCCCATTCGCGATTGGAGCTGACTGTGATTCGACTGCGAGAAATGACCGATTTCCTGCGCGAGTTCGCGCCACTGGAACTCGCCGAAGATTGGGACAACGTCGGATTGCTGATCGGCGATCCGGCCGACGAAATCCATTCGGTGCTGACGTGCTTAACGCTCACACCCAATGTCGCCGAGGAAGCCATCGCGGCGAAATGCCAATTGATCATCACTCATCACCCCGTGCTGTTCCGCCCCGTGCAACGCTTGACTGCGGAAACCTCCGAGGGGCGAATGCTGTTGTCGCTGATCCGCGCGGGAGTCTCGGTCTATAGCCCGCACACTCGTTATGACAGCGCGGCCGACGGCATCAACGCGCAGCTCGCGAAGATGTTCGACCTGCGCGACGTGCAGCCGCTGCGTCCGCACACGACGTCGCCGCTTGGTTCCGGCCGTTGGGGAAGTTTGCCCTCCGCGCTCACGCTGGGTGAACTCGTCGAACTTGTGAAACCCGCGCTGCGAATCGCGGCGCTGCAATACGTCGGAGTCTTGGATCGCCGAATCCGCAAGCTCGGCATCGCCTGCGGAGCGGCCGCCGAGTTCCTGCGCGACGCGGCCCAACTCGGTTGCGACGCGCTCCTGACCGGCGAAGCGCGCTTCCATTCCTGCTTGGAAGCCGAGTCGAGCAACATCGCTTTGATCCTGCCCGGCCACTACGCCACCGAACGCCCCGCAATGGAACAACTCGCGGAGATCTTGCGGAGTCGATTCGAGGGAGTCCGCGTGCGACCCAGTGATTCGGAGTACGACCCGGTTAAATTCGCTTAGTTGGACAGCGCCAGGTTGTGTGTTTATCGCTGTTGTAAGTGTGGTTGTGCTATAGGTTTTTGAGATTGATGAAGATCTGAGAAAAAGGCGACCCTCCGTGTGTTGAACTGTTTCACGCGGAA
>JBJXEX010000002.1:0-11137 GCA_046156195.1 Planctomycetaceae bacterium | reverse complement strand
GTCCCACCGAAAAAAACGCCGCCAACAACTCGGCATCGACCCCGACAAGATCAAATCGCTCACTCGCCCCAAATCTCAATGAAGCACTACGATTCCGGAAGAACCTGGCGCTGTCCAACTAGTGTCTTAACTTTCCGACATTCACTCTCGATCCGACCCTTGGGGTTGAAAAGTCATTTGCCCATGAACGTGCTCGCCGATCTTCGTCATCGTTTTGCCAAAGTCCTTGCGGAATGGACTCCCGACACCGCGCCGTTTACGGCGATGGTCAAGCCCATTCAGGCGACGATGTTTGGCGACTTTCAAGCCAACTGTGCGATGCCACTGGCGAAGCAACGCGGCATGAACCCAAAGGTGTTAGCGACCGAGATCGTCGCCAAGTTGGACCTCGCCGATTTGTGTCAGCCGCTGGAAGTCGCGGGGCCAGGCTTCATCAATCTCCGGCTCCGGGACGATTGGCTGGCCGAGCAAACCAACCGCCATCTTGCGGATGAGCGGCTCGGTGTGGCTCCGTTTGAGCAGACGAAGCGAATCATCATCGACTACTCCGCACCCAACGTCGCGAAGCCGATGCACGTCGGGCATCTGCGCAGCACGGTGCTGGGCAATGCGCTGTATCGCGTGGCGAAGTTCCTGGGGCATCACGTCCTGGGGGACAATCACATCGGCGATTGGGGGACGCAGTTTGGGATGATCCTGTTTGGCTACAAGAATTTTCTGGATCGGGCCGCGTTCGACCGAGACCCGGTTGGCGAATTGGCTCGCCAATACCGCTTGGTCAGTCAACTGTCCGGCTATCACGAAGGGCAGGCCGAACTCCCCAAAGCCGAGAATCGGTTGGTTCAATTGCTTGCCGAACTCGCGTCTGCGGAGGCCAATCTGCCAGTCAATGACAAGCCGGCGGAGAAGGCTCTGAAGAAACTCCGAACCAATGTGGCGGAACTCCGTGAGCAGATCGCGTCGCTCCAGAAGCAAATCGAAGCCGTGAAGTCGTCGCCGTCACTCCTGCCGCTGGCGAACGCGCATCCGCAGATTGCGGAACTGGCGCGGCGTGAGACGGCGAAGTTGCACGCGGGAGATGAAGAGAACATGCGGTTGTGGAATCAATTTGTGCCGCAGTGCTTGCAAGCGATTCAGGGCATCTACGACCGGCTCGACATTCAATTCGACATGACGCACGGCGAGAGCTACTACAACCCGATGCTGGCCGGTGTTGTGAGTGACCTGCAAGCGAAGGGACTCGCCACCGAGAGCGACGGAGCGATCTGTGTCTTCATTCCTGGCAACGCGGCACCGTTCCTCATTCGCAAGCGGGATGGAGCCTTCACCTACGCGACGAGCGATCTCGCCACGATTCGTCACCGGATCGGGGAACTCCAGGCCGACACGATGTTCTATGTCGTGGATAGCCGGCAGAGCGAGCATTTTCGGTTGCTGTTCGAGACCGCGAAATTGTGGGGATATGGCGATCGCGAATTCGTGTATGTGAATTTCGGGACGATCCTGGGCAAGGATGGGAAGCCGTATAAGACTCGGTCGGGGGACACGGTGGCGTTGGAGAGCTTGCTCGATGCGGCCGTGACGAAGGCGCGGCAGATCGTCAACGCGAATGACGACGCGAAGAAAAACGAGCAAGGAATCTCCTGTCCCGAATTGGACGACGCGACGCGAGCGGCCGTGGCCGAAGCGGTCGGTATTGGCGCGATCAAGTATGCGGATCTGCGGCATAATCGTGAGAGCGATTATGTGTATGACGAGGATAAGATGCTCGCGACCAACGGCGACACGGCGACGTATATGCAATATGCCTACGCTCGCGTCTGCGGCATCTTTCGTAAGGGAGCGATTGATCGCGAGGCGTTGCGGAGCGGTGGCGGGCGAGTGGTTTTCACGCATCCGTCGGAGCGTGCTCTGTCACTGCAATTGCTGCGGTTTGGCGAGGCCCTTGAAGCGGTGTTGGCCGAGTGCCGGCCGAACATCTTGACCGATTACCTCTTCGCGACGGCGAACAGCTTCAACACGTTCTACCAAGAGTGTTCGGTGTTGCGCGAGTCCGATGAAGCCATCCGGACCAGCCGACTGTTGCTGTGCGATCTGACCGCCCGCGTCATTGCCAAGGGGCTGGACTTGCTGGGGATCAAGACGTGCGAGCAGATGTGAGCCGAACGCGCTAGCGTCGGGCGATTCGCGCTTTGTGAACCGAACGCGCTAGCGTCGGGCAATTCACCGTCAAACGTCACACACCGAGGCCCGTGGCTAGCGCTCTCGTTGTTCCACACAACTTTCGGAGACGATTGGCTTACCGCTGGGCTTGTCCCAATGGTCTCTACACAACTCAGACAATGCTGGTGATCGGCGTCAGGCTGATGTGTCATTTGTTATCTATGATCGATGACCAGCCTTGCCCATTCAGAATTGGGTAGATACCAACGAAGCTCTGCCTCAGACCAAAGTCCCGGACAAGTTTCTCTGCGGCCTCTCTGAATCTGTGGGGAGATCCCAAGTCATTCCCCCGCAGATTCAGAGAGGCCGCAGAGAAACCGCCTTCAGCGAGAGAGAGGCCCGTGGCTAGCGCCAGCGGTTCACACAACGCGGCCCGTGGCTAGCGCCAGCGGCTCACAAAGCGAATGCACCGGGGGGCTGACGCCGCCTCGCTAGCCGATTGTTTCACGGTCTCTTATTTCTCGCGGCGTGCTGGCACGGCTTTGAGGACTTCGCTGGCTCTTGCGAGGCCGGGGTTGAGGCTGCCGAGCACGGCCGCGAAGGCGGATTGGATTTGTGGGTTGGCCTCTTGGCGAGCGGCTTTACGAAGCTCATCGGATTGCAGTTCGGTGAGCATGACTCCGTGACGCTGGATATGTGCGGCGAGCATCGCGAGCGCACGGTCGCGGATCGGAGCGGGACGAGCGGCGGCGACTCCGATCTCGAAGAGTTTGGCTTGAGCGGACGGGGTCGCGATGCCACCGAGCGCGTAGGCGGCGGATTCGCCCAGTTCGGGTTCGTTCGTGGCGGAGAGGAGCGCGTTCTCGGCGGGGGTGAGATCGAACAGGGCGGCTTGGCGACGGTCGGCCAATTGGACGAGCCAGGCGAGTGCGGCTTGTCGGGTCGCGGCTCGTTGGGGTTGCGTGATCGCGTTGGCGTTGGCCGTTCGCAGGAACGGGAGAACTTGTTTGCTCATCAGCGTGGCGTCGTTGGTTTGGAGGACGAAGCGGACGCGCGGATACGATTCCGCGAGCCGCTCGATGCGCGTTTGCAGCGTTTCATTGCCGTAGACCACGATGGGGATGTACGCGGTGCGCGCGTCGGATCGGAGGTTGGCGATCGTTTGGGAGAGTTCCCACCGGGCGACGTTGGCTTCGATCAGGAACAGTCCGACATCCCCTCGTTGAGTGGCGATCTTGAAGCCGTCTTGACCGGTTTGAGCCATGTCGGGGTCGAAGCCCATTTCGCGGAGCGCGGCGGACATGGAAGTCGCGCGTTGTGCGTTGGCGTCGATCGCGATCCCGCGTGAGGTGCCGGAGTCGTTCAACGCACGAGCAAGGACTTCGATCACGCGTGACGCTCCGCGAAACGTCGTCGCGGGATCCCAAGTCAGAATGGTCGAGGCGGCGGCGAATTGAACTCGCGAATCGGGATAGTTGAGCGCGGCGAGAACGGGAGTCGATCGGCCTTCGGTGGCTTTGAGCAGTCGGGCCGAGCCGGTTTGCGCGAGCGCTTGCAAGGCGATGGCGGCGACGACCGGTTCGCCGAGGCTCATGGCTTCGACGAGCGCGGCCTGCATGACTTCGGGGCCGAGTTGCAAGCCGACGTGAAATGTTGATCCCGGCCGAGTGGAGAGCGCCGTACCTCGTTCTGTCTCTTGGACTTCATTGGCCATCAGTGCTGTCCAATAGAGCGCGTGCAAGTCGGGCCGATTGGGGGCGAGTTCAAAGGCTTGCCGTGCTTGTCGCAGCGTGGCGCGTTTCGCCGCCGTTTCCACGGAGACAGGGGTCATGGTGATCGTGCCGGCGGCGGCGTCCCAGTTCCAGAGTTCGACGAGTCCGTCGTCGTTCAGCGGCCAGTCGCCATCGCCTCGCAGGTTTCTGCGGGCGGATTTGGCGAGCGCGGCAGCGGCTCCGAATTGCGAGACTTCGCCGACTCGTTTGACCGAGCCATAAAGCAATCGGGCGAGCGCCTGTCGGGCGGCGAGCTGCGCGGCGGGTGGCTGAGTTTCTGAAAACGCCGGATGCCACAAGGCGTCGATCGCTTGTGGATCGCCCAGCCATCCGAGGGCTTCGATGACCGTGGCTTGAAGATCCGAGTTGGGGGTTTCGATCGCGCCGATCAGAGCCGGGACGACTTCTCGATTCAGCCGGGTCAGCGTGTAGAGCATCACCTTACGCTGCCCATCATCGCGTGAGACATTCAGAGCGGCGATGAGTCGCGCGACTCCGTAGTTTCCTGCATTTCGCAGTTGGAGGATCGCGACCTCTCGTTCGGCGGCGGACTTGCCAAGCTCGCCGATCAGCCGATCAACGCGCACCGGGTCGGTCGCACCTTTGCGAAACGCGGCGTTGACCTGGTCGAGCAGCGTGATGGATTCCGGCTGCAAGCGTTTGTCGTTCGCGAGCCGCAGGAACATCGCGGGACCGTGCTTGTCGCGCAGCTTGAGGAGCGTTTCGTCATCGGGCTTCTCGGCGAGCAACTTTTCCAAATACAGCTTGGCCAGTCCCGGCCGAGCAAGATCGGTCATGAGCACGACCGCATCCATCAGAGTTTGTGGTGTACGCGGTTCGGTGAGGAGCGGATTGTCTTCGAGCGGAAGCGGGGCCTTCGCTGGTGGCGGAGCTTCATCCGCGGGATCTTGAGCGGGAGCGTCCGCACTCACGATGAGCAGTAGCGTGAAGCTGAGCGACGGCGCGAGCCACCAAGTTCTACGAATTGTCATGACCGTTCTCCGGCAAAGTCTGAAGTGTCACTACTCTTGTTCGGATGGAGTTGGGTGAGAGTTGCTTCGATCCGTAGAACTTCCGCACGCGCAATCAATCAGAGGTCGGGTGTTCGGTTTTTCGGAATTGACGGTGCTCCACGCACGTCGTCGCCTTCGGCTTGCCGTTAAGGGGATGTGCCAGAATTCACTCAGAGACTTCAATGATGCGATCGACCTCTGCGGTCTTCCAATCTCTTGCGGTGTTACAGAGGCACCGCAAGAGACTGGAAGACCGCAGAGAAAGTCTCGGACCCCAATCATGCACAGCCCCTAAACGAGTTCACCTCTGAACCGTGAGTTGGTTTCGCGGGTTGTGATAGCGCGATCGTCGCGGATTGCGCGGTTGGATATGAGTCGGAGGCTTGAGGAAAACAGGCGAAAACAGGGCGGTTTTTGCAAAGTTGATGTTGTCTGTGGCTTCATTGTCATAACCCGGTGTCGTGGGTCGGGTCTCAAAAGACCTTGGGAAAATCAACTTGCATTAGCCCTCGTTGGCGGGAAGAGTTGGTCGCTCGTGGTCCGGAATGCGTGGCCTTGCGACTGATCAGGGATGTCAGAAGTGGCGGCGACGTGACGCACAGTGCGACGGACAGTGGTTACGAAACAATCCCTCGTGTTTCCGAAGTCTCGACAACGTGGATTTCGGGCCCATTCTCATCAAGGAGCAGGCTAATGTTGTTCACGCAATGGTTAAATGAACTGACCGATCGAGTCCTCCGGAAACGAACTAGCAAGTTCGCTCGAAAGGTGCGTCGCGTCTCGCGCAAGGCAGCCCCGCAGTCGTCTGAGCTGTTGGAAAGCCGCGTGGTGCCGACGATCAATGTGAGTATCACCGCTGGAGTGGTGGCGATCACCACCGCCGACAGCGTGGCGAACACGGTCACCGTGGCCAACGATGCGGCCAACTACACACTGACTTCCGCCGTCGGAGACAATTTCGTCATCACGACCGATGGTTCGGTCGCTTCGGCTGGAAGTGGAACCAACACGATCACCCTTGCTGACGCGACGACGACTGCGCTGAGCATCAATCTGGGTGCCGGTAACGATCGCCTCGTGATTAATTCGCTCGGTAGCATCGACATTACGGCCGATGGTGGCACTGGCTCCAGCGACGTGGTTCAAGGACCAGACGCCGCGACCGCTTGGGCGGTCGGTGCGGTCTCCAGTCTCGGCGTCAGCGGTCAAACCGCGACGTTCACCAACTTCGATACGGCTCAAGGTGGTAGCGACGTTGATACCTTCACCATCACGGGCACCCCGACCCTCAAGTTGAGGGGTGGCGACGGGGCCGACGTCTTCGACCTCGACATCGCCTCAGCGCTCACTGGTTCGATCACCGGTGAAGATGGTGACGACGTTCTCCAAGGCACGGGCGTTGATCGCGTGACGCTGACCAGCTTTGGCACGACGGGTGTCTCCGGCACCGAGCGTAGCGTGACCTCGAATAACATCCTCGTCGGTTTCTCTGGCATCAATACGATCACCGGAAGCGGTGCGGATGCCAGCCTGACGGGTATCGGAGTCAACAGCACTTGGACGCTCGATGGAACGGCGAATGAATATTCGGTCGATGGGGTTGCGACCAGCGTGTTGCCGATCAATGGGTTTACCGCCTTGAATGGTGGCTCGGCGAAGGACACGTTCGACGTGACCAACACCAACACCTTTGATCTGAATGGCGGCGCTGGAAACGACATCATCAACCTGGATGGCGCGTTGAACGGCTCGGCGAACGGCGGAGCGGGCAACGATACGGTGGATGCTCAGGATTCGACCCTGGCGGCCACGCTGTTTGGTGGCGACGGCAACGACGTTTTGAATGGCTCGGCTTTCGATGACGAACTGGATGGCGGGCTGGGAGTCGATCGTTTGGACGGCTTGGCCGGCGATGACACCCTGACTGGCGGAGCCGGTAACGACATGCTGAAGGGTGGCGATGGGATCGATCGTCTGGTTGAGATCAACGTCGTCTCCGCGACGGTAACTGACACCAGCAGCAAAGGCTCGGCGGGCACCGACACGCTGGCCAGCGTGGAAGAGGTCTCTTTGACCGGCACGACCGCGAACAACCTGCTGGATGCCTCGGCCTTCACGCTGGGTCGGGTCATTATCGATGGTGGTGAAGGGAGCGATACGATCGCCGGCGGAGCTGCCGCAGACGATCTCAACGGTGGCGTTGACGCGGACGCGATCGCCGACATCGACGTGGTGCGAGCCAACGTGTCGGGAACTGTCGATCTGAGCGATACGGCGTTGCTGTCGGCGGAAATCTCCGACACTTTGGCCGGGTTTGAAGCGGCCGCGCTGACTGGCAGTGCCAACGATGATGTCATCGACGCGACGGACTTCGCCGGTGTGGCCACGATCAACGGTGGTGCCGGCAACGATGCGATCATCGGTGCGATCGGCAACAGTTCGCTCAACGGAATGAGCGGCAACGACACGGTCTCCGGCCAGGCTGGCAACGATTCGATCCTGGGTGGAGCGGGCAACGACGTCTTGGATGGCAGCGACGGTGCTGACCGAGTCAACGGCAACGACGGCGATGACGTGATCACCGGCGGTGCGGACAACGACACGATCACCGGCGATGGCGGAGTGGACAGCATCAGCGGCGACGCTGGTGATGACCGAATCGACGCCGGAGCGGGCAATGACACGGTGCTCGGCGGCGAGAATAACGACGTGATCGCCGGTGGAGACGGGCTGGACAGCATTCAAGGCGATGCCGGCAACGACAGCATCAACGGCAATGCCGACGCCGACCGGATTGAAGGTGGCGACGGCAATGACACGGTGCTCGGCGGTGGTGGTTCCGACGTGCTGTTTGGCGATAACGGCGACGGCCCAGGTGCCGATGACGGAGACGACAGCATCGTCAGCCAAGGTGGCAACGACACCATGATCGGCGAAGGGGGTAACGACTCGCTGATCGGTGGTGCCGGCAACGAACTGATCTTCGGCGGTGACGGCGACGACTTCCTCAACGGCATGGCCGGCAACGACACGCTGATCGGCGATGACGGCGACGACAACATCCTGGGTGGGGCCGGTGCCGACCTCTGCCTCGGTGGACTCGGCGGCGACGACACCATCAACGGGCAAGCCGGCAGGGACAGCGTCAGCGGTGGTGGTGACGCGGATGTCATCGTCCTCGACAAGACCTTTGGCAGCAAAGAGCTGATCGACAGCTTCGCGCACAACGCCACGGACGACATCCCGGACAGCCATGACGAGTTCTATGCGTTGTTCGATGCTTCGCTGTTTGAAGACCTGTAGTGTGATTCTGGTAGCTTCGCTTCCAGGACTATGAGCGACGCCGCCGTGCGAACTTTCGCACGGCGGCGTTTTCGTTTGACGGCGTTTCATTGACAGTTCCGGCTGATGCGGCTGTCGGCTTCAGCGAGAAGTGTCGTTTGCTCGTCTTCAGATAAACAACAGAGCCAAGCTGATGCTCAGAAAAAACAGGCCGCACAGCAGCACGCCGAGTTGATGGAACCAGCCGGGTTGAACTTCTTTCGGAAGCAGCGTGCGGTTCACATAGATCGACAGCAGCGAGACCGAACCGAGCGCGATGTTTTGCAGCACCGCCGAGATCCGAGCGATCTGCACGGCGGGAAAGTTTGTCAGGATCACCAATCCGCCGACGGCATACGCGGCGAGGATGCCGTAATAGATGTAACGGACTTCGCCGAGTTTGCGGACGCGAGCACTCGCGTTCCAAAGCATGTCGGTCCACCGGCGAGCAATCTGATCGCCGACGCTGACTTGTCCCGGTGCGAGAACGAGAAAGCCACAGAACAAAGTCAGAAACCAGAACAGCGACGCATACGACGGAAAGCGAGCGGCGATCCCTTCGGCCGACATCGCCGAGACCCGATCCCCCACCACGCTCGCGTTGCGGATGAACTCCAGAGACATCATGCAGGGCAAGGCCATGCCGATGACGGAGGCGAACATCCAGATGGCCTGATCCCGGCGGATGTGCTGCATCCAGCCGCTCCACTTGGAGCGATTCGCCTCGTCCAGCGGAAAGACTTTCCCCGTGTGCGAGAGCGCGACGGTCAGACCTCCGCACGCGCTGGGGATCGCGCCCACATGGCAACCCATGCCCCAACCTTTGTCGCGCGCGTAGTTCGAGAACATCGTGTTCGTCAGCCCGCCCGCTCCGGCAATCGCGATGAACGCCACGACCACCGCCCAATCCAACGGCGGCAATCGGCCATGCTCGCCGACGTAGCGGAAGACGTTCACATACGCGAGGCCTTCGTGCTTTAGATGATTCTCCAACCGCGAGCGTTGCGGTTCCGGGACGTCCGCCAGTGAGGCGTATTCACGCTCCGAGTTCTGCGAACGTATTCGCAGCCGAGCGGGTTGAAACGTGTGATGAGCGATGACGTCCCCTTCCGCGAAGAGCGTCTCTCCGCGATCGGCCACTTCGATGATGAACTTGCCCGAGGCTGCGAACGGCTCAGTCCGCTTCAAGATTTGATCGCGGACGGCACTCGCTCGTTCGTCGAGCTTGTCAGGTTCGCGCAGGTTGAACTTCGTCCGCTTCCCGTCACGAGTCACCAGCAACTCGCCCGTCACGGAGCGATCCCGGCGTTCCCAGGTTCCGCGCGCGACGTACTCCGTATCCCCGACAATTTGCCGCACGCTGAAATGCCGATCGACGATCAACGTCTCCGGTCGCAGCGGCACGGTGCCGAAACTGAAGAAGCCGGTGACGACATCCCACACGACGGGAGCGGAGACCATCGTCACGGCGATGATCGACAAATAGCCCAGCACGACGACGAGCTTCGCCGCCATGATCTTTTCGAGCATCCGATAGACGGTCCCTCCGAAGATCAGCGGTACGAACGCCAGCAGGAAAATACTGATGCCCAATCCGCGCACCAGCGTCGCGTCTCCCGCATGAGGCAGTCGGCCGAGAATCGCCGCCGCCAGCGGCACGGCGGCGTTCGAGGCGTTGTACGGAAAGATCGCTGTCAGATCGAGAACCGCAAAGAACACGATCCACGCCATCGGCCCCGGCCACGTTCGCAAGATGCCGACGTTGACCGGCTCGCCGCAGAAGATCGCGTATCGCATAAACATCAGGTTGGCGAAGCCCTGCAACACGATGCTGATCATCGCCAGCCAGAACAGCGAGGCTCCGTATTGAGCCGACACCGCCGGCCCGAACAGCCACTCGCCGGTGCCGATGCTCGTGCCGGCCAGGACGATGCCCGGCCCGATCAGAGCCAGCCACAACTTTCGCCCCGAGCGCGGCGGCTCCGGCAAGTTTTCGATTTCCCAAGGAGCGAGTGCGCCTGCGGCGACGGTCGTCGGTTTGGTCATGGCATTCCTTTGAAGTGGCATTCGGCCACCATGCGGTCAGCCAGTCTATAAGGACCGGCGCAGAAAATAAGTGTCTTGAGTAGCCGTCATCCGTGTGTGATGCCATCCGTGTGCGCAGCTTTTGGCTTGAACCAACTCCCTTCGCGGCGGCTCATTCGTCTCACCGATGCTGGCCACGCATCCGGTCTCCGGTGAGTCCGTCCTGCGCTTCGCCGAACCGGTCGCGGATCTGAATCCCGTCAGACTGGAGATCGACGGTTTACCGACGGCCGAGCAGCCACTCTTTCTGGCGCGGATGCACGAACTGCTGAATGATCCCGAAGGTTGCTATGCCCATTCGTGGCGTGCGGGTGACGTAGTGCTCGCGGACAATCATGCGCTCTTGCACGGCCGCCACGCCTTCACGCAACCGGCGGCTCGCCACCTGCGCCGAGTCAACATCTTGTGAGCCGAACGCGCTAGCGTCGGGCGATTCGCCGTCAAACGTCCACACACCCAGGCTGGCCTGTCAAAAAGATCGTGAGATTCGGCAGTTTGTGTTGATTGAAAGGCGAAAATCTGTTGCGCTCCGTGGAGTTTGATTGTCGGATGGAAACGACGACCCAAGAAGCGAAGGAGCGCAACAGTGAGATCATCATGGACGGGATCATCATGGACCGAATTCGTGTCGGGATACAAGTCGAGGTTGTCGGCGTTGGGTGCATCCCAGGTTTTGTTGTTTTGATAGCGGTCGGAAAACGTCAATAGGAGAAAACGAGATTTCTGGTTTAAGCTGAGCGCGATGGGGGGAAATGGAGAACCTTTGGGAGGTCAGCATGGATG
>JBJXEX010000001.1:0-37163 GCA_046156195.1 Planctomycetaceae bacterium | reverse complement strand
CTTAGGAATTAAAGCGGTCAGTTGTGGCACTACAAAGTGACTCCGCAGTAAAAAAAAACCGGCGCAAGTCCAATCATGCCAACAAAGCTGCCCCGAATTCCGGCAAGGAACTGTCGAAGTTGAGTCTGGAGTTTCTGACATATCGAGACCTCGTCACTCTGTGAGGCATACCATTCCGCTGAATGCCGTGGTTCGCGAACGTGGCCCAAATCTTAGCGAGAGAGGACGCATTCGTGGCCGGTGACTTCACCGTCGGCCCGGCGTCATCCGCCAGCCGTTTGCGGATCATCGCTGCGATCCGCTGGAAGAACGCCAGGTGCGGCGTGATCTCCTTCGTCTCCTTGCGCGGCATCGCGCGACCGAGTCGTTCGCCGACGAGTGCCGTTCTGCTCGTTCCTGGTGGGATGTTGCCTCAATGAGCACGGTGTAGAATCTCGCCCGTACCGTTTGAACCCCTCGATCAACGCCGCTGGAGCATCCATCAAAGTGACCGCCACGACTCTTCCAAGACGGGCAGCCTCTGAGAGCAAGCAAGAACTCGGCCAGTTCTTCACGCCACGGCCGGTTGCGGAATTCATGGCATCGCTTTTTGAAAGCTCGAACGACGAGATTCGACTGTTGGATGCGGGAGCAGGTGACGGCGCATTGACCGAGGCATTCGTGCGGATGACTTGCTCACGACCACAAAGGCCGAGTCGTTTGGCCGTTGTCGCATACGAGTTGGATGCGCGCGTGTTGAACGGATTGCAGGAGACGTTGGATCGCTGCGAGTCCATGTGCGCGGCACGAGGCATCGAGTTCGACGGCGAGATTCGTCACGCGGATTTCATCGAGTCCGCCTTGGAGTTCGTGCGAGAAGACCTCTTCACTTCCGCGAAAGCCCCCTTCAATGCGGCGTTGCTCAATCCTCCCTACCGCAAGATCAACAGCGACTCGCACACACGACGGCTCCTGCGAGAAGCGGGCATCGAAACGAGCAACCTCTACACCGGCTTCCTCGCACTGGCGGCGCGGTTGCTGTGCGACGGCGGGGAAATGGTCTCGATCACCCCGCGCAGCTTTTGCAACGGCCCTTACTTTCGGCCGTTTCGACGTGAGTTCCTCGGTTCGATGTCGCTGGAGCGGCTGCACGTTTTTGATTCCCGATCAGCCATCTGAGCTAATGCCTCAGTTCACCATTGCGGCGCGAAGCGGTTCGTCAAAACGCGATGCTCCACGTCGGATAAATACCTCGTGCTCTCGCAAATATATGGGACAGCGTCAGTTCCAGGTGGAACCCGGACAAGGTATTCACAAAGACGAACTGGAATCGCTTTTTCAGACTTTGCGCTACCAGAACTTCCGCTGCGGTTAGGCCGAAGAAATAGCCGTCGAACGCCTCATTGAAGTCCTGCTTCGTCGATTTGATTTCGTACAAGGTGATCTGATTGAGATGTGTCTCGACTTCTTCCAACGAGTCAAGGTTGATCGGTTTCGCAACCCGCAAGATATCGAACGCCTTCCCATAGACGATCATGTCTCGCTTCGCGAACGCCACCACGAGATTCCGCTTCTGCTTGGCAGTCGGTAGGACAAACCCGAGTTCCTTTCGGATTAAGATCTGCGCCGCGAGATTCGCTGTCGTGTTCCCCGACTTTTTCACTTGCCGACTCCTTTGCGAACTTGAGTCGAGCGTCGCTTTTGCTTGTCGTGTAATCGGGAAGTGAATTCGCTGATGAAGTCCTCAAACGAGACGCCAATCGCATTGCAGATGGCCATTGTCTCAATCACGTCAAGACGACGCTCACCCGCTTCAAACTTACTGACGTGGCTCTGAGGGTGTCCGAGACGGACTGCAAGGTCGGTCTGTGTGACCTCGGCCCGGAGCCTCAAATCCTTAAGCGTCTGACAGAAGACCGTGTACTCGAATGAAAAAGTCGATTTGCTCATGGGCGGTTGTTACCGCCTTGCCTGCGATATCCAAAACTGGGATATTCCGGCAGGTGGTGATGCCCATGAATGATCTCCTGACTGAATGCATGACGAATCTTCTTGAGCCTCTTCAGGGTTCGGTGAAGGTCTTGTCCGTTGATATTGAAGTCGCAATGGACGGATTGCCGTCGATTGCTGCGTGGGACACCAAGCAATCGAGGTTCCTTCTCGTTGATTTGGGGGACCACATTGACGCGAGGTATCCAACATGGCGAGTTTGGGCGGACGAAGTCATGAGGCGAGCGGCGATGCCGTTTGTGCGAATCGTTGCGTTCCAAACTCGGCGGGAATTCGCCGATCATTTCGATTGGCTACCATCTGACACTGTCGTTTGGATTGCGGCGGAACCAAACCATCACATTGATCTTGGCGGGAACCGTCTGATCGGCCCTCGAACCACGCGATGAAGACGAACATTTACGAGACGATTCGCGACGAGGCCGTGAAATACTTCGTCGATGCCGGGCTTGTGGTCCGCAATCCGGACGACCCGGCACGACCGACGAACAGCGGCAAGACGGTCTATCAAGTCGAGTTGTCCGCGTTGCGACTGTGCCAATCATTCGGAAGCCGCGAGTGGCCGAAGTTACTCGCCGCGTACCTCACCAGCCGCGAGCACACTCGCCATGAACTGCATCGGCACCGGTCGATCGCGCGAATTCCCGTGACGTTGCCGTCGGGCGAATCCATCACGCTGTCACCCGGCGGACAAAACCCGCTCATCAAGCAAGTCATCGAACAGTTCTGCCCCCGGTTCACGCCGGGAGCCGTGCTGCTCTACGTCGGCGACGCCGAGAACAAGTTCCTGCATCTCGATGCCAAATCCCTGAGCCAACTCGGCGTGACCGTCGCCGCGAAGATGCCGGACATTGTTGTGTTCGACTCGCGCCGCAACTGGTTGGTCCTGATCGAAGCCGTGACGAGCGCCGGGCCAGTGGATGGCAAACGCCGGAAAGAACTCTTCGCCGGTTCAATTGCCGGCTTGGTCTTCGTCACGGCATTCTCGTCGCGCGACACCATGCGCAGCTTCCTCTCGCACATCTCCTGGGAAACCGAAGTCTGGATCGCCGAAGCCCCTGACCACCTGATCCACTTCAACGGCGAACGCTTCCTTGGACCGTATCCCGATGCGATGCCGTCTGACACAATCGCTCTCAACTGACGGACTGCTTGCGGTCATTCCTTTTAGTGCCAAGAATGAGGATGTCGCCAGCACTTGCGTTGTCGGAATTCGCTGAGGCCGGAGCATGCCATGATTGATGCCAACGAACAACAAGTCGATCCACAGAAGGCAGCCAAGATCGCTGCTGCCGAGGTGCAGATCGTCGAACAGTCGAAACGCATTGAGTTCTTCCTGACGGAGTATTCGGTCGAGTTGCTGGCATCGAAGATGGCAAATGGCGACTTCATCATTCCTCCGTATCAACGCGAAGACACTTGGGAGCCCGAGCGAAAATCACGATTCATTGAGTCACTTCTGATGGGATTGCCGATCCCATTTCTCTTCTTTTGGGAAAGTCCTGGCACGGGGAAGCTGGAGATTGTTGATGGCTCGCAGCGTCTTCGCACGATTGAACAATTCCTCGCCAATACCCTCACGCTTGGTGAACTCGATCAGTTAGATCAACTAGAAGGGTTGCGGTTTTGCGACCTTCCCGCTTCGAGACAGCGCAAGATCAAAAACCGGTCCATTCGAGGTATCGTGCTGAACGAGCACGCCGATGAGCAGGCTCGTTTTGATATTTTCGATCGGATCAATACAGGAAGTTTGATTGCAAAGAAGGCAGAAGTTCGCCGTGGCGCTCTCATCGGCCCATTCCTTGATCTCGTCATTGATCTGGCCAGCGATGCCGCATTTATGGAGTTAGCTCCGGTCCCGGAAAAGAGCGTCAGACTTCGCGAGCGAGAGGAACTTGTTACTCGTTTTTTTGCTTACGGTGACGGGCTTGAAGACTATCACGATCGCCCTTCTGATTTTCTTTTCAAATACGCGAAAAAAATGAATGAGTACTTCGTTGTGAATCCCAATGATGTCGAGAAGTACCGGCACCGATTCCATGAAACCATGAAGTTCGTGGCACGAGCATTCCCGCATGGATTCAGACGGACCCAAAATGGGATTGCATCGCCAAGAGCCCGGTTCGAGGCCATCGCCATTGGAAGTTACCTGGCGATGAAAGATTGGCCCGAACTGGCCACGAATTCGACACCCGATACCTCTTGGGCGATGGAAGAAGAATTCCGAACGATCACCGGAGGAGATGGTGCCAACGGCATTGGACGACTCAAAGGTCGAATAGAGTTCGTGCGAAACAAGCTAATTGGAGAATGAAACTTGGACACGCTCACTGAGACATTTGAAGAGCGGCTACAAGAAATTGACGCCTACTTGGATTTACTCGATGCCTTGGAGCGACAGGTTCATGATGGGCCGCCCAAGATCGGCGGGGGCAGAATTACCGCACAACAACAGAAGATTATGTATTCCGCAGTTTACCTACAGCTCTACAACCTTGTTGAAGCAACGGTGACTTGGTGCTTAGGCGCTGTTTGCACGGCTGCTGCTGACAATGGTCGCTGGCTACCGAGCGATTTGACGTCCGAATTACGCAGAGAGTGGATTCGCACCAAAGCTCGCACTCACGTCGATCTGAATGCCGAGAATCGGTTGGCGACAACCATCGAATTCTGTGAGCATTTGATTCAATCGCTTCCTGTGTCTGCTTGGAATATCGAGCGACGGAGTGCGGGGAGTTGGGATGACCTTCTCATCGAAGAAATGACCGAACGGATTGGGTGTCGCGTTCGGCTGAGTCAGGAAGTTGCCGCTGGCATCAAACGCAAAATCCGAGACGACAAGAGCGCGCTGGCACTCGTTCGGGATTTCAGAAATAGGCTGGCGCACGGAAGTCTCTCGTTTACGGAATGTGGAGAAGGGGTCACTGCCGCTGAACTCCGGCAAATGAAAGAATCGACCGGGAATTACCTGCGAGAGATCGTCGGTTCGTTTCGCGATTACATTGCGACTTACGAGTTCATTATCCCGGCTCGTCGGCCAGTGGCAGGTGCGACATGATCGCTTGCGTCGATTTGTTCTGCGGCCTGGGAGGCCTGACACACGGCTTGCATCGCGGGGGCATCAATGTCGTCGCTGGCATTGATATCGATCCGCAATGCAAGTTTCCCTACGAACACAACAACACAGCCAAGTTCATCGAACGTGATATTCACGATTTGACTGGCGACGACCTGCATGAATTGTGGGGAGTCGAGAATTTCCGACTTCTCGCGGGGTGCGCTCCGTGTCAGCCATTCTCAACATACAGTCGGAAGGGCCGTCAGAAGAGGGAAGACACGAAGTGGGATTTGGTTTCCGATTTTGGTCGCTTGATCCAAGAATCTCAGCCAGATTTGGTGACGATGGAAAACGTCCCTCAGCTATTGGACCACAAGGTCTTTCAGTCTTTTGTCGAATCACTTTCCGTTTATCACATTTCGCACAGCGTTATTGAGTGTTCCGACTACGGTGTGCCACAGACTCGGAAGCGGCTTGTTTTGCTCGCGTCGAGATTCGGCCCGATCACGATCTTGCCGCCATCGCACTTCAAGAACCGTACGAAAGCAACTGTCCGCCACGCGATTTCGAACTTGCGACCACTCTCCGCTGGCGAAACAGATCCGAAAGACCGGCTGCATTCCGCCTGCAAACTCAGCGACCTGAACCTGCAACGTATCAAAGCCTCCAAGCCGGGAGGTACTTGGCGTGATTGGGACGAATCACTTGTTGCACGCTGCCACATGAAGGCAACCGGCGCGACATACCCGAGTGTTTATGGGCGGATGGAATGGGACGCGCCGGCCCCGACAGTTACAACGCAATGCTTTGGATACGGCAACGGACGGTTCGGACACCCCGAACAACATCGCGCAATCACATTGAGAGAAGCAGCACTCCTACAAACTTTTCCCAAGTCGTATCGCTTTCTTAAGAATGGAGAACGTGTGCGATTCAATATCGTTGGGCGGCTCATCGGCAATGCCGTTCCTGTAAGGCTTGGCGAAGTCGTTGCCCAAACTCTTACTCGTCACGTTTCCGAACGAAAACCTTCCCGCCGTCTCTCGCGTCGGTGATTGATAACTGTCCGGCGTCTCCAAGCAGATAAACATGCCTGGCGAGACTCAGCACGGTTCGCAGGCGCGAGCCTCTCGACCCGCACGCGGACCAAGCAGCGCCGTCGGTTGCCAAGTTCCTCAAGCATTGATGCGTCTCCGGAGTTTCGATCGTTATGTCGGCGCGGAGTTGCGGGAGAGTTCGGCTTCGAGTTCCTCGATCGTCGGCAGGCTGCCGCGCAGGTTTGTGGGGAGGGACTCGACGAGTCTGGTTTCCCAATCGGCAACACCGATCGGTTTGTGGATGTCGCGCAGGGCGTATTCGGCGATGAGCCGGTTCTTGTCGCGGCAGAGGATCAGGCCGAGGGTCGGTTGATCCACCTCCGGGTCTCGCAGCAGGTCGTCCACCGCCGACAGGTAAAAACTCATCTTGCCCGCGTGCTCCGGTTCGAACGACCGCATTTTCAAGTCGATGACGAAGTAGCAGTGCAGCCGGCAGTGATAGAACAGTAGGTCGATCACGAACTCTTCGCCGCCGACTTCGAGCGGATATTGCTGACCAACGAAGGCAAAGCCGACTCCCAGGTCGATCAAGAATTGGCGGATGTGAGCCATCAGTCCGGCTTCCGCCTCGCGTTCGTGGGCGTCGGTCGCGAGCGTCAGGAAATCGAAGTTGTACGGGTCTTTGAGCAGTTGCTGCGCGAGGTCTGATTGCGGTGCGGGAAGCGTTCTGTGGAAGTTGGTGACGGCCTTGCCTTGGCGAGCGAAAAGGTCGGACTCGATCCATTGCAGCAGCATCGAGCGAGACCATCCGTTGGCAATCGTTTGTTCGGCATACCAAAGACGTTCGTTTTCGTCCTTCAACTTCTCGATCAAAATGACGTTGTGGAACCACGGAATTTGGGCCACCGCCAGTGGCCAAATTGGGGAGTTCAATTCCCGCGCAGGCTGCGCGAGACTTGGTGCGTTCAGTGACTGCCGCTTCGCACTCCGCAATTGTCCCGCAGCCTGCGGGACAATTGCGGAAGCCGCCTGTTTTGCATGCTGCGATTCCGCGGATTTGCCCTTTTCGGCCAATTGTCCCACGGGCCGTGGGACAATTTCACCTTCTGGCTCATACGCCAGATAGAAGGCCCGCATGCGATAAACATTGGTTCGTGAGAGTCCACTCATCTCGGGAAACTCGGAACGCAAGTCGGCCGCCAATCGGCCGATCACCTTCGCGCCCCAGCCTTCGCGACGCTGACGCTGAACGATGTCGCGACCGATGCTCCAATAGAGCACGATCAGTTCGGAATTCACGGCCAACGCGGCTTTGATCTGAGCCGAACGGATGCGGCCCTTGATCTCGTCCAACAGCTCAACATAGCCAGTGGGAATTGAGAGATGCTCCGACGACCGTCGCGGAGCGAGTGAGGTCGTTCTTGGCGAGGATGACGTCCTGCTTGCGGACGCGCGAACCGCTCCAGGTCATGAGCGTCCTATTCGGCTTGGCGGAGTCTGCACGGCTCATGTGACCAAAGAAGCGTCAGACATGGTCCTGACGGACGACAACTTCGCGTCGATCGTGAACGCCGTCGAGGAAGGCCGCGGCATCTTCGGCAACATTCAGAAGTTTGTGCATTACCTGCTGTCGTGCAACGTCGGCGAAGTGCTGCTGATGTTCTTCGCGGCGTTGATTGGCTGGCCGGTCCCGTTGGCGGCCATCCAAATTCTGTGGATCAATCTCGTGACCGATGGTCTGCCCGCTCTGGCCTTGGGCATGGAGCCTCCCGAACGGGACATCATGACCCGTCCGCCACGCCGGTCATGATCATCGAAGTCGTCAAACGACTTTGGCCCATCAGCCGGAGCGTGCTCGCTCAGTGAATCGGTGCGTGGACGCTCCCGGAAACCGGCCAACGCGACTTCTGGCCGTGTCATCGTGCTGGCGCAGTATTATGACCGGCATAATTGAAGTACGCCGCGCAGGCTCCCTCGGAGGAGACCATTGGTGCTCCCATCGGCCTCTCCGGGACACAGCTCACCCCGAAGTGACGGCACTCCGGCGGCTTGATGCGACCGGAGAGTACATCCGGAGCGCGGCACTCATTGAACAGACACGGACGCGACTCAATGACACCGAAACGCAGAGTCGCGTCAAAGCGCTGCAGTTCGGGACGCAGCCGCAGGACTCCGCGCGGGACAATCCCGAAACCGCGCCACGGGCCGTCGCCGATCGCGTAGGCTTGCTCGATCACACGCTGAGCGTCTGCATTGCCAGAGCGGCGCACACTGCGGCCGTAACAGTTCGTCGTCTCGACGCGGCCATCCTCCAGTTGAGTCACGCAGTCACGGATTCCGACCAGCAAATCCACCGGTTCAAATCCGGTGACCGCGACCGGCACCTGGAACTCGCGCACGAAATCGTCATAAGCATCGAAACCGGTCACCGTGCAAACGTGGCCGGCGGCCAGAAAACCTTGCACGCGGTTGTCGGACGCCTGCATCAGCAATTCCATCGCGGGCAGCACGCGAACATGCGAGACGATCAGGCTGAAGTTCGCCAATCCCAACCGCTCTGCCTGTAACACGGCGAGCGCCGTGGTCGGAGCTGTCGTCTCGAAACCGACCGCGAAGAAGATGATTTCACGATGTGGCTCACGCTGCGCAAGGGCGACCGCATCCAGCGGCGAATACACCATGCGGACATCCGCCCCGCGCGTCTTTGCATCGAGCAAGCTGCCGGCATTTCCCGGCACACGCAGCATGTCTCCGAAGCTGCTCAGGATGACCTCCGGACGCTGAGCCAACTGACACGCCAGGTCGATGTCTTCGGCCGGAGTCACGCAGACGGGACAGCCCGGCCCGTGAATCAACTCCACGACATCGGCCAACGCCGCGTCGATGCCGTTCCGCAACAGGCTGTGCGTCTGCCCGCCGCAGACCTCCATCAGCACCCAGCGGCGAGTCGCCCGTTGCCGAATGTCATCCACCAAACGCCGAGCCATCGCGACATCACGAAACTCATCGACCAGCTTCATGGTGACGGTTCCTCGCTCGATTCGGACAAATTGCGAAGCTCAAGCAGAATGTGCTGCGCCTCATCCGCATCAACTCGGCTGATTGCGACTCCGGCATGGACAATCACGAACTCGCCGACCTCCGCTTCCGGCACACACGCCATGTGACACACGCGCCGCACTCCTTCAAACTCAATCTCGGCTCGCGCGAACAACGGCTCGCGATCCAACCAGCGAACAACTTTTCCAGGCACGGCCAGGCACATGTTTGTGACTCTCCAACGCGGGCTTCGCCCGCAATCCGGCTCCCTCGCCCCCGCATCGGGGGAGAGGGCTGGGGTGAGGGGGTTCATGCGCCGATGGAACGCTCGGCCCCCTCACCCTAACCCTCTCCCCCGATGCGGGGGAGAGGGGATAAATGACGCGCATCATTGACGACAGAAGACTTCAGAGCACTGTTCGGCAATTCCGCCATCAACGCCACCGCCAACTGTCCGGCGGCGAGGCCCCCATCGTTCGGCGGAATCATTCCCGGAAGCCCAATCCGATCAGCGTCCGGCCCAAGTTGCTCGATGAGGGATTCTACCAGCACACGATTCTGAAACACGCCACCCGACAGAACGATCGGCAGCGCGGGATGCCGACGCGCGGTCGCGACCGCGAATCGCGCGAGACTGTGATGAAACAACTCCGCGATTTGCGACGGCGGTACGTCACTCATCAAGTCCTGCCACACGCGACGAACCAACGGTCGCCAATCCAAGTGGCCGTCGACGTCTGTGTCCACGAAGTCGATTGTGCTTGGACGACGCTCACAGAGACTTTCCAGAAGCATCGCCGGCTGCCCTTCGAATTCACTGCGAGAGATCCCCAGCACGATCGCGGCGACGGCATCAAACAGCCGGCCGATGCTCGTACATCGCGGCGAGAAGTTTTCCAACGCTGCGATCGCGAAGAACCGTTCGTACTCACTCGCTGACAAGTGACGCGAAACGAACTCGCGAGCGTTCGTCTCTCCCACTGCCTCGCGCAACAACACAGCGGCGACACGCCACGGTTCGCGAATCGCCGCTTCACCGCCGGGAAGTCGAAAGGGACGACACGAACCAACCCGCTCGAACTGACCGCCGCGACAGCGCAACGTCTCGCCGCCCCAGAGAGAACCATCCGAGCCGAAGCCGGTCCCGTCCCATGCCAATCCCAAAACCTCGCGGTCGAGCCAACCCTGTTCCCAACTGACCGCCAACACATGCGCGTGATGATGTTGAACGGCCAAGGTTCGCAGCCCAACGACCGTAGCCGAAGTCGTGAGACTTCGGACCGAACTCTCACGAGTTCGGCTACAAAAACTCTTGGCCCACTCGGTCGTGAAGTAGCCCGGATGCAGATCGTGAACGACGAGCTCTGGCTTCGCTCCGAAGAGTTCCCGCAGTTGTTCGACCTGTTGAACAAATCGCAGCCGAGTCTGCTCGCGATCCAAATCGCCGAGGTGCGGTCCCAGCACCGCTTGCTCGCCGTTATCGAGAGCAACGGCATTCTTCAGATGCCCGCCCGTCGCCAAGACGGAACGCCGACCGTTCCGCTTCCACGGCCACTCCGGCAATGCCAGCGGAGCAAATCCGCGAGCCATGCGCAGCGTCACCGCGCGGCCGGCGATCACGCGCACGACGCTGTCGTCCACGGCATTTGCGATCGGCCGATCGTGGTGCAGCCACAAATCCGCGATGCTCGCCAGACGTGATTCGGCCTCGGCCACTTCGACCACCAACGGCTCCCCTTCGAGATTTCCGCTGGTGGCCACGAGCGGCCGGCCGCACTGATGCACGATCAACCAATGCAGAGGACTCGACGGCAGCAACAAGCCGACGTCACGCAAGCCAGGATGAATCTCCGCAGCCAAGTTCTCTGTAGGACGGGCACTCTTGCCCGTCTCCGAACGCAGACTGGCAGGAGTGCCCGTCCTACGCCTGAGCAACACAATTGGATTTGCTCGCGACGTGAGTGCCTCAGCCTCTACGGCCGAGATGTCCGCGAACTGTTGAGCGACCTCAAGCGATTCCACCAAAACCGCTAGAGGCTTCGACGGCCGTTGCTTGCGACTGCGCAAACGCCGCACTGCGTCTGATGACATCGCATCGCACAACAATTGATAACCGCCAATGCCGCGCAGCGCGACGATCTGACCCGCCTGCAAGGCTTTGACCACCACGTCGATGGCCTCACGCTGCGACGCCAGGCAATGCCCCTGTCGATCAACGCACCACACGCGCGGCCCGCAGTTCGGACAGGCGATCGTCTGCGCATGACACCGGCGATCTTTCGAGTTCGCGTACTCATCCGCGCAAGCACGACACGTCGCGAACGATCGCAGCGTGGTCGCGTCTCGCTCAAACGGCATCGAAGTGATGACCGAGAATCGTGGACCGCACACCGCACAGGTCGTCAGCGGATACTCAAATCGCCGGCTCGACGGGTCACGAACATCGTCGAGGCATTCGGCACACATCACGACATCCGCCGGCACCTGAGCACGCACCGCTCCGACTTCCGAGGTCGTCTCAATCTGAAAGCGGTCGTCCAATGACTCGGTGCTCGGAATGATCTCCGACGTCCGCCGCTGCACGATCGCTTGCTCCGGAAGGACCGAAGCAAGCTGCGCCTCAAACGCCTCGACGTCATCGCGCTCGCCGTGAACTTCGATCTCGACCCCGCTCAACCGATTCCGAACTCGGCCGGCAATTCCCAACCGCTCCGCCAATCGCGCGATCGACGGCCGAACGCCGAAGCCCTGGACTCGTCCCTCCAGAATGATGCGTCGTGCGATTCGCATGAGGTGGTCGTCATTGTGGGACGTCGGACAATTGGGGAGACGCCAGCAATCACTCTCGCGGTCGTTCCAATGATGCAGCGAGATCAGGACAAAGCGAGTGCGACACGCAAGCAGTCGTCGGCTTGTTCGAGAAGGAGTGGTGAAAGCCGGTCCCTCGTCCGAATGATCGCGGCTTGATCGACCGTGAAGAGATTCAAAAACACGGCCAAAGAGGGCCCAGAAAGCCCGGAACCGCTGCCGTCAATCGAATTGGGGTCGATCAACAAATGTGTCGGTTCGCCGCTGCGTCGCAAATTGCCCGTGATCATCGCGACGATCGTTTTTGGTAATCGTTGGTTGTCATTGTCATTCTGCACGACCAACGCCGGGCGGATCTTGCTTTGAGTCCCGCTTGTAAACGGGAAGTCGATGACAACAACATCACCCCGATAAACCATCATTGGGCCTTTATCGCTGATAGCTGGCCAGCAGCGGATCGTCCGCGTCGTACTCAGCCATTGCGTCTTCAACCAGCCGTCCCACGTCGAGCTCACCAGAACCATCCGCCAGGAGTCTCCGGCAGACTTCTTCGTAGGTCTGCTCAGGCAGCAAGACGAAGACTTCTTTCGAGACCGGGTCCAGGACTCGCTTGGGAGTTTCCGGGTCCGCCAAAGCTGACGAATGCTGCTCGATGGTCAATTCAATCATGGCTTACCTCCAACGTGGACGGCCAGCAGCATAGGCCAAGCCATCACGCGCCGAAAGAGGCATCGCTTTCGCGATCGCTAATCTTGGTTCCGCTGTTGAGAGACCAGCAATCGCTCGTGCTGTCGTTCGAGATACGCACACCAAGCCTCGATCCCCTGGTCGTGCAACGCGGCGACGGGGAACACTTCTAAGTGCGGTTGAATCAGCCGAGCGTCTGCGGTGGCTTGTTCCAGCGAGAACGGAACGTACGGCAGCAGGTCCGTCTTGTTGATGACGAGCGCTTGGCTGGTGCGGAATGCCTTGGGGTACTTGGCCGGTTTGTCGTCTCCCTCCGGAACGCTGAGCACGATCACGCGCAGGTGTTCTCCCAAATCATGCGAGGCCGGGCAGACGAGGTTGCCGACGTTTTCGACGAACAGAAACTCAACTTCGGCAATCGCCAATGCCTCCCAGCCGCGCTGGACGAGCGCGAGATCGAGATGACACGCTCCCCCCGTCGTCAGTTGGACCGCCGGAACCAGCGGAGTCAGCCGTTGTGCGTCGCGGTCGGTGGCGATGTCGCCGACCAACACGGCCATTGAGTGTCGTCCTTGCCAATGCCGTGCGGTCGCTTGCAACAGCGACGTCTTCCCGGAGCCGGGGGACGACAGCAGATTCACAACCAGCGTCCCTTGCCGCGCAAATCGCTCACGCGATTCCGCCGCTGTCTGCTGCGCGGCGAATTGGACATCTCGGGCAATCGTGATGGTGCGATAGGTCATGATTGGGGGATCGCTCTCAAACAATTGAAGGAGGCCACCCCACCGACCTTGCGTCGGTGGCTCGCGGGTTTTTGCGCTACGGATCGGCGCAATGTTGAATGATTTCGCGGTAGTGCAGAAACCCGCGAGCCACTGAGGCAAGCTCAGTGGGGAGTGTTTTTTGGAGCTCCGCGACGTCGCCGTCCTCCGGCACGTCAACGGTCACGGTCATCAATCGGAATGCGTCGCCACGCACGACGCTGGTCTCTCGGCTGCCGCAGTGAGGGCAGACGAAGCGAAAGCTTTCCAACTCGAACTCGGTGTGGCACGACTGGCAGCGCGCCGCCAACGGGACTTCGTCGATGATCAACGTGCCGCTACCGGCCAACTGCGCGAAGGCCTCTTTCACGAGCAGCGGTTCGACGCCGGACAGCGGGCCGATCTCGACTCGAACTTCCACGGCCGCTCGGCCACCTTGTTCGGTGACGATGCGATCGACCTGCTCCAACAGCGATCGGACCAGCGAGACTTCATGCACGAGCGAGGCCCTCCCACAAGTGCAGAGCCAATTGCTGACAGGCTGATTTCACCAGCGGTGATGGTTCGGTCTCCGGTGAAAACGAGCTGCCGCCGATCGTCCAAATCTCCACGCGCGGCGGAAGTCGCCCAAGGTTCTTTGCCAGGTCGAGCACATCGGGCAAACCGAGTTGATGACTGCTCGATGATCGAGTCCGCACAAAGCGGTCGGCGGGCCAATGCCACAGGCGGAGTTCGCCGAGTTGCGTCGGTGACTCGCAGCTATCGCAGACGATCAAGTGCGTCACGTCGTCCAACCAATCCAGCAGGTCGCTCGGTGACTTCGCCAAGCGACACGCGAGCAAATCAGGCTGACCGGACAATCGCCTTTGCAGTTCAGATGCAACCAACCAGCCGGCTTGATCGTCGCCGTGTGGACTGCCGAGGCCGACCAACAAGCAGGAGTGTCGTTCATTCTCATCCATCACGTTGGACCGTCAGCTTGAGGAAGTGCGTCGAGCAACTGATGCACGGGTCGTAGCAGCGAACGAGTTGTTCGCATTGCCGCGCGGTGGCGGCTTCATCGTCAGTGAGAATGCGCGGCAAGTAGTCGCGGAGATCGTCCTCGATCTGCCGTTGGTTCTGCGACGTGGGGGGGACGATCTTGGCGAACGTGACCAGCCCCGCGGCATCCACTTCATAGCGATGATAGATCAGTCCTCGCGGAGCCTCCGTCGCCGCGCAGCCTTGGCCGGCACAATGTTCGTATTTGATGCGTGCGATCGTCGGTGGCCGATAGGTTCGCAGAATGTCGAGAGCCTCTTCGTAGGCGTGAATGATCTCCAGGCCGCGCGCGACGATGGCTCGGAAGGGATTCAGGCAGGGGGTCTCGAAGCCGATCTCGTCGGCGATCCGGCGAGCCGTCGGCGACAGACGCTCGCGATTCAAGTTCACACGTGCCAGCGGCCCGACGTGATAGCACGCTTGCCGCTCACCGCGCGAAGACTGCAACGCGGTGGAATGTGCGACGTGCTCTTCGTGGAACTCGCGTTCGTAGTCGCGCACGTCCCACGCGGCTCCCGTCGTCGAGGTGACTCGGCCCTCGTTCATCGGGTATTCGTCCGGGTGGACGAGGCTGACCATGTCGTAGGCTCGCGTGAAGTCCGGGAAGTTGAGCGTCGCCAGCCAGCGAGTTGTTTCGACAGCGGCCTGCAATCCCCATTCAAAGTCCGGGATCAGGGGCGTTAGTTCGTCGCGGCGGGGAGCTCGATAGAAGCCGCCGACGGCGACATTGATCGGATGAATGGCTCGGCCGCCGAGCACTTCCAGCAATTGGTTGCCGTGTTTCTTCAGCCGCAGGCCGCGATTCACTTCGTTGGGAAACTCTTTGGCCATGTCGATACCGCTGTCGTATCCCAAGAAGTCGGGAGCGTGCAGCAAATGAACGTGCAACGCATGACTCTCGATCCATTCGCCGCAGTACAGCAGCCGACGCAGCCGGCGAATGTCCTCGGTGATTTCGATCCCCAGCGCCGCTTCGAGCGCATGCACCGAACTCATCTGATACGCGACCGGACAGATGCCGCAAATGCGTGCGGTGATGTCCGGCACCTCTTCCAGCTTGCGGCCGCGAAGCAACGCCTCGAACAGACGCGGCGGCTCGAAGATCGTGAGCTGCACCTCTTCAATGCGGTCGCCGACCAGACGCACGAAGAGTCCTCCTTCCCCTTCGACGCGAGTCAGGGCTTCTACTTTGATGAGACGCTCTTGAGTCATAGTGATTTGATTCGCCTATGTAGCCACGGTCGCCAGACCGTGGGGATGGAGTCGCTGTTTGCGATTCGCCCACGCTCTGGCGAGCGTGGCTACAGCCCGGTGTAATGGCGGAGGGCATTCAATTGCCGTCGCAGTTCGCCGCGGAAGTCGGGATGAGCGATCGCAATCAGCGAGTCGCCCCGTTGCCGGAGCGACAGGCCGTGCAAGTTGACCGCCCCGTACTCCGTGACGACCCATTGCACATGCCCGCGAGTCGTCACGACTCCTGCTCCCGGTGCCAGTTCAGAAACGATCCGTGACACGGTGCCTCCGACCGCAGTTGATGGGAGTGCGATGATTGCTCGGCCGTCCGGCGACATCGCCGCGCCGCGGATGAAATCCATCTGACCGCCGATCCCCGAATAGATGCGATGGCCGATCGAATCCGCGCAGACTTGCCCGGTGAGGTCGATCTGCAACGCCGAATTCACGGCGACGAGCTTGTCGATCTTGCGGAGCAGGTTTGTGTCGTTCGTGATGTCGCAGGGATAGAACGCGACTTGCGGATTGTCGTCGACGAAATCGAACAATCGCCGAGTCCCCGTCACGAAACTGGTCACGATCTGGCCTCGATAGATCCGCTTGCGGCGATTCGTAATCACACCCGCCTGGACCAGATCAACCACGCGATCGGAAAACATTTCGGTGTGAATTCCTAAGTCGTGCTTGCCGTGCAATCGGGAAAGCACCGCATCGGGGATCGCACCGATCCCGGTTTGCAGCGTGGCTCCATCTTCGACCAACTTGGCGATCTGCTCGCCGATGGCGGCTTCGATGGGAGTCTCGGCACTCGGCGGGTGTTCGTGCAGTGGCCGATCGGTCTCGATCCACGCGGCGAACGATTTCAACGGCACCACGCTATGGCCGTGTGTGCGCGGCATCTGACGATTGATCTCGGCGATCAGCACCGGCGCACAATCGGCCGCGGCGCGGGCCGCATCGACCGACGTTCCCAACGAACAGAACCCATGCCGGTCGGGGGGTGAGACCTGCAACAACGCTGCATCCAGACGAATCCGACCGCTGCGAAACAGGCCGGGGATATCCGACAAGAACACCGGAATGAAATCCGCTTGCCCGTTCTGAACGGCTTGCCGAACCGGTCCACCCGTGAACAGCGACACGGACATGATTCGCCCGTGACACGCCGGCTCGACAAAGGGAGCCGGCCCGGCCGTGTGCAGGTGATACAGCCTCAGATCGGTGAGATCGCTGCGACGGCACAGCGCTTCGAGCAACAGCGTCGGGGTCGCGGAGGCACCATGCACGAAAACGTTCATGCCACTTTGCAGCTTCTCAACCGCTTCGTCCGCGGAGACCGCCTGTTGAAATGGAGCACTCATGAAATCACCTCTGACTCCTTCAGTTCAAATTGTTAATCAGCAGGCAGCCCATCTGCGGCCGCACCTGAATCTGCGGGATCAATCCGCAGATTCAGGCACGGCCACAGATGAAGTCAGCGAGGACTGATTTTCTCCAGTTGTTCGCTTTGTTGTCGGAACTCTGGCGCGTAGCCGTTGTAGTTGCGAAGGAGTTGAACGAGTTCGGGGGCCGGCGTTCCGTCTGCGAGTAACTGTTTCGAGAGGCTGCCGGTGTTGCATTGCTTCGCGGGACCGAAGCAGCCGTAGCAGCCACGATCGTAACTCGGACAGATTGCTCCGCAGCCGGATTGCGTCACCGGGCCGAGGCACGGAACGCCTTGAGCGACGGTGATGCAGACGGTCCCTCGGCGCTTGCAGTCGAGACAGACACTGTGCGACGGCGTCTTCGGCTTACGTCCGGCCACGAGCGACACGATGACCTCGACGAGCTGATGCCGGTTGATCGGACAACCGCGCAGTTCAAAATCGACCGGCACGTGCTCGGCGATCGGCGTCGAGGTGGCCAGCGTTTCGATGTACTCCGGCCGCGCGTAGACGGCGCGCACGAATTCGTCGTGATCGGCCCAGTTCCGCAACGCTTGAATTCCGCCTGCTGTCGCACAGGCTCCGATGGTGATCAGGTACTTGGAACGCTGGCGGATGTCGCGAATGCGGAGGGCATCTGTCCGCGTGGTGATCGAGCCTTCGACCAGCGCGATGTCATACGGTCCTTCGTCGATGCGGCTGGTCGCTTCGAGGAAGTAGGCGATGTCGATCTTCCCGGCGACGGTCAGCAGTTCGTCCTCGGCACTGAGCAGCGACAACTGACAGCCGTCGCACGAGGCGAACTTGAAGACTCCGACTTTCGGTTTGGCGGACATCACAGCCCCTCCACATTCAGAAACGGAGCGAGCCGGTCGTGCCGATACACCGGGCCGTCTTTGCAAATAAATGTCGGTCCGAGTTGGCAGTGCCCGCACAGCCCGATCGCGCATTGCATGTTTCGCTCCATCGACAGCCAGAGTTGGCTTTCCGGAATGCCGCGAGCCAACGCGGACTTGCCGACGAAGCGCATCATCACCTCCGGCCCGCACATCAAGACGGAGGTTTGTTGCGGATCGTTCAACGGCAATCGGTCCAACAGCAACGTCACGACGCCGACCGACCTCGACCAAGCGGCATCGGCGCGATCGACGGTGAGCTGCACGCTCAGCCCGCGCTGCGACCATTCGGGAAGTTCGTGCTCAAACAAAATCGTGTCCGGGGTTCGCGATCCATAGAGCAACGTCAGCGAACGGAACCGGTTCGCTTGGCGGAGCAATTCGTAGATCGCTGGCCGCAACGGTGCGATGCCGAGTCCTCCGGCAACGAGGACGACGTCGTGACCTTCCGCCGTGTGCAACGGCCACCCGCTGCCGAATGGACCGCGCAGGCCCAGCGTGTCGCCGACTTTTGAGCGAGCCATTTTCTGCGTGACGTTGCCGACCGCTCGCACGGTGTGCGCCCAGGTTGTCGAACTGCGCGGATCGGCGCTCAGCGAGATCGGCACCTCGCCAAATCCGGGCAAGTACAGCATGTTGAACTGCCCCGGCTGGAACCGATACGCGTCGGCGACAGCAGAGTCGTCAAAGCCGAGATGGTACGTCGCCACGTCGGCCACTTCGGGCGTGATCTCATGAATGCGAACCGTGTGATAGCCCCACGGGTCGGAAACAACATGACCCACCGGCGAGCCGGAGGGCGTCAGCCCTCGGACATCATCCTCACTCAAAGTCCGGGGGCTGACGCCACCCGGCTCGCCTGAGCCGTTGGTTTCGTTGTTGCTCATGGCGCTTCCTTTCGCAACGCGGCGACTTCTTCCGTGATGTCGATGCCGACCGGACACCAAGTGATGCAGCGTCCGCAGCCGACGCAGCCGGACGATCCGAATTGGTCGATCCAACTGGCCAGCTTGTGCGTCAACCACTGCCGATAGCGCGACCGAATGTCACGTCGCACTGGCCCGCCGCTGACGTAGCTGAAGTCGAGATTGAAGCACGAATCCCAACGTCGCTCTCGCTCGGAGTGCTGGCCTTCTAAATCGGAGACCTCTTCGACGCTGCTACAGAAACAAGTTGGGCAGACCATCGTGCAATTCGTGCAGGAGAGACATCGCTGACCGACTTCCTCCCAGCGCGGATGATTGAGCCGCGTCAGCAGGAGATCGCGAATTCCCTCGGTGTCCATCTTGCGGGTGATCTGATCGACGGCTTGCTGCCGACGTTGCTCGGCGTCAGCGAGTTGTTGTTTGGCAATGGGCGTCGTGGGTAACTGCAACAACAATTCTTCACCCGCCGGACTTCCGACTTCGACCTCAAAGCCGTCGGGCAATTCGGTCAGCGCGAGGTCGAATCCTGATCGGCAGCGCGGCCCGGTTTCCATCGACGTACAGAAGCAAGTGCTTGCCGCTTGCGTGCAGTTGACCGCGACGATGAACGCATTTTGCCGGCGTCGTTGATAAGTCGGATCGACATACGCCCCTTCGAGGAACACTTTGTCTTGCACGCGAATCGCCGCCAGCTCGCAGGCGCGCACTCCCAGAAACGCATACTTCGGCGGATTGTCATCGGCCGCACGCATCTGCCAGCCGTTCGCAGTGAGGTCCGCCGTGGTGAGCGTCGTCAGCGGCGGAAACAAGTAGCGTTTCCACGAATGCGGACCGACCACGAATCCAAAGAGTTGGTCGTCCTCGCGCCGTTCGAGCCGATACTCCCCCGGAGCCTGCCGGTCGGTCCAACCTTGAGGCAACTCGCTGACGGAGCTGATGCGGTCGTAGACGATCGCCGCTTGCGAGACCGTCGGGCCGATGACCTCAAAGCCCTGCTCGGCCAAACGGTCGATCAAGAGCTGCAAGTCGGATCTGGCGAGAAACACGGGCGAGTTCATTCGCAAGTTTCATTTCATAGCCGCGAAGCGGCGGCGGCGTTTAGCCGTGGGCAGCAGCTCACGGAAAAGCGGACAAAGAATTCTATAGCCCTGAATTAGGGAGACACTCGAACGCGATCCGTTCGATGGTGTCGCCCCTACCGGGGCTTCATTTGCACATACAAATCGAAACCGTGGGCTCGCGCCCACGGCTAAACTCCGTCGCCGCTTCGCGGCTGAAAACTAAACTCGATCAAAACTTGTGTGTTGAACCAGTCATCAATGCGGTTTGGCGAACAAGTCGAGCAGTTGCAGTCGCGTGGCGATTAGACGTTGCGACAACGCGGACGCGACTTGTCCCATGACGTGAAATCCAACTTCGTGATCCGCCTGACACAGTTGCCGCAACTCGCGGCCGGAGATCGCAAGCGCCTGCGTCGGTTCCGCGGCGATCGCGCTGGTTGTCATGTGACCGTCCCCCAGCAAGGCCGACCACGCCAGCAACTCGCCCGATCGCACGGTCAGAATGCGAGTCAGACCGCGACCGGGCACATTCATCTCCAAGGCGACATGCCCCGAACTGAGCACATATAAATCGTCGCGATGGTCTCCTTCGCGAAAGATCAACGTCCCTTCGTTCCACTCGACAACGCGAGCGATCGCCGCCAGCCGCTCCAGCACGGCAGCGGGCAGCTTGCTGCCGAAGTGAGCCTTCTGTAAGAGATCGATCGCGGTCATCGTGAGTCCCCTCCGATTGCCAAGTCCATGATGTGCGACCTGTGCGATGTCGCTCGCTAGTTCGTGTGCCGCCGAAATCCGTACCGCGACCGTTAGGGAGTGGCCGACGCGGACCGCTCCCTAACGGTCGCGGTACGGAGGCTTGCTCACATGCGGCCACGACGCGCAAGTAGCAATGATGATGCCAGTGACGAGCCAACGGAAATGATAGTGTGATGGGCATCAAACTCGCCCCAACGAGGAGTGCGGTTTCTCATGAACGATGGAACGCAGTCGTGGACTTGTCCGTTGCCGACCCCTTCCGTGGTCGGCGAGGTCATCAGCTTGGCTCAAGGGGATGGGGGTGCGGCGTCTCGGCGGTTGATTCAGCAACACGTCGCGAAAATCCTCGGCAACGAAATCCTGTGTCGGTTTGAAGATGCCGCGCGATTGCCGGCGCTGGTTGGAGAGATCGCGTTCACGACCGATAGCTTCGTGGTCTCACCGCTGTTCTTTCCGGGCGGAGACATCGGCAAGCTGGCCGTGTTCGGAACGGTCAACGATTTAGTGGTGGCGGGAGCGCGGCCGCGCTGGCTGAGCCTATCGCTCATTATTGAAGAAGGTCTGCCGACGGAACTATTGCGTCGCGTGCTGGCGAGCGTTGCCAACGCGGCGGAGTCGGCCGGTGTCGCGGTTGTGGCTGGCGATACGAAGGTGGTCCCGCGCGGAGCGGTCGATCAACTGTTCCTCAACACATCGGGCATCGGCGAACTGATCGAACCGGCTCCGGCTGGACCGATGGCGATTGAAGTCGGGGATGAATTGCTGGTCACGAGCCACGTCGGCCAACATGGCGTGGCGATCTTGGCCTGCCGAGAAAACCTCGGCTTCGAGCCACCACCGCAAAGCGACTGCGCGTCGCTGTGGGATGCGGCTCAGGCGTTGCGAGCTGCTGGAGTTCCTGTGCGAGCGATGCGTGACGCGACTCGCGGCGGCGTGGGAGCGGTGTTGCACGAGTGGGCTTCCGCCTGCGGACACACGTTGGCGATCGAGTCCACGGCGATACCGGTCTCACCGGAAGCTCGCGGCATTTGCGAGTTGCTCGGCTTGGACCCGCTGTTCCTCGCCAACGAAGGGATGATGGTCGTCGCGGTGCCGAACGGCATTGCCGATCGCGCTCTGACTGCTTGGCATCAACTGCCGCAACACCAATCTGCCCGGCGTATTGGCGAGGTTCGTGCGCGAACCTTCTCTCCTGTGGTGATCCAACGCGGCTTGGGCGGCGAGCAAGCCCTCGACGAACCGATCGGTGCCGCGCTGCCGCGAATCTGCTGAGAAGCCATTTCAAATGTAACCCGAAGCGTCAGCGAGGGACGATTCGATGCGGGAATGACCGACTCCCTCGCTGACGCTTCGGGTTACTTTTCGGGTTTTGAAACCGCTTCGAGCAACATCTGTCAGGACGACTTTCGTGCTCTCGCCGCCTCGGCGAGCTTGTCGCCGATGAGATTGATCTTCTGATCCTGCAACCGCTTTTCGTTGAGCCAGAAGGGGCTGGTGATTTCCTTGAACGCATAGATCGCGGCTTGAATCCCCTCGGCCCAGGCGACCACGACGAGCTTGATGTCGCCGTGAACGTCGCCGACGGCAAAGATTCCGGCGCGACTGGTTTCAAAATATGAATCGACCGCCACGCTGCTGTTGTCGTTCATCCGCAGGTTCAATCGGCGAAAGATGTCCTCCGACGACAAGAACCCGATTTGCACGAGGACCAGATCGCAAACCAGCGTGTCGCCATCGGACAGACTCAATTCCAAACATGTGTCGGCGATTTGCGCGTCGGTAATTTCCGTGGTCATGTGGATTCGGCCGCCGCAATCTTGGATGCGTTTCAGTGTGTCCGCCTTGCCGCTGGTGTCTTGGCGGACGATCAAGTCCACTTGGCCGTGGCGTTCCAGCACCATCACCGCCGCGTCCAATGCGGAATCTCCGCCACCCACAATCACAACACGTTGCCCCGAGTAATCTCCGATGCGAGGAACTTTGTAATGCACCAACTTGGAGTCGAGAGCATCCAAGACCGGCAACTTGCGCGGAAAGTGCAACAGGCCGCAGGCGAGGATGACCTTACGGCACAAGTACGTTTGCCGGTTCGTCACCGCTTTCTTCAGCGAGTCGTTCTTCTCTGTCTGGTCGGTGTCGTGGATGTCGAGCAATTCTTCGTTGAAGCGAAATTGCACGAGCGCGTTGACCGCCTGCTGGTACACGCGCGATGAAAGTTCTTCGCCCGTGATGCCGTCGGGAAAGCCGGGGATGTCCACGATCCGCTTATCGGGATACAGAAACTGTGGCTGTCCACCAGGAGTTTCCTTGGCTTCGAGGACGAGCGTGGTCAGCCCTCGATGCGCGGTCGTCAATGCCGCCGCCAAACCCGCCGGCCCAGCGCCGATAATCACGACGTCCCAAAACGCGAGCGTGTCGAAATCCATGTCGCGGTTGAGTGGAGTCACCTGAAAGTCAGACATCGGAAACTCGCTGGTTGGTACAGGAAAAACTGACCCGTGCAACCAGTCTATCAATGACTGGGCGGTCAATCCTGTGCCTCGGCGACTTTGCTGTGCTCCATCGGAGCCGACCGTGCGTCCGGTCGGATCAGATGAGGTTCAACCAGTCGGCTGTGTAAATAAATGTCGTGACGACCTCTTGCCGACGACCGACCACTCGATTGTGGCCGGAGCCTCCGACAAGTGTGTCGCGGGAACCGGCCCCGCCATCGACGGTGTCATCTCCCTCTTCGCCCAGGATGATGTCGTTGCCGGCACCCCCGTAGAGTTTGTCGTTGCCGTCGCCACCCAACAGGATGTCGTTGTCGTTGCCACCATTCAACAGGTCGTGGCCAGCACCGCCACTAAGCGAGTCGTTGCCGTCTTGGCCGAAGATCGCGTCGGCTCCATCGCGGCCGATCAGCACGTCGTTGCCTCGTCCGCCGATCATCGAGTCGTCACCCGCTCCACCGTCGATCGTGTCGTTGCCCCGGCCGCCGGTCAGCGAATCCGATCCCTCACCACCGTTGAGCTGCAGTCCGACTCGAATCCCACTTGCGGCGACGACGCGGTCATTGCCGTTCTCTCCGTTGATGGTGATCGTCGCGCTGGACGACTGATCGACCGCGAGAAGCTGCACGCGATCGTCGCCTGCTCCCGCGTTGATCACGATCGTGTTCAGCGGCGAATTCTTGGACTTACCGATCGTCAGGTTGAGACGATCGCCAAGATCCGTCCCCTCAATCACCAGCGACGAGGCCGTGCTGAGCGACACGGTTTCGGTCTGATGGCCACGCTCCTTCAGAGTCAGCGTGTTGTTTCGCAGGGTGGCGTTGACCGTCGCTTCGGCGTCGAGCAACGACACTCGAACGGTGCCGTCCAGCACATTCACGGCAGCGAGGGCCAGCATCCCCTCCGCCTCATCCAGCGAGTCAGGCAGGTCGAGATACTGCCAATCGGACGCACCGTCGTCGGTCTCCGAGAAGACCGGATCGAGAGTCAGCGTGGCGATCAGGGAATTCGCCCCGAAGTCCACTTGGCCGAGGATGTCATCCGGGCTGTTGATATCCGTGGCGATGACCGAGTTGCTGGAGATCGCATACAGCACTTCGCCGATGAACGCGCTGCGAACGATGTAGCCGTCATCTTCCACGGTGCCGGTCTCTTGGATGGCCGACTCGCCCGACTGCGTGACGTCGATGTGGAACACGACCAACTCGTTGCGGTAGCCAAAGGACTCGTCATAGCCGGATGTGGGAATCGCCAGCGTGTTGCTGGAGCCGAACCAGCCGATCGCCTTCGCGTCCCATTCGGCCTGCGACCAAGTCCATCGAGGCAGAATATCCTCGTCGATCTCAAACGGGTTGGTGGGATCGCTGATGTCATACAGCGAGACCTTCGTGGATTGCGTCTCGAAGCTGCGGCCGACGGCGAGCAGATGATTCTCATCAATGAGTTGCAGATAGCTGGAAGTGCCGGGGACTTTCAGCTCGCCGCGAATGACCGGAGCGGTCGGGTCGCTGAGATCAAATACGAACAGCGGATCGACCTGCCGGAACGTGACGACGAAGGCGCGATCGCCGTCGTAGCGGACGGAGTAAATCCGCTCGCCACTCGCGAAGCCGTTGACCGCGCCGACCTCCGTCAGTGTGCCGTTGATGTTCTCCAGGATCGTGAGATTGTTGGCCTGTGTGAAGACGCCGGTCTCGACGTCGTAGTGGGACGTTGTCGTGGCGATTCGCAGCCGCCCGTCGTGCTCATCGGCGGAGAACTGATTGAGCAGCGTTCCCTCCACGACCCCCGACGCGAGCAGTTGGATTTCGCGTTCGCCGTTGCCCCAGGCGAATTGCACGACGCGCGTCTGTGTGCCACCGTCGTTGTAGATCGGCGAGAAGACATACAAGTGGTCGCGATTCGCATGAATGCCGTTCGTCCAATCGGTGACGACCGAGCTGGAACTGATCAGTCCCGGCTGCCCACCGCGTGTGTCGATCGAGACGACCGACAACAACGAATCGGAGTCGGAATCGGTCACGCGAGCAATCGCGGACATCTCACTGATGAGTCCGCTCGTCGCGAAACCACTGGACGTCAGGCTTTGGTAATGCGGCAGAGCCTCGTCGATCAGCGAGTCGAGTTGTTCTCGGACGCGAGCAATATACGACTCGCGAGATTCATAGACCGGAACTTCGATCTGCTGCGTTTTGGCTGCAGAGCGATCCGACGGATCAACGACAGGCATGTCATCGCTGGGTTGAATCGACACGGACTCGCTCGGAATGACATCCACAATCCACGGCGCGAAGTCGCCATAGCCCCGCACGTCGATCGTCGTCGTTCCGTCGGTCTGCGGTGCCGGGAGCGAGAGATCGTGGCTGGTGATGAGATGCACCTGCCCGTTGAAGGCTCGCGAATCGACATAGCTGCCATCGAGTCGCGTTTGCTTCTCCAGGGTGGGGCGAGACCGATCGGTCACGTCGAAGGTGCTGACGACCGTGGTCGTCGATGACGGTAGCGCGGCGAATCGAGACGCCATGATGCCGATGCCGCGAACATCGTCGCCCCCTCCGTAGCTGTACTCCTGCGAGATCACGGTCAGCCGGTTGCCGTCGAGATACTCGGCAATCGCGTATCCCTCGAAGTGAACTCGCGACAGCTCTCGCATTTCGCCAGCCGGGTACGCTTGCAGGATCACCAAGTCGTTGCCGTTGAGCACAAACAGATTCTGGCCGTCGTTCTCGATCACATCCCCTTCATCGACCCCGTTGACTTGGACGTTGGTCTCGGAATGTTCGGGAGTCGCCAGCGCATCGGCCCTAGCCAAGAATTCGCCGCTTCGGAAGTAGACCGGCCCACGAGACCACCATTCGGGTTGACCGAAAAGCCCCTCGTACCGGGCCAGCGCGCGGTTCAGCAGGTAATCCCCGAATTCCTCACGCGAGCCAAACTGGCTGATCGGAGCTTGAGGGAGCGCCCCACCCAAGGAATAGAAAATGACATTTGGATCCTCGCCATTCTCCGGTGCGCCGAAGGTGACGATCTCTTCGGACGTGGCTTCCACTTCACTGGTCTGCTCGATGAGGCTCGGAAGAGTCGCATCCATCAGGGCTCGCGGTTCAAAAATCTCCGCCACGAGCACAGGGCGGCGAACTTGGCGGCGAGACGACAGACGATTCAGCCAGGACGACAGCTTCATTGCGAATTCTCCAAATCCAATTTGGGTGGCGAAGATCGAGAGGGGAACAAAATCGGCAAGACCAACACGCGGTCTTGCGATGTCTTCACGGTATTGATGGCTGGCCGATCGGAATTCCGTAGACGCAATTTCAAAACTGCGAGCCGGACGTAGCCGCGTTCACCAGAACGCGGGGCTTGTCGGCGTTCACCCGCACTCTGGCCAGGCTGTTGGTCTGGCCTGTTGAAAAATGTCACCCGAAGCGCCGGGTTTGAAGTTGCGCGCTTTGAACTCGGCTCCGCACCGTTTTGTCAATTTCTCAGCTTGTCTTCATTCCTTTGACCAGATTCCTTTGATTCATGGGACGCAACACACTCCCACGCTGGCGCTTCGGGTGACATGTGCCTCGTGCCAAGCGAGGCGATCAATCGTTTGCCGTACCGGCCGATTCTCGGTGCCCGACCTTCCTGGAACTGCCATCGCCCGATTGTCGAGGCGTCTCCTAGAATCCCGCACCATGAGGGATTTCGAGAAAAAACATCTGGTCATCGCGGCTCGCGGCAGCGGCGGCTTCACGCTGGTTGAGCTGTTGGTTGTGATCGCAATCGTCGCGGTTTTGATGGCTCTGCTGTTGCCCGCCGTCCAGCAAGCTCGCGAGCGGGCACGGATGGCTCAGTGTCAAAACAACCTCAAGCAGATTGGCTTGGGATTGGCCAACTACGAAGGGACTCACCGCTGCTTTCCCCCCAGTTTTGTGCGGCAAGAGGACGGCAACCCGCCCCCTCCGCCGGGCGGCTTGGCGTTGCAGTACCGCTCGCATTGGTCAGGGTTCCATTTGATGCTGCCGTATCTCGATCAGGCGGCGCTGCACAAGAAGTTCGACTTCCGCATGACCTGGCTGTCGAGCATGACCGACATCAACGATCACTCGATGTGGCCTCTCAATGCCACGCAGATCTCGACGCTGGTTTGCCCCAGCGCCTCGCATCTGACCTCCTCGCTGGGCAGTCCGAGTCTCTGGATGCAAGGTGCTCCTTCCGATTATTCGTTCAGTCACGGCACGGACATTATCCGCGCGCTTCCGGGACCGGAGGCGGCTTGTCCGGGTGGCCTGTTGCACTTCTGGCAGCAGACTCCGGGGAGCACTCGCGGAGCGTTCGGCTACAACAGCACCTGCCGTCCGCAAGACATTCGCGACGGCTCGTCGCAGACTTTTGTGCTCGGCGAAAAGTCGGGCGGCCTGCTGACCTACAGCGGGCCGAACAACACATTCCCCACGTTGCCGGTCGAGTACCCGTGGGGGATGGCAGCGGTCGTGTACTTTGCTCCGGCGGGAACGACGTGGGTCGCCGATCCGTTCGCGGTAACGCGAGACATTCAACTCCCCGATTGCCCGATCTCGCCGCCGGGGACCGGAGTCCCGTTTCCGATGAATCCGCGACCGCTGGTGCTGGGAGTGACGACGAACGAACGGCCGTTGTTCTCGTTCCAGTCCACGCACGTCAGCGGTGCCGAGTTCCTCTTCGCCGACGGCAATGTGCGGTTCCTGAATCAAAGCATCGACCAGGGAGTTTTCGAGGCCCTCTCAACCATCAGCGGTCGAGAGACCATCGCGTCGCAGGCGTATTGAGAGTCAAGGGTCAGGCACTTCAGCCCAGGGGTCTGGCATTTCGGAAATTCGGAATAGGCCCCGGCCAATTCCGAATTTCCGAAGTGCCTGACCCCAATCGTTTACACGGATTCACGAATGCCTCGACTTCCCTCACGAATCGCGTCTGCTCTGAGCTTGCTGCTGCTGGCATTGTCCGGCTGCGGCCAGCGTGACGAGTCGCTGGCGGAAGTCCGTGGCGACGTCACCTTCTGCGGACATCCAGCCGTGGCGGAAGTGTTGTTCGAGCCGTTGAGCAGTTCCGGTCAGGCCGCGGGACGAATCTCGACGGCGACCTCCGATGAGGCCGGTCGCTTCCGACTGAGGTTGGACGAATCGCAATCGGGTGCCAAAATCGGCCGGCACCGAGTCACGATCCGCGTCCAACGAATCAACGCGGAGAGCGACGCGATTGGCAAATCCGCCGACTTGCCCGACGGGCTGAGCGGAGCGATCAAGGCAACCCGGCTGACGCGCGAAGTTCAATCCGGCGACAACCAATTCCATTTTCGACTGACGTATTGATGCGCGACGGCGATGGCGGTTTCGATCAAAGAACGACGAGTCAAACATGAAGTCAGCCTCTTCAATCCAGATTCTTCTCGTGCTCGGCGGGATGCTCGTGCTCTGCTGCGGCTGCGGGGGCGAGCGGCTCTCTCCGGCGGCGTTGGCAGCGAGAAAAGCGTTGCAGTTTGAACGGCCCCAGGAGGCACTCGACAAGCTCTCGGAAGGTTCCGGTGATCAAACCGCCGAAGGGCATTACTTACGAGCTTGTGCGCTCGAACAATTGGATCGCGCTTCGGCCGCGAAGGCCGAGGCAGATTTGGCACTCGCCGCCGCTCCGAAGAATCCCAAGTACAAAGGCTACTCGCTGCGTCTGAAGTTGTTTGAAGGGGACGAATCGGCGATCGAGCCGCTGCTGCAATTGCACGACGAGCATCCCTCGGCGGCGGCCGTGTCTCTATATGCGGTCTTTGCCTACCAAGCCAAGCATGTGAAGCAGCGATCCGATGGGAAGCTGCGTGCCGCTCGCGCGCAGTTGGATAATGCTCAAGCCAGTTTGAAGACCGCCTTGTCGCTCGCCGCCGAGATCCCCGAATCCCAGCGCGAACTGGTGGAGATGGCGATCTGGTTCGAGCAACCTGCTGATGCTCTGAAGCTGATCGACGTCCTGCTACGCGAAGAGCCCGATGGGATCGCCCTGTTGCGGCAGCGAGTTCGCGTGTTGCTGCTCTCCAAGCAATCGGCCGAGACGATCTCGACGGCGGCGACGTTGTACAAACGCCAGGACCGTACCGAGTCGGCCGCCGTCGAATTTGCCAACTTGCTCAACCGCTTGCCGCCGTCGCCGGCAGTGTTCGAGCAATACGATTCGCTCCGCGAACACTTCCCCGCGAACACCGCGATCCTGCTGCGTCAGTGTTGGTCGATCGGCAAAGGGGGGCGCGTCGAGGATGCGTGCCAAGAGTTGGCGAAAGCCATCGAGCAACAAACCGATCCGCGTCGCCGCCAAACAATTGCGCAATCCCTCGTGGCGATCCCGTTGGAGATGAACGACGCGGAGGTTGCCGCCGCGCAGTTGAAGAAGTTCCGCAATCAGATCGGCAACGACCAGATGCTGGTTTACTTTGAGGGGCAACTGGCCGCGCTGCGTCGGGACTACGCCTTGTCGGTCGAGAAGATGCAGGAGGTCGTCAACATCTATCGCACTGACAGCTCCGCTTCACCGGCCTTGGCCCGTGTGGCCTTGGGACGCATTCGGCAAGTGTTGTTGGAGCAGCAGCTCACCGAACAAGTCCGCAAAGCCGCGGAACTGACATTGCGCCGAGCCGGACTCAACCGCTACGACGAGGCCGACGTCCGTGGCGAAGCCCGCTCGCTGCTGAACCTGTTGGAGTCCGAAGGTGGTTCGGAGCGAACGCCCCGCGAAGGCCCGGCGGTGCTCATCGACAGCAACGCGCCGACCCCCGCTCCCCGATAGGTCTTACCGACATTTTACGAACGGAGTTGTTTCACCCGAATCAATTCGGTTTCAAGCTGCTGAAGCTGCTCCGACACCTCTGTCTTCAGACGCTCGTAGCCGGTGTCGGTGAGTTCGCCATCGGCGTGAAGTTTGTCGTATCGTTCGTCCTGTTTTCGCAAATCACCAATCCGAAGTTCCAAGCTCTCGATGCGTCCTTCGGTACGTCCTTCGGTACGTCCTTCGGTACGTCCTTCGCCAGTCCATTTGGCTTTGAGTTCTTGGCCCCAGACGAGTTCTTCGACTTCCGGGAGTTGGGTGATGATCATGGTTTGGATTTCCTTGAGACTTTTGTTCAATCGTTTCATCAGCCAGAAATGGAACACGTTCAGCCAGGTTGAACGCTGTTCTTCGGTCAGTTCCGGAGTCGCTCGCAGATTGTCGTAATCGGCGCTTGCGCTGGAAGTCAACTCGGCTTCGGTGGTGGCGGTCAGCGGGTGGAGAACACTCAATAGTGGCGAGTTTGGATGGCTTTGCTGGAGTTGCTGAATCAAATCGGGGAGATAGCTGACTTGCGGGCAAAACAGTCCGCCGTCATCCACAGCCGCCGATTCGAATGTTCGATCCAAATAGATCACATGCCCCCGCACCGGCTGATGCGGATGCTGAACTCGAAATAGCCCACAGCGGACCATGAACTTGGGGAGAAACTGTTTGTCTCGATACCCCTGAAACTCGGCGATCCGAACCGGTGTGTCGCTGTCGGGGAACACAAGTTCGACCACCAAGTCGGTCGAGGTTTCCAGTTCCTTGAAGGTGACCGATCTCGCTCGAACTTTGCCGGGAATCGGCAGCCCCAACAGCAGATACAGCTCCGCCGGAGCCACCGAGAAAATCTGATTCAATTCCTTGTCGGTATTCACGATTCCACATGCTCGCTTTGTGAGCCGATAGCGTTAGCCACGGGCCTTGGTGGGTGACGTTTGGCGGCGAATCGCCCGACGCTAGTGCGTTCGGCTCACAAAGCGGTCATTCCGCCGCTGTCAGCAGGGGAGCGCCGTCTCCCCGTTTCGGCAGGCAGCCGATCCCCATGATGAGCAGTTGGCTGACCACGAACAGGCCCAGTGCCAGCAGCACCCCTTCGGTGAAGCCGTAGCTGTGTAGGCCGACGCCGAGTTCATTCACTCCGAACCACGACCAGGCGGTGACGCAGTTGCCGAAGATAGACAGCACCGCCATGCCACGTCCGTGAGCCATGCCGCCCCAGCGAGCATGGAGAACCAGCGCATTCCACAGCACGATGATGAGCGCTCCGTTTTCTTTCGGATCCCAACCCCAGAAGCGGCCCCAACTGTCGTCGGCCCACAAGCCCCCCAGCACCGTTCCCACGAAGCTGAAGAAGATGCCGAAGCAGAGCGTCCCGTAAATCATCCGCGACAAGTTCTTCTCCAACTCAGGAGTCAGCGGTTGGGCGTCGCGATACACCGGCTGCGTGAAGGCCCATGTGGTCGCGGCCACGCCGGTCATGCCACCGATGATGCCCAGCAATCTCACCGTCCCGGCCGAGATCGTGATGTCAAACAGCGATTCGATCATCTCGGCGATCGGACTGGGAAGCTGGTAGCAAGCGATGGCCAGCAGCGCCGACATCACGAACGCGAACAGGAGCGGCTGGCGATAAGCGACGTAGATCAGCCCCAGAATTCCCGACAGGAACGTCATCGCGTAGCCCATATTGATCGTGGTGACGTGCGTCGCCAGCCAGAATTGAGTGTCGAGCACCGCGACCAACACTTTGAAGGTGTCGCCGTCGCCGCTCAGGAAGTGAGCGATCAAGAGCGTCGCGAAGCCGGCTCCGGTGGCGATCACGTTGCCGATTCCCATCTTGTAGATTTTCTCCAGAGCCAGTCCCAGTAAAACGATCCCCCAGCCGATGAACACCGCCGTCGTATACAAATTCGTCACCGGCGGCCGGCCCGAAATCACAATCCGCGAGATCAACGCGAGCGTGTGCAGTCCAAACGTGAAGAGGCAGATGGCAAACACGGTGCGATTCAGCGTGCGTGCCCAGCCGATCATGGCCCCGAACGCCAGCAGCCCGGCAAGGAAGTAGATCATCGACGCGAGCAGGAACGGCTGGAACGAATTGAAGAAGCACTCGAAGCCGAGACGGCTCATCCCCACGCCACCGAATGAGCGGTCTTTCAACGAAGCACAGTAGGTCTTCACTGCCCCGTTGAAGCTCGACACATCGCCGGTTTGATAGTCCGTCAGAATCTTTCGCCAAGCCGCGACGGACGGAGACGCTGGGCGAGGCTCTCCCTTCGACAGTGCATCGACATCCGTCTTGTCGATCTTCTCCACGTCGGGGTAGCGTCGCTTCAGCCAGTTCCGCGATTCGGTGAGCTGGGCATTCTCGTCCATTGAAAGGCGCTCGTCTTCGAGCGCTTCCCTCAGTTGCTCGGCGGTGAACTTCACGAGCAGCCGATGTTCCTTCTGTTGATCGATCGGTTCGAGGAGCTCGGCCAGCGTGAGGAAGTCCCAGTAATCGTCCGAGTCGGTGGCCGGCGGCACGACGCGCGGGAGTTTGGTTTCCCGCAGCGCCGCCTCGAAGCCGAGCGTTCGCTGCATCAGTTCCAGCGGCGCGCGAACTTCAAGCTCAGGCTTCTCGGCGAAGCGCGACAGCGATTCGTACAAGCCGAACTTCCGCTCGAACTCGATCGCCTTGCGGTCCTCGACACTCATGTTGGCAGCCCCCTTCTTGCGGGCCGCGTCCGTCTTCTCGCCGAGCTTCACGAAGCGCCGCTCGCGGAACGGTTTGTCCTTCTCATCTGGCTGCTCGACGATTTCGGACATCGAATAGCGATAGCCTTTGCGAGGATTCAGATTCAGCGCCTTGAGGACTTCGAGGTTTTCAATGCGGATGACTTTGTGATGCTTGGCCTCGTCCGGCTTGGCGAACAGGTCGAGCAGCCAGCGAATGGCCGGCTCGGTGCGTGTCTTGGTCTGGCCGTTCTCTTGGTATTCGAGCTTGAAGGTCTCGGTGCCGGAGATGATCCGCAGCAGATTGCGAGCATAGGTGTCGAGCGGCTTGATGCGACCATCGGCCGCGACGGGCAAGTGTCCCGCCGCCGCGTAGTCGAACTGCTTGTCGGCGACCGCCGGAGCTTTGGTCTTGCTGACGACCCACAACGCCAGAAACGCGACCACCACGATCGGCACCCAGAATGTCGCCCCGGTCGCTTGGACGGCCTCAATGACTTTGGTCTCGCGGGCACGGCGATCCAAGAACCGCAGCAGCGTCACTCCAAACTGAAAGAACATGCCGACGGCGACGATCATGCACGCCACATACGGAATCATCCAACCGCTGTTCGTGACGACTTGCAGCGTCGAGTACTCCCGGGCGTTCGCCTGGTTGTAGCCGCTTTGATAGAAGGTCTCGCCCGCGTATCGCAGCGGGTTGTTCATCCAAACGTGATGCTCGAAGACGCGTGGCTCGCCGTCCTTCGTGAGCTGTGAGTAATCGGTCACGCGAATGTCCGAAGAATAATTTCGGGCGGTGCTCGTGCCGACGTAGTTCGTGCCATCGACGTCGATCAGTTCGACCGTGTACGGCTTGTAATCGCGGCGGAAGCGCAGCGAGAGTTCGTAGGTCTTGCCATCCACCGCGACCGACTCGGTCCGGTCCTGCATCGCGAGGAGCGTGCTGAGCAGATAGATGCCGATTTCCTCTTTGCTGCCGCGCTTCGTCAGACGGACGTACGCACCCGGCATGTCCACCTTGCTGTCGGTATCGACACCCGTCGAACCGCCGACCGGCACCAGCGCGGCGGTCTTGCCGACCCCCTGCGTGGCTTCAATTTTGTGTTCTTCCGTCGGCTCTCTCAGGCGAGCGTTGCCGTAATACTTCAAGACCTCAATGTCGAACGGCAGCAACTCATTCGTGATCGGGCCGTGACCGATACTGCTTTTCAATCGCGATCCCGGCACGACGACATGTGCTTCGGAATCCTTGCCAGCCGATTCGACGATCGCCAACTCGGACGACCGATGATCGCTGGCGAAGTTCGATGTCTGACCTTCTTCCAACGAAATCTGAGCTTCGACCGCCGTCAGGCCGACGAGCAATTCGCTGAGCATCATCAACCCGATGCCGCCGTGTAGCAGCACGATCCCGGCTCGTTTCTTGAAGACCATTACGCAGCCGATCAGCATCACGACGGCGGCGAACGTGGCTTTCAATAACTGCCACAGAATCCGCATCGACGAATCATCCAACCGAGCCGCGTCCCCCTTCACCCACAACGCGGCCACGATCAGGCCCAAAACAAAACAGAGAATGTTCGCCGCCCAGAATTTGACTTTGGCCGGTACATCGCCCGGATTGAACCGCGACAACTGAAGGGCACCGTAGAACGATCCGCCCCACACAGCCGTCAGACCCAGTTTGAAGAAAGTCCACAACGTCTCCCACGAGACCCAGCTATTGCTCTGCAAGCCGTCCGCACTGGAACCGCTCGCCACAACCAGCCAGGTCGCCAGCATCCCCAAGCCAATGACTCCGATGCCGGCCCACAACTGGTTTCCCTTTGCCTGCGCCTTGAACCGGATGCCATGAGCGGCCACCAGATTTAGAAACATCAGCGTGCCGATCAACCGGCCTCCCGGAAAGGGGACGACCATCCAAGCGGGCAAGTCGGGCCGTTGAGCGAACAGCAAGTTCGGAAAGAAGGCGGGGGGGAAAAAGACTTGCAAGTCGATCCGCGCCACCCAACAGCGGAAGTATTCCTCGACGACCTGCCAAATGTCCTTATCGACTTGAGCCAACGTGCCGGCAAACACGAGACACGCCGCGAGAAACAGCAGCGCGACGGTGAGCTTCAGCGAGGCCAACGGCCGCATCAGCTTTTCGACCATCGGGCCGACGGCGATGTGCGAACCAGCGTCGCCACGTTCATTGAGGATGTCTGCTGTTGCCATGATGGTTGCTCCCGTATTGGATTAACTCGTTCCCACGCGGAGCATGGGTAACGAGTCATCGTACTACTAGTTGTCAGATTCTTGTCGGCGTGCGCGCATTGTGGCGCGACGCTCCGCGTCGCGACTCTCGACGCGGAGCGTCGAGCCACATTGCGGCTTCGCCGCGTTGGTTAACCGCAAGCCGGAGGCGTGCGTGCCGGACGTCGCGCACGCCTCCGGCTTGCGGTTAAACGACTCACTCGACACTGCGCGAGGTATAAACAATCAACGGCTACTCGAACTTCACCGATTGCACGAACGCTTCGAAGTTATCTTTCTCGCGCTGTGCGAGTTCGGCATCGCCGATCAGTTTGAAGAACCAGGTGTCGTCGCCGTGGGGCACGATCAGACCCAGAATGCAGCTTGGCTTTCCTGAGCGAGCATCTTTGCCGACCAGTTCCACCAGCGTGCCGTCATGGCCATCGACCGACAGCGACTTGGCGGTCTTCTTCATTTCGTCCGCCGACCACGCCGGCAAACCAAGTTGTCCGCGCCAGCGATTGAGGTTTCCCAACAAGTCTCCGCCGGCGCGGCTGACCGTCGTCTGGATGGAATTCGGTCCCTCTTTGACCGCGAACGCGGCCAGTGAAAATTGGTTTCCAGGGGCAGGCAGCCAACCGTCCGGCACCTTCCATTGCGACAGCCCTTTCGGCGCGGCCGCAATCGGCCCGGGACGAGGGGAAGGGCCGGGACCAGGAGCGGGCCGGACAGGTTCCGGTCGAACAGGACTTTCCGGCGCGGCAGCATCGAACTTCACCGATTGCACGAACGCTTCGAAGTGGGCTTTCTCGCGCTGCGCCAATTCCACATCGCCGGTCAGTTTGAAGAACCAAGTGTCATCGGCGTGTGGGACGATCAGCCCCAAAATGCAGCTCGGCTTTTCCGTTCGCGGATCCGTGCCGACGAGTTCCACCAGCGTGCCATCCTGTCCGTCGATCGACAGCGTCTTGACGGTCTTCTTCATTTCATCCGGCGACCAAGCCTTCAACCCAAGCTGACCGCGCCAACGATTGAGGTTCTCCAACAAGTCTCCGCCGGCGCGGCTGATCGTCGTCTTGATCGAGTTGTCACCCTCTTTGACCTCGAACGCCGCCAGTGAAAATTGGTTTCCGGGGGCAGGTTGCCAGCCTTCCGGCACGTTCCATTGCGGCAGCCCATTCGCCGCGACCGAAGCGGGAGCGGGACTGGAAGCAGGTCGCGCCGGAGCCAGAAAGTTCACCAACGTAATCTGCGTGCCGGAGACATCCAGATGTTGAACCTCGGCACCTTTCGGCTGTTCTTCGGCCTCCAGATCGGCGGCGGTTTTCTCCGGCAGTCCGAGTTGGTCGCACCACATATTGACGATCAGCAACGGCATCCGTTCGATCGGCTGGTCCGTCGGCACCGGCAATCGCAGGACGGACAGCGGCAAGTCTTTGTCGTCTGTCTTGACCAGCAGCGTTGTGAAACGGGGGCTTTTCGGATCTTCGTTTTTCCGTTCGGTCCAACCTTCCGGCAACGTCCATTGAGGCGGCTCAGTCGCGTCGTCGTCGAACTTCAGAGACTTCATCAGTCCCAAGAACTTCGGCATCTGATCGGCCACGACATCCTTCGGCCCCTCGACTTTGAAGACCCACAAGGTTCGTCCCTGCGAGGCAATGGCTCCGAGCATTCGCTCGCTGACAGCCATCCCATGACCGGCTGGCCGCATCGGTGAGTCTGACGGAGACCGGACCTTCTCAGGCCGCTCCACCTGCGGCATCTTTTTCACTTCGTAGCGGCGGATCTCGTCCTGCTTTTGGCAACCGGACAACAGACCCAGGGCGAGCGTTGCCAACAGCCAAACCGGCGTGGCTCCGCAAACATTGCAAACTGACGAGGCGCGAACGCGAAACCTCATACCAAGACCTTGTGACTGTGAGGGGCGTGATTGTGAGGCGGGTTGAACGAGGCAGGACGCCGACCATCGCCGACGTGGACTCAGGCGGAAAACGGGGCGGAGTGTAGTAGTCGTCCCGCTCAAAGCAGAAGCCCGAAAGTTGCCTCACTATGGCTGTGGGTGCATCCCAGGTTTTGTTGTTTTGATAGCGGTCGGAAAACGTCAATAGGAGAAAACGAGATTTCTGGTTTAAGCTGAGCGCGATGGGGGGAAATGGAGAACCTTTGGGAGGTCAGCATGGATG
>JBJXEX010000526.1:0-15534 GCA_046156195.1 Planctomycetaceae bacterium | reverse complement strand
CATCCATGCTGACCTCCCAAAGGTTCTCCATTTCCCCCCATCGCGCTCAGCTTAAACCAGAAATCTCGTTTTCTCCTATTGACGTTTTCCGACCGCTATCAAAACAACAAAACCTGGGATGCACCCGACAACTCCTTCGAGGCGAATTTGTGCTCGCAATGACGTGAAGCGATTGGCCATCTTTTTCCATCCCGCAAAATCGTTCACAGAACGCACAGTCGTGATCAGAGTTCGCTCGCGCGGACATCCGGCCGAAAGCCGTGAGCCGATGGCCGACAGCCGTGATACCGTTTTCTTCGATCAACCCGCAGCATCAGCCGCCGCACAAGCAAACTCCAAACGCACGGAAACTTGGCCGCCGACCGAGACTTTGCCGGTCAGGAAGAACGCATTTGACATGCGCTCCGTCAGTTCGACTTCGATTTCGAGCGTCTCGCCGGGGCGGACCATGCGGCGGAACTGCACGTTGTTAATCCGTGTGGCAACCGGAACTTTGCCAGGAGCCATCGTGGCCGTCTTTGCGATCAGAACGGCTCCGGCCTGCATGGCGGCTTCAAGTTGCAGCACTCCGGGAAAGACCGGAAAGTCTGGATAATGACCGCTGAAGACCGGCAGGTCCGGCGAGAGAAACATGCGCGCATGAATTCGCGTCTCGGTCAGTTCGACGATCTCGTCGAGCCACAGAAACGGATCGCGGTGTGGGATGAGTTGTTGGATGTCGTCGCGAGTCATAGGAAGAGAGATTCTGTTGAGCTTGGACTGCGGCAGCCCTGCTACCGCTTTTCGTCCCACAGCCTGCTGTGGGACGAGCGTTAAAGTTGGAGTGAATTGAGGCGAATGGAAAAGAATTGTTATCAAACTCCCCTCAGCAGCAGGCTGCTGAGGGGAAAGCGGCAGCAGGCTGCCGCAGTCCATGGTGACTTCACTCGCGACTACTTCCACACCGCTTCCAGTTGCACGCGATAGCCGTCTGCTTCGGCTCCGCTGGTCAGACGCAGCGTACGGACGGCTCGGACCAGTTGCAGCAGAGTGGTCACGTCGGTTTGAGCTTGATCGGACGTCTTGCCTTCCTGCGCGACCGAGCGGGCTTCGAGCAGGCCGCGGTTGGCTTCGAGGATTCCGGCCAACGCTTCGCCGGTCAGTTCAAACAAAAAATCATTGCGAGTCGGTTTCGCGGTCGCAGTTGTCGTCGTCGGCGTCAGGTACACATCGACGAGGCGCTTGCAGAGATCGACCGACGAGGCCATCACGAATTTGTCGCGGACACGGGCCGCTGCCGGCATGAAGTTGAAGACGATCGGCAGGCGATCTCCCTTGGGCGTTTGGCCGTACTTGCCGAATTGGATTTGCACGTTCTTGTAACTCTCGGACGAGAGCACCCACGGCTGTCGGCCTTGTTTGCCGGCTTCGAGGTTGGAGATCATCGCGACCGTCTGGAACAGCAGGTTCAAAGTCTGCTCGGCCTCTTCCGGCTTGGCCAAATCCCAGACGAGCGCGAAGCCGGGGAGTTGCAGTCCCGGCTTGCCATTCAAGTGGCTGTAGTCCTGCGGTGCGGCGACGAACGTCAGATTGCGACCGAACGTCGGCAGGATGTCGGTGGTGTAATCCTTGCCCGGCAGCAGATTGGCCAAGCCCGCCTCGAACTTGTCGAACTCCGGCAGCACTTTCGCTTGCAGCAATTCTTCGCGGCGTTTGTACCAGCCGGCGAAGTCACGATGCAGAACCCAACCGCCGATCAAACCAGGAACATTCGGCAGCGAACCGGCATCTGGTTTATCCGCCGCCGCGAACAGCGGCGCGTATTTCTCGCCCAGCGACTCCGGCTTGCCGGCGACTTCGTGTTTGATGACCAGCCGCTGGCTGTCGAGGTCCAGCGTCGAACCGAGAAACGAACTGCGATTGGCGAGTTCGTACAAGCCGCCGAGCAACAGCGACACGGCGGGGTTGTCCAACTTCTCCGGGCCGAGCCGTCCGCCCATCCCTTTCGCGACGAGTTCCAGATTGACGTAGCTGCGCACGAGATGCTGCGAACCAAGTTGTTTAGTCATGGCCACGAAGGGAGCATCGTCCGCGAGCGACTTCACGCTTTCTTCGACGGTTCCGCTTCGCAGCGCGAGCGTGCGATTCATCAACTCGCTGGTGCTGGCGGCCACGATCCAATCGAGTCGCTCGGCGATGAAGAGCTTGCCATCGATGCTTCGCACCGGCACGTTGCCCGGCCCCATCGAGTGGCTGATTCTTTCTTCGATCAGCGTCAGCAGCGGCGCGACTCGTTCGCGAACTTTGTCGAGCGCCGCGATATCTTTGACCTGCACAACGATGACGGCATCCGGCTCCTTGCGACCCTCGTGCGGATAGAGCGCGACCGAGACTCGACCACTCATCGTCGCCTTGCCGAGCGTCCAGAGATCCATGCCCAACTGGTTCTCGATCATCTTGCGACCGGCGTCGGCCTTGCGTCCTTGCGGTGAGGCATAAAACGCCTGAACTTGCGGATTCGCTGGCAAGGTCAGGACCAACTCCGAGTGCTGGAGCTTGTCGATCCACTCATCCAAGCCGGAGATTTCGGCGAAGAAGACCGCCCCGCTGGGAGTCGATTTCGCGAGGTCGGCATCGACGGCCAGCACTGGGCGAAACATTCCCAAGGTGGCCAGTGAGCAAACCACCGCCATTAAAAAAGGGCGATAAGATCGAGTGAAGCAAAGCATGGAAATGTCCCCTAGGTCAAAAAATGGATCGGCCTTGGGCATCGTACCAATCGGTTGGCGAATCGGTTTCACAACTTTCGATCCTAATTTGGCAGACCAGCCAACCTAGAAATGCAATCGGGACCGAGCCTGATGGACGGTCCCGTTTGGGAAAGCTCCTCGACTTGGACTCGAACCAAGAACCTAGCAGTTAATCCGCCACTGGCGGACTCAGTCTACCGATTGAGCGATTGAGCCAAGCGCGCCCTGCCCCCGATTTGAGCCATCGCTCTCGTTGCATGGCCTCCGCTCGGGTGGCGTGCTTTTCGGAATAGACCAATCGCCACGGCCCGACGTTTCGGGAGGTGAACTTTCGCAGGTTGTGTTCGGGATTGTTGTGCTCGGTGAGACGCCGGTTGAGATCTTGAGTCTGGCCGATGTACCTGCGCCCGGTCGTCTCACTGACCAGCACATAAACCCAGAACGGATTGGTTTCGGGTTCGATCACCATTCGGGCAATTCGCCAACGTAGAAATGCAAACGGGACCGGCCTGATGGCTGGTCCCGTTTGGGGAAGCTCCTCGACTTGGACTCGAACCAAGAACCTAGCGGTTAACAGCCGCTCGCTCTACCGATTGAGCTATCGAGGAAAAGTCACGAACAAGAACCTAACGGTTAATCCGCCACTGGCGGACTCGCTCTACCGATTGAGCTATCGAGGAAAAGTTACGCACGCGGCGTCCATTATTGAGGCGGGGTGTGTACTGGATGCTGCGAAGTGATGCAAGCCCTTCTTGAGTTGGCGAAAACTTATCAAACGGGGACGGATTCGGGCTTGAGACAACGGCCGATTTCTCGGACGGCTTGACGAAGTCTCTGTGCGTTTTCGACGACGGCCAATCGCAGAAATCCTTCCCCTTCGGGACCGAAGCCAAGACCGGGACTGACGGCGACGCCAGCTTCGTTGAGCAGTTTCATCGCGAAGGGAATCGATCCCATCTCGGACCACGGTTCGGGAATTTTCGCCCACACGAACATGCCCGCTTTCGGAGTTTCGATGTCCCAGCCTTGGCGGTTGAGTCCATCCACCAGCGAATCGCGGCGATGTTGGTATTCGACGCACAGTCGGTCGATGGCTTCGTCGCCGTGACGCATCGCGACGATCGCGGAAATTTGGATCGCTTGGAAGATGCCGTAGTCGTAATAGCCTTTGATCGTGCCGAGGGCGCGAACCATCTCTGAGTTGCCGCAGCAGAAACCGATTCGCCAGCCAGCCATGCTGTAGCCTTTGCTCATCGTTGTCAGTTCGACGCCGATGTCGATCGCTCCGGGAGTCGCCAGAAAGCTGGGGGCTTGATAGCCGTCGTAGCAGATGTCGGCGTAGGCGAAGTCGCTGATGACGAGGAACTGATACTTCCTCGCCAGCGCCACGAGGTCAACGTAGAAGTCTTGCTCGATGCAAGTGCCCGACGGGTTGTGCGGGAAGTTGACGATCACCAGCTTCGGCTTCGGGAAGAGGTGCTCGCAGGTGTAGGCGATGTTGGAGAGAAACTCTTCGGGATTGCGAACGTCGAGCGCAATGACGTTGCCGGAGGCGAGCATCACGGCATACGAGTGAATCGGAAATGTCGGAGCCGGCACGATGGCGGTGTCGCCCGGTCCCATGAGGGCCAGGCACATGTGGCTGAAGCCCTCTTTGGAGCCGATGCAGGCGATGACTTCCGATTCCGGGTTGAGCTTTACGCCGTACTTGCGGTCGTAGCGTTTGGCGACTTCGCGACGCAAATTCTCCACGCCGTTGCTGACGGAGTAGCGGTGGTTGCGCGAGTCGGCGAGCGACTCGATCATCTTCTCGATGACGAATTGTTCGGGCGGATCGGTGGGGTTGCCCATGCCGAGGTCGATGACGTCGATGCCGTCTTTTCGCTTCTTGTGCTTGAGCTTGTTGATCTTGCCGAACAGATACGGCGGCAGCCGCTTGACTCGGTCAGCGACCGGGATCTTGAACGGCTCATCGGAGAACGATGCTTCGGTTTCACTTCGCATAGTGGCAGGGAGCGCAAAATGGGGCGAGGGGATTTGCTCAGCAGCCGGTGGATGCGCTTCCGCGGCACTCGAACGGCGGGCGGATTCTACTGACCCGCGGAGCGATGAGAAGTTGGTCGCTATGAACTCGGCTGCGCTTGGATTTGACAATTTCTCAAGTCGTCGTCGTCATTCCTTTGACCAGATTCCTTTGATTCAAAAGGCGAACCTGTGTTTCAGGATTCCAATCAGAGGAATCTGGTCAGAGGAATGAAACGAATGAATTCGGGCCTGATTCTTGGTGTCGTGGTCGAATCGGTTCGAACGAGTTCAACTTCAAAACGGACGCTTCGGGCTACTTCGAGGAAGTCGTGGGACGTTTCGGAATGCTGCGCGTCGTGGGCAACGGCGAGCCTCGGTCTTCATCATTGGCGGCGGCGGGTCTCACCGTTTTGGTGGCGGTCCCCTTCGCGCTGGCGGGACGAATCAAGTCGGTCTCTTCATCGGCCGGAGCGGGCTTCGTGGCGGGGCGAGTTTCGCCGGGTTTGGCGCTCTGAGTGCGAGCAACCGTCGATGGCTTACTCCCTCCGGTGGTCGTGCCGTATTGGATGTTGTGGACGAGGGTTTCTTTCTTGAGATTCTCAAACACGACCGCGACTTGTTCCTGAACCTTTTGGCGTTTGAGTTGGTCTTCGAGTTCAGCCTTCACCGCTTCGTCGAGTTCGCGGACAACCGGATCGGTGCGGCCTTCGCATTTGAGAATGACATATCGCTGGGCGGCATTGTCGAGCTGCACGATGGCCGAGACTTCACCCGGTTGCAGCTTGAACGCGGTCGCCTCGATGTTGGGACTGCCGGAGTGACGCGGGATCGGCGGAATGGTGCCGTCGAGCGACTTGCTGGCTTGGTCGATCGAGTATTCCTGGACGTACTTCTCAAAGTTGTCCGGGTCTTCCTTGGCTTTTTGCCAAGCGGTCTGAGCACGCCGCTGGTTGTCGCACAGGATCATGCGAACCTTCACGCGCGGACCATAGTCGCGCTCGAACGCCTTCTTAATCTCTGCACTGGTGACTTGGACTTCCTCGCCAGCCAGCTTTCGCAAAGCGAGCATCGGCCAAATCACATCGTTGCGATATTGCTCCGGGTTGATGCCCCGTTCGGTCTGCAGCATGAGCAGGTACTGCTCCAGCGGGATCTTGAATTCCGACGCGATGCGGGTCATTTCGCGATCGACCTCGGCACTGGTGACGACGACGTTTTTTTCCTGACAGGCGAGCTGAATCGTCGCTCGGTTGATCATGTTGTCGAGTACTTCTCGGCCGAGTCGCCGGACGCATTCGGCCTCGACATCTCGCATCGAGAGGCTCAGACGCTTGCCGTTGCGGCTGATCTGTGCGGCGTCGTCACTCGTCCCTTGTGCGGAGGCGGGTGTCCCTGTGGAGTTGAGCTTCGCCTTGCCAGAGGTGCTGTTGCTTCCGCCCGATTTATCTCCGCTGACGGCCGTGCCCGTCGTGCGTCCCGGTTTTTCTTCGGCCGCGGTGCCGGGCTGAGCACGCCAGGCTTGAAAGATAATCGCGGCACCGAGCATCGCGGCTCCGGTTCCGACGGCGATCCACAGCAATGTTGATGATGAGCGATTCTGACCTGTCATGGCTTCGCATCCCTGCCGCCATGTGCGGCGTCTGTAGAATAAGACGATCGGCCGAACTCCCCCGGCCGATTTGAGGCGGCGGGTTATAGGCCGTTCACGAAAAATGGGTCAATGGGTTTTTGTGCTGATCAAAGTCCCTGAGTCCGCGACGTGGTTGACGCTGTTCTCAATCTTCCCGCGATCGCCGTTGTACTGCCGCATGACGCCAGCGGTTTCCGACTTCGGCGCGCACCGGTGGCGCAAAACCATTGGTATCTACACAATTCCGCGCTCCCTCCTGTAAACGCCTTCGTCAGACCTCTGCGCTCCTCGCTTCTCTGCTCCGAAAATCGTTTAACGGCGAGCCGAAGGCGTAGGCCACATCCGGCTACGCCTCCGGCTTGCCGTTAAACGATTTTCATCCCTACCAGAGTCCGCAGGACATCGGCGACTGCGGTGAAAGAGACTCTTCCATATGATGTGAAAGCGGCAACTAAGACACTTCTTGATCGCGGTCAGGTGTCTCAGGAGGTCTGAGGCGCAACCTCGTTGGAGTCCTTGTGGCTGAAGGCCGCCTTCATGCAATCCCATTCACGAGTTCATCACGAATCAGAAAGTGATCGTGCCCGACGAATGAAGGGCGACGGCGAATGCGTTCAAGGCTCGCGGCATTCGTTGTCCTCAACTCAGTCCCGCTTGACCGGGGCCTCGGGAGCAGCGGCAGGTTCGAGCTTGCGCAGTTGGCTGAGAGTCTCGCCGAGGTCCAGTCGCCAGAGGACGTCGTCCTTCTTGAGCAGGATCGCTTTGCGGTCGATGCGCACGACTGTCGCTTCGATGTCGGCGTAGCGCAGTTGATCTCCCTCGTGCAGAACGATCGAGCGATTGTTGGCCAAGTCCGAGAGTCGCAGTTCTTTCTTCCCGCCGACTTCGAGGATGCCGGTCAGTTTTGTGAACTGGGCCAGGTCGTCGCCGACGTTGATTGTGAGGTCTTGCTTGACGGTGTTGGGCGGGTTTCCGTTGTCGGCGACTTGCACCGTCAGTTTGACCGGCCCGGGGACGAGCGTGGCGGGTGGCGTCCATTTAAGTTCACCGGTGGCCGCGTCGATCTTCGCCCCTTCCGGTGCTCCGGTGCCAAGCGAAAACGTCAGCTTGGTTTCGGGATCGTCGTCGCTGGCTTTGATCGCGAAGACGAATTCCCTGCCGAGCACCGCGCTGCGTTGGCTGACCGACTCGAACTTCGGCGGCTTGTTCGTTTGCTTGAGCGAGACCGTCAACGCTTGAGTGAGCGGCTCATTTGGCTTTAGCCCCTCGGCTTTCACCGTCACTTGGAGCTTGAAGTCGCCGAGTGGTTGCTCGTCGTCCGGCTTCCAGGTCAGCTTTCCGGTGCGGCCATCGAGCGACAGCCCGTTGGGGATGTTGTCACCTTCGAGCGTGAACAGCGGCTCCCCCGCCGAAAGATCGAACCCGGTGGCTCGGCAGGTCAGGTCGAGCGATCCGCCGCGCGAGACGGACTTCGCACCGTCAATCTCCAACTTGGGAGCGTACGGCACCGGCTTCACGAACGGGTTCCGCTTCAAGATCGGATCGAAGTCCGAGATGCTGCGTTTCGAGAACTCCGGGTGGATCGGGACCAGTTCCACGATCTCTTCCGTGAGCAGCGCGACCGACTGCTTGGCGGTTGCTTGGACGGAGTTCTCGTCCGGCTTGAGCGTCCAACTATTGCCCGTCGCCTCGCTGACCTGGAAGAAATGTTTGCCGACGCGAACCAGAAACGGCGTCTTGGTCGGGAAGTCTTCGGCATGTCGCACCGTGAGCGACTGCGTTGGGTCGTTCCAGTCTTCGGCAACTTCGGTGCGAGCGAACAACGAGGGTCCGCGCGGCGGTGCGTCGCGCAGAGACAATGCCTCGAACTTCATCAGGACCGCCAGCTTGGGATTGCCCGTGGCCGACGGGCTGTCGAGGCTCAACTGCGTGATGCTTTGCATGACATCGGCTTGGAAGAACCGAAACAGAAACAGCCGGACCTGAGCCAGCGTGGCCTCGGCTTTCAGAGTGACACCGATCGCCTCGAACGGTTGATTGGCGGAACGACGTGGTGGATCGGGGACGACCGACACGTTCGAGAATTCGGCCACGACTTCGGCCATGTCGGTCAGCCACTGTTGATACTGTGAAGCCGCCTCGGTCGGCTTGGGAGAGAGGCTGCGTCCCTGCCACTGTTGGAGCCGCGTTTTCTTGGCTCCCACTTGGAGCTTTTGAAAGCTGCGATCGTCGTGTTGCTTTTGCGCGGAGTTCCGGTTGGCCTCGGCGACTGCGACGGGGTCAATGAACCACGACCAGACCTTGGGAACGGAGAAGATTCCGACGACCGCCGCTAATCCGCTCGCCAGAAGTTTTTCACGCATTTGCATGGGGATGACCTCAAGAAGTAGCCGCACTCGCCAGAGTGCGGGCTTGCTGGTGACTCGGCCCACGCTCTGGCGAGCGTGGCTACTATTTCTTCACGCTTTTGGAATCTTTCTTCACCGGCCGCCAGGCCACATCCAAATCAAACTTGAAGGGGTAATCGCCGTCGGCTCCGTCCCGCTTTTGTTCGTGAGGCACGACGGTCACGCCTTCATTGCTCAGCAACTTCGAGGTCAAGTCGTCGATGTCTTCGCGGTCCTTTGCAAAGCCGTCGCCGCGCACGGTCCCGACGACTCCGCCAGAACCCGGCAGACAATTCAGTTTGCGGAGATAGCGGCGATCGGTCCCCTGCATCGACTTGGTCAAGTCGTGCAAGCGATCCAACCACGCGACCCGCTGATCGACCCAGCGGCCAACCATGTCGACGTTCTTGACCAGCCCCGCCGCGCCATCCAGTTCTTTCTTGAGCTGCTCGGACTGGCTCTTGAGTTCGTCCGTCTCCGTCTCCAGCGAACGGATCGCGGACCACCGCCACCCGAATGCTCCGATGAGCACCATCACCGCCGCCGCGCTGCCGACACTGCCCCACAACCGCCGCAGATCACGCGGCACCACCGGTTGCCGAGGATGCAGGAAGTCCAGCGACTGAGCCAACCGACCCGCTTGACCAAACAGCAATCCGACCGGGCCGGTAAACAGTGCGTTCGAGGCCACTTCGCCCCCGGCATCGAACGTCAATCCCGGCAGCACCAGCGGGTCTTCGACATGCACCTCGCAGGCAAACCGCTTGCGAATCACCGCCGCCAAGCCATGCAGCTTGTCCGGTTCACCCCACAGCCAGGTTCGCGACAACGTCAGTTCGGGATGTTGCCGCTTGAGGGCCACGAGACTGCGATTCACCTCAGCCACGATGGCTTGCTGCTCGCGATCCGGAGCGTTCATGTCGTCCGGCAGCCGAGCCGAGTGCGTCAACAACAACGCGCGATCGCGCAGCAATGAGATTTCCACAAGCTGCTCGTGAGCCACGATCGCCAACTCGACCGCGTGCCGCGGAGGCGGATCAGACTTCTCCAGCCGAGCGATCAATTCGACCATCGCCGGAGCAGTCAGACTGACTCCCACCAACTCGCATCCCGTGCGCGAGAGGACCAATCGCAAAGAGTCGAGAATTTCGCGGCCGATCGTGGCGACCAGCACTTCACGGCCTGCGACACCCTCGCGCGGAGGGAGTGGCAAAAAGTCCAACAGCAACGTATCCAACTGCCGCGCAGACTTCGCTGCTGCTTGAAACTTCACGACGTTGGGCAGCTCCGCATCGGGCACGTTGGGAACTTCGAGCACTCGGACAATCGCATCCTCGCGCGGCAGAGTGACCAACACGCTCTTGGCGGTCAGCCCCAACGAGGCGAATTGTCCCGCCAACCAACTACCTGCCGCCGGGACATCGGCTGCGGGGGACTTGCCCTCCGGCCACTCCAACAAGAAACCTTTCCGCACGCGCACGCCACCGTGAGTGACCTCGGCATCCAGTCCGCAAACGTGCCGATGTTCCCAATCCAAAGCCAGAAAGTCGGGCATGCTGAGTTCCGTCGAGAGGAGGCGTAATCGGTGACCACAATACTTCGCACGGCCACCCGTGAGACGATCTGGCGAACGCGGCTACGAAAGTGCGCAGTCGGAGTAGTTGCGCTGCCGCGACATCATCCGCCGGAGCGACCGCGAAAAACAAGCGGCGAGCCGCGGGATCGGCCACCACTCTGCCGACTTGTGCCGACAATTCCGATTCAGCCGTCATTCGCGTCCGATCGCGCTCGCATTGAGGCAGCGAACTTTGGGAGCCGCGACCGGAAGAACCTGTCCAAGAACAACTTTGTGTTTTGACGGCAGTGATCAGCCGGGGGATTTTTCCCAGTTTCGTCTTTCTCCGTGCTCCGGCTCTGCCGTCCGTGCGGCAACGCGTCTTTTGCGATTCTTCACCACCGTTAGTTGCCGCACGGATGGCAGGGCCGGAGCACGGAGAAAGACAAAATCACCCTATCAAAACCTGATGTTGATGTTGGACGGGTTCTAAGGGAGCGGTCATCAGTCCGTAAGGCAAATGCTCCCTCACGGTCACGGCTTCGATGCACGACTCGTCGTGCAACCGATACACTCCGCCGCATGTCGTACCGTCGGTTAAAGCGTCTGCTGGGCGAGACCAACTTTGAGTTGAAGGTACTGGTGCTGTTTGGCACTGGCCTGACGTTGCTCGCGGTGGCGACGTTTTTCTTGTATCGCTCGCAGACGACGAAATTGCTGGATCGGACGACACGCTCGACCGCGCGATCGTTGGCAACGGCACTTTTCCTCAAGACCCATTTCCAATATTTCGCTCCGGAGATGCGTTTCGAGGCCCTGATCGACGAGTTGAACATTGAGGTGCAGCCGGAAGACCTCCGTGCTCTCAAGGGCGAATTGTTTCATGCCGAGGCGTCGGCGGCTGGTGTCGCTCACAAGTTCCGGCCGACCGAGGATCGCGATTGGGAAGCTTGGGAAAAGCTCCGAACCGGCGAGAAAGAGGTCGTCAAAGAAATTGGCGGCGAAGTCAACCAGTACCAGTACTACACCGCGCTGTATGCGTCCAAGTCCTGCTTCTCGTGCCACAACCACGAGTACTATGAATACCGCTTTGATGCCGAAGGCCACGAAATCAAGCGTGAGATCGGTGACTTTCTGGGCGTGGCCAAGATCACGCTGCCGCTCGACCGCGTGCGGGCCTCGCTGGCTCGGACCAATGCCTTCGTGATCTCGGCCGAGTTGCTGAAGGTCGTGCTGGCGATCGTCGCCATCTATTTGGTGTTGCGGTACGTCGTGACGAAGCCGGTCATGCACTTGAAGCGGGTCAGCGACGCGATCGCTCACGGCAAGCTCGACATGCGGGCCGACATCCGCACCGGCGACGAGTTTGAAGAGCTGAGCCATGCGTTCAATCGGATGCTGCGGCATCTCGTCACGGTGCAGGAAGAATTGCGGAGCGTCAACGCGGACCTCGACGGCAAGGTGGATGAGTTGGCTCGCGTGAACTTGCGGCTGTACGAGCTTAATAACATCAAGAACGAATTCCTGGCGACGATGAGTCACGAGCTGCGCACGCCGCTCAATAGCATCCTCGGTTTCAGCGATGTGCTAAACACGGCGGATAACCTGTCGGACAAGCAGCGGCGTTACGTCGGCAACATTCAGATTGCCGGTCGCACTTTGCTGTCGCTGATCAACGACGTGCTGGATCTCGCCAAGATCGAAAGCGGCAAGATGGAGCTGCACTTGGTCGAGACCTCGCTGACCGACTTGATCGAACGGCAGTCCGGGGCGATGGCTCCGCAAGCCGAAAAGAAAAATATCGAACTGACTTGGCAAGTCGAACCCGATGTTCCGCTGCTGTTTCAAGATGTCGGCAAGCTGCAACAAATCCTCAACAACCTGCTCTCGAACGCGATCAAGTTCACTCCCGAAGGGGGCCGCGTGCGAGTTCGCGCCGGACGCCGCGACGAACAACGATTCTTCTTTGAAGTCGAAGACACCGGCATCGGCATCCCGCTGGAAGAGCAAGAACGCATCTTTGAAAAATTCCGCCAGGGCCGCTTGCAGCCAGGGCAAGAAGACGCGCTGACTCGGCAATTCGAGGGGACCGGACTCGGACTCTCGATCGTGAAGGAGTTGTGCAAACTCTTGGGCGGCGAGATCACCTTGGTCAGCGAATTCGGCAAGGGGAGCACCTTCACCATCCTCCTGCCATTGCGGCTCGAACTGTTATTGAGTCCGACCGAAGAGAACGGAGTCCGAACCGGCACCGCATCGGGTTTGAGCCGGATCAAGCCGGAAGAAATCAGCCAGCGCGCGGCGTCGCCGTCGAAAACGGTGTGAAGGAAGTTCGGACTGCGGAGTGCGGAATGCAAAAACAAGTAACCGCTCAACTGGACATCGACGGCCGATGCTCCGCGCTCCGCACTTCGCACTCCACACTGCGAATCCTCCCTGTCCTCGATTTACTCAACGGAGCGGTCGTGCGCGGCGTGGGCGGACGCCGTGACGAATACCGGCCGGTCGAAAGCGTGTTGACTTCATCCGCCGAGCCGCTGCAAGTTGCACGAGCGTTTCGTCACCGGTTGAATCTGGCGACGCTGTACCTCGCCGATCTGGACGGCATTCTGCATCAGCGGCCGAATGTCGACGTCTACCCACAACTCCTTGACGATGGCTTCGAGTTGTGGATCGACGCGGGAGTCCGATCCCTCACCGATGCGAATCGCCTGCTGAGTGCGGGAGCCACGAAGGTCATTGTCGGATTGGAATCCGCCCCGGACACACGATTGCTCTCTTCGTTGGTGTCCGAGTTCGGCGCGGCGCGAATCGTCTTCAGTCTCGACCTCAAAGCGGGATGTCCGATGCTGGGCCACTCGGATTGGCCGGACGCTTCGCCGCTGGGCATCGTTCAAAACGTGTTGGACTTGGGCGTGACTCAATTGATCGTGCTGGACCTCGCCAGCGTCGGCGAACAACGGGGGCCGAGCACGATCGCGCTTTGTGAATCCATTCGGAAGATCGCTCCGGAAGTCCAATTGATCACCGGCGGTGGCGTGCGCGACGCCAATGACCTGCAACCGCTGCAAGCGGCGGGAATCGACGGAGTGCTGCTCGCCACCGCGCTGCACAAGGGACTCATCGGGGCTGCCGAGTTGTCTGCGCTGGCTCAAGGGGAGTCATACTAGAACCGTTCATTGCCGCTCGATTCAGCGACGACTAATCCGGCAGAAGAGATTCTCGTCACAGCGAGTCGTCATCGTCTCCGCCGCTGCCACCGAGAAACGTGTCGTTGCCGTCTCCGCCGTTGAACGTGACGCGGAGACTGACAGTGCGGGCCTCAAGTTGATCATGGCCGCAGTTGCCGTTGAACGTAAGGCTGCCCGTGAAGCCAGACCACGACCGATCCAGCGTCAGCCGATCTGCCGTGCTGGAGCCGTTGAATTGTACATCCGCCCCGCCAGGCAACGTCACGGGGGCGATCAACGGCATTCCCAAGCTGGGGCGAAGATGGAGTTGACCGTTCAAGAATAGCGTCCTGAAGTTGCCCCCGTTCGTGGGGAGCGGGATCCTCACCGAAATGACTTTGGGTTGGCCCATTAACTGAGACAACCATTTTTCTGCGTCTTTCGCAGCGTGAAAAAAACATTTCACTTTAGCCCACCACTTGCGAAGGGGCGTGTGACCAAAACTGTTCATGCATTTTCTTAAGTATTTAATGGCATCAGAACGAATGATCTGAGAGGAATCGTGATCGTCTCTGGGCACACGGAGAGCGTTGTTTTTCTCTGACTCTGCCGGATTCTATGTCCGGTGGTGAAAGCCTCCGAGCGATGCCGAGAGGAGGAGGTTTTGGAGCCAGTCGTCATGGTATCGTTTTTGGTTGAGGCGGTGTGCGGGGCTGTCGTCAGAGCGCGGTCGTTTGGCGCGCGGAGCGAAGGGGATGAAGTTCAGCAGCAGTGCCCAACCGCGTTGGCGCAGTTCGCTGAAGTGTTGATGGCCGTGCAGGCCCCGGTGGGCGTACAGAACGCGGTAGAGTCGATTCATCAGTCGGTCCACCAGGTTGCTCGTGCGACGGCAGCGATGTCCTTCGTCAGCGGCCTGTGTCATCGCGATCCCGAGGATGCAGCCGCCCCCCGCCGTCATGAACAAATAGCCTTTTTCACCGCACCAATCGGCGCGATGTTCGTCGGCCACGAGATGCTCCGGCAACTGGTTGGCGTTGCGCACGGTGGTCCCGACGAGGCTGTTGCGTCCCAGCCGCTCCACCTGCCGATCCCAGAAGCGCGCGTCGTGACCGAAGCCTTTCGCGACCAGCCATGCCGGGGTGCCATGAGCCATCAGCTCCAGCGGGTACTGCAACTCGTTGGCGAATGCCGAGTAACTTGGCGGACTCGGCCAGCCGCCCGGTCAGCCGAAATCCCACCGAGATTCCCGCCGGAAACAACTCGGGCGTCTGCTGGAACTGCTCGTGAATCAAGGCTCAGACCTCCGTCGAGTTCGCCCAGATGCAGTCATACGTTTCGCGAGTCAACTTCAAACAGATCAGCCTGCCCCCGCGGCCGGCTTGCAACCCCACGCCATCCCGTTTACGACAACACCGTCGAGTTTTCGTCCCAGCATCCATGCCGACCCCCTCCTCCTTGAGCAGAGATAAGGATGCCGACAATTGCGAACGCCGAAAACTCGATATTCTTTCAGACACAGAATTTGACAGAGTCAGAAACTTTCCTCGAATCTTTTTCGCCCAACGTCCGGTGGCATGCGGAAACAAAGGAAAGTCTTTGTACGGCTTCGTCGGTCTCGGTGTCTTGGCAGCCATCATTGCACTCCCTACCGTTCGAGTGTCATTTGTGGTGTCAGACACATTTTTTGACAATGCAGACTTTCTACAACATCAACTTATGTTTAGCGTTGGGATCGTAGCTCAACGGTTAGAGCAGAGGACTCATAATCCTTTGGTTCTGGGTTCGAGTCCCAGCGGTCCCACTCTTGTAATTGCCGAGAAACACTGGGTTTCTCGGTGTTTTCTGCATTTCCGAAGACTCGCTTGAATCCGCCGAAAAGGTGACAGGCGTTGACTGCAAATCACTCGAAAAGTCCTGACTCTAACGGAATCTAGGTACTAAAAACTGGGTTCGCAAAACTGGGCCAAGATCTCGATCCTTTCTCTTTCTCACGGAGGAGGGAGCGAGCATGGAAGCTCAGGGACGAACCCAGCGTGGA
>JBJXEX010000525.1:0-28549 GCA_046156195.1 Planctomycetaceae bacterium | reverse complement strand
CATCCATGCTGACCTCCCAAAGGTTCTCCATTTCCCCCCATCGCGCTCAGCTTAAACCAGAAATCTCGTTTTCTCCTATTGACGTTTTCCGACCGCTATCAAAACAACAAAACCTGGGATGCACCCTCTCATGCACGCCATGCGTAAAGCCATCTTGACGGTCGCGCGAGCGCCTCCTAGCATCCGCCCCCCAGTCCAGGGTTCTGAGGGAGCATCTCTTCGACGATGCCATCTGAGCATCGAGCTTGTCGCCAACTGTCCGCAACGGAATACGGTTCGCCACGGAACAAGTCCGCCACGGAACACAGCGCATTCGGCGGAAGTCGCTCACGCCCCCTCCCAGCTCGGGATCGACCGATCACTGGTTCGAGGCTTCCAATTCACTTGGCTCACGGGATGTGACGCCGATGCTTCTCCGGCAACAAGGCCGAGCGCTGGTCGTACACACTCCTGCCAAGCTCAATTTGTTTCTGGAGATCTTGGGGAAGCGGCCCGATGGCTATCACGAGCTGGAAACGCTCATGGTGACAGTCGGACTGTACGACACGCTGCGGTTCACGGAGGACGATTCTTCTGCCACACCGACGCCAATCGCGTCGGCCATGTCTGCGGTTGCTGAGCCGTCTGACATTCACCTCCGTTGCCGCTGGGCCGGGTCGCCGGAGTTTTCACCGGGGCCATTGCCTTCCGGCAGCGACAACTTGGTGATGCGAGCGGCTCTGCTGTTGCGCGAGGTCACGGGGACTCGGCGCGGAGTCTCGATCGAGTTGACCAAACGCATTCCACTCGCGGCCGGGTTGGCGGGAGGATCGAGCGATTGTGCCGCGACATTGTTGGCCTTGAACCGACTGTGGAAGCTGGACCTCTCTGACCAGCGATTGCTGGAATTGGCGGCTCGGCTGGGGAGCGACATTCCATTCTTTTTGACAGAAGCTCCGGCTGCCGTCTGTCGGGGCCGAGGCGAACTCATCGAGCCTGTGACCACACCTATGAGACTGCATTGCGTGATCGCCAAGCCTGCCAGTGGACTTTCAACCGCCGCCGTGTTCCGGCAGTGCCGCGTTGCCGCATCACCGCAATCCGTTCAGCCGCTCTTGTCAGCCCTCCGTGCGGGGCGTCACGCTGAGGCGGCGACGCAACTTCACAATGCTCTGCAATTACCGGCCGAGCAGCTCAACGCGGACGTTGCCCGATTGCATCAATTGTTTTCCCGCCTGCCATTCCTCGGACATCAGATGAGCGGCAGCGGAACTTCGTATTTCGGAATTTGCTCGCATCGCGAACAGGCTCAGGCTCTCGCGGCTCAGGTTCGTTTGGCGGGCGGCGATCAAGTGTTTGTGGCTTCGATTCAACCGTGACAAGACCAGGGACTTGGTCTTCATTCAGTGAGGGAGTGCTGCCGTGGAAATCACCGAAGTGCGCGTGAAACTGATGAACGACCCCAACGACCGGTTGTTGGGCTTCTGTTCGATCACGTTGGATGGCAGCTTTGTCATTCGGGATTTGAAGATCATTCAAGGAGGCAAGGGCTGCTTCGTGGCCATGCCCAGCCGCCGGCTGATGGATCGCTGCTCGCGCTGCCACACCAAGAACCATTTGCGATCGCGCTACTGTAACCAGTGCGGCGAGCAACTCCGCGAGGACCGCTCCGCCAAGGATCTCGATGGCCGAGCCAAGCTCTATGCCGACATCGCGCATCCCATCAACTGCGAGTGCCGCGAGAAAATTCAAGTCAAAGTCATGGAAGCCTTCGAGCAAGAGAAGATCCTCGCTCAGCAAGAGGGCTACGTCTGCCGCTACGATGACTACGGTGAAGACGACTACGACGATGAACCGATCGCCGCCACGTTCCCGCGCCACGAAATCTCCACTCGCCACGGCACGATTCGCATCGATCAACCGCAGCGATCCTCAAGCCCGTCGCAACCTCACGTCCTCAAGATGCCTCAGTCCGAAACTTCAACCGCCTCTGTCCGCATCGCACGCGACCACGAAGATGGCGACGAATCGTTCGGTTCGGGCATCGTGTGAAGCTCGACGCACTGTTGAGGCTGGCATCGAGTCAGTCGATCGTCTTCAGTACTCCGGCGATCGCGATGACAAGCCCGGCGAAATAGCCGGCGATGGGCGCGCCAAACATCGCATTGCATAACATTCCCAACAGCCAGGCCGAGGCCGCTCCGGCCGTGATCCAAATGCCGACGATCGTGGCGGTTTTCGCAACGCTGGCGTTCCACACGAAGCTCAGCATTCCGGCAACTCCCAAGGCGATGCCAACGACGATCCAGCCTTGATAGACCGCGCCGCCAGCAGAAGAGAGCAAAACCAGCGCGGCCATCCAGTTCCCGTTGCTGATGTTCTCCCCGATAAACGAGCGGCGTCGCCAGAAGGGGCGGTCATCGACTTTTTGAACTCTTGTCGCCAAGGGCGTCTCCGATTTGTTCAAGAGCCTAGGTGCTGGTTGCCGCGGAGTCGTGGACGAGGAGTTGGAACTCCACATCCACGGTCTTCCCGGCGAGCGGATGGTTGCCGTCCACGACCACGGTGGTCGGAGTCAGCTCCAAGATTCGGACCTTGCTCCGACGCCCCGACTTCACACCAATGGTTGTGAGTCGTTTGCCAACCTTCAGAACCACATCGGAGGGCAAGCGAGTTCTGGGGATCTCGCGAATGAGATTGGACCGAAAGACCCCGAAGGCATCCTGGGGGATGAGCGTCATTTGTTTTCGCTCACCCTCAACCATTCCGACCACACCCTTGTTGATACCGGGCATGACTTCGCGACTTCCGACGACGAAGTCCAGCAGTTCTCGGCCCAACCGCTGAACGCTCGACTTTTCATCCTTGTACTGTCCGGAATACTCAATCCGCACATGGTCTCCGAGCTTGGCCTTGGCTGTTTTGGAATTGTTCATCATCCGATCTTCCTTTCTGCGAGCCGCTCATCACGGTCACATTCAAGCGCTGTCAAATCGGCAAATGCCGTTCGACGGTGAAGGAGTCTGTCTCTGATCCATTCATGAATTCATTGAGCGCCTTCTCAGCCGGTCCTTTCAGGTAGCCGCATTTCTCTTGGAGAAGAATCACCAGCCGTTCGCGTTGCCCGCGAATCGTCGCGAGATCTTCGTCGGTCAGGTCGGCCCACTGCTTCTTGACCTTGTGACGCCACTCATTCCAGTTGCTCGTGACCTGATCCCAACTCATCGAAGCATCCTCATCGGGCGAGATTCAACACTTGTGGACACGGCCACCGAGTGGAATCCAACGGTAAATAAAAAAGCCGACGTGCCGGAACACCTCGAGGTGTTCTGGCACGTCGGCTTACTTGATAACGCGCTCACCAGCCGTGACCGGTTTGCGATTTATTGAGTCATCCGAAATCGCTGGGACGTGTTCTTAATCCTCATCACCATCCCAACGGACGCCACTGTATCGTTCTTCACTCGGATAAGACAGACGAATCTGGGCCTTCCTCAATGATTGATAACATTTACTGGAACGAGTCGCGGCAGGACTGCGGACTTATGTTCGATCATCATCGTCTCGGCGACCTCACACTTCTGGGTGTACCCAAGGTCCGCGATACGGCCGGCGCAGCAGTTTGTTCGCATCGGGATCGTTCGAGATCACCCCCTTCGCCGCGTCCCAAGTCAGCGATCGGCCGAGCTGCATCGACAAGTTGGCGAGGATGCAACTCACCGTTGAGGTGTGTCCCTCTTCGATGTCGGCGACCGGCTTGCCGCGCGTCGCGATGCAGTCGAGCAGGTTCTGCATGTGTCTCCGGATCGCTGGTGCCACATGCTTTTCGAGATCCTTCTCGGTCTTGTCTTCGGGGTATTGCTCCAGCTCCATCGTTACATCTTTGTGAATCGCGTCGCCGCTATTCGGGATGAAGCCGTAGCTGTTGACGCTCGCTTTGAGCGTTCCCTTCTCGCCATAGAACGTCGCGCCCCACGGGTATTTCGGATCCGGCGAAGAACCCCATGTGCGATGCTGCCAGACGACGTTGACGTTGTCGAACTCGAACGTCGCGGTCTGCGTGTCGGCGATGTTCGCCTTGCTGTTCTTGTCGATCAGGATGCCGCCCGTCGAACTAACCGTCTTCGGCCAACCGAGTCCCGCCATCCAGCGGACCATGTCGAGCATGTGGATGCACATGTCGCCGACGATGCCGTTGCCGTATTCCATGAAGGCTCGCCAGCGACGCGGATGCACGAGCGGATTGTACGGCCGCATGGGAGCCGGCCCGGTCCACATCTCGTAATCGAGGTGATCCGGCGGCGGCGCGTCGGGCGGGTTCTCGCGAGCACGCATGTGGTAGTAACAGTAGATTTCAACGAGTCCGATCTTGCCAAGCTCACCCTTCTGAATCAGCTCGCGAGCCTCCGCCAGATGCGGCGTGCTGCGACGCTGAGTCCCGACCTGCACAACTCGGCCATGCTTTCTCGCCGCCGCCAGCATCGCCTGACTCTCGACGATGTCCACGCTCGTTGGCTTTTGGACGTAGATGTCGGCCCCGGCCTTCACCGCCTCGATCATCGGAAGAGCGTGCCAGTGATCCGGTGTCGCGATCTCGACGATGTCGAGATCTTTTTCGGCGAGCATTTCCCGATAGTCTCCATACAACCGGGGCGTCTTCTTCGACACTTGCCGCGACGCGACGATCTCGCCCGCCTCGGCGAGCATCTTCTTATCGACATCGCATAGAGACACGACCTCGACGGGCGAAATCTGAATCAGCCGCAGCAAGTCCGACTTGCCGTACCAGCCGGTGCCGATGAGACCGACTCGCTTCGGCTTCGGCTCGGCCGCGAACGCAGCGGGGAGCACTGGCAGAAACGAACTCAACGCAACGCTGCCAACACTAGCTTTCAAAAACTGACGACGATCCATGATGACCTCGCAAGAAAAGGATGATTGAGAATGATGTCTGATCTCGCACGAGTCGCAAGCAGCACATGCTTCACGGTTGCAGGTCCGGCAGTTTGGCCTTCGCGTCCTTGCCGTGGTCTTTCAGCGTCATTTTGATGGTGGCCGCTTGCTTTTGCCCGCCGATGCTGGCGTTCAATTCTTGCTGCATTCCCGCCAGACCGAAGGGGACGTCTTTGTGACGAAAGACTCGGTGAGTCATGCTCAGTTTCACGGTCCCGAATTCCACCTCGTTGTGGCCGCTGACCACCGAGCACTCCAAGTCACCCTGCTGCCAACTGACTTTTTCCTTGGCCTCCTCGGTTTTGATATTCTGCTTCGGCCCCGCCAGCAGCATCGCGAAGTCTGGTGCTCTGAGTTCGATCGAATCCACCGCCTCTGGATCGCTCTTGCCAACCTTGACCCAGCGTTTGACTGCCTTGCTCAGCGGGTCTTTTCCCTCGCCGAACTCGTCCTCGGGCACGAGCAGTCGCCACGTCATGTTCGCCAACCGAGGATCATCGCAGGTCTGTTCCATTTCGATGAACCGGCACTGCTTCCCACCGTGAAACGCTTGGCCGACCGACCGAGCGCCCCAGATCGGCACGATCTCTTTCCCGTTGAGCGTCACGTTCACGTTGAACTCGACCCAGGTTCCGTCTTTCGGCAGCGTCTGAAACAACGCCGCCGACTTTGATTCCTCTGCGACGCTCGTGTCAAAACTGAGCAGCAACGAACCGAACACGAAACTGCCGAGAGTGGCTTGCAAGAATAGGCGACGATCCATGAGCTGACCTCTCGCGAAGGGGAAACGAAGTGAGACTCCGCGAGCCAGCGTAAACAATTCCCGACCGCCATCGCGAGGGTCGTACAGTCGCGGTTGGGTGTCTCAGTCGGGAGGCTCATTGGAAGATCGGCCATTTTGCTTGCCTTCATCCGTGGGGAGGCCTCACCCTACCTTTCCCACCGCATCAGGAGCGACTTCGACATAGCCTTTTTCCGTCTTCTCGCTGAGGAGTTTGTCGTACTCGGCGCGTGCTTTTTCCGCCGAGGCAAACGACTTGGTCTTGGATTGTCCGTCGCTGCCAATGCGGCCCCAGCGCGTGGTCAGGTCGCTGCCGTTGAGCGCGATCTCCCAGAACTTGCTCGACGAGTTTTCGACACACTCGAAGTAGCGCGGCTTCTCGGCGGAGACTGAGGCCAAGTGGATTCGCGGTTGCGGTTGTGGTTCGCTCGGCTTGCGTGCCTCGGTTTTCAAAGCTGGTTGCACGCGAGCTGCCGACGGCACCTCGACATCGAGCCGCGCGCCAACGTAGCTCGGAAAGCGCGGGATGCCGGCGTCGGAAAATTCTTGATAGCGGAACTGGATCAAGCTGCCGATGGGTGGTGGACTCTCGCGCTGTTTGTCCGAGAAGCCGGTGCCGACCGAGAACAGTTTGCCGTTGGGGAGTTTCACGGCCAGCGCGCCGAGCCGTCCGGCATGTCGGCCTTTGCCTGGTTCGTGTCCGATCACGATCGCTTCGGCGTCGTGAAACGTCTTCACCTTCAGCAACGTGGAGGACCGGCCGGCGACATAGCTCGAACCGGGTTGTCGCAGCATCAAGCCTTCTCCGCCGAGCGCTTCGATCCGCTGCAACTCTTCGCGCAAGTGAGCCACGCCGCGACACAACTCATGCGGATGCACGGTGACGAAGCCGTTCTTCCAATCGCGGATGCTCTTCTTCAAGAAGGCGATTCGCTCTTCAAACGAGTGGCTCAGCGCGGGGGCGTCGAAGACCAGATATCGGACGCTCTTCCAATGATCGCTCTTGTCCTGTCGGCGGACGATGCTGACCGTGCGCTGGAACGCCTTGCGATCAATCCACAACTCGCCGTCGAGCGGCACGTTCGGCAAGCCTTCCAGGAACCAGTCGGGAGCGTGATAGACATTCCCTTGCCGCGATAAGAATTGCTGACCGTCCCAGTAGGCCCGCACTCCGTCGAGCTTCTCGCTCATCCACCAGCCGGAGAGATCGGCCGAGTTATCCCAGGACTCCGCTAGCAAGATTGGCGGTTCGGTTGTGGCGGCTTCCTCGTCGTTGCCCGTGCCGGAGCTGGCCGACTTGCGAACCGGTTTCTGCGGCAAGGCGGAGCCGATTCGTTCGGTCTCCGCCGCGTCGCCGCGATACTTCCGCAGGTGCTTGCAGGTCCGCTGCTCGATCGCGATCGACTGATTCCGCCAGGCGGGACACGAGCAGGAATAGACCCCTCCGCTGTTTTTGAGTTGATACGGCTTGGCCGCCGACCCTTGGATTTCCACAGTCTCGCCATCGGCTAAGTCGGGCATGATGACCTCAACAAAAAGAGCTTTCGGTTCTTCACGGATCGCGGTCAGGTGGCTCTGGCGGTCTCTTTGAGGCAGCATTTCTTGTACTTCTTGCCACTGCCACACAGACAGGGATCGTTGCGTCCGACTTGTGGTTTCACGAGGACGATTCTGTGCGGGGCGATCGGCCGCGCGTCGATCAGCGGCGGGATGATACGGATCTTGGTCTCGTCCAATCGGTTGGTCCCCCGAAGACTGTGTGTCGGCGGCAACGGGGTGGGACTGGCCTCCAAGCCCGCGAGTTTGGCGATTTTCTGCCACAACCCGGAAATACTCGGAGCCTCATTGTGGATGCGGTTTACCTCGGCATTGATGTCCGCTTCCCATTGATCTCGCTCGGCGAGTTCCCAGCCGGAGAGATGCGAGAACGCTACCAGGAATTCTCGAATCACGTCACGTTCGCCGTCCTGCGGGTTCTCGTTCCAAATTTGCAAGGCGAGGCGGGCCGCGCGATCGTCGTACTGAGCCCCGGCGGCAACGCCCAATTGACCGCGCAAGAAATCATCCTCTTCCATAGCGATCGCTTCTTCGAGCGCGGCGATCGTCTCGTCACCTCGCGTGTTTTCAAACACGTTGTGCGAAAAGTTGCGGACGTACCACTCGGATTTCGAGTATCGCTCGCGAATCATCTGGAGCACGGACGGCGTTCCAATCCGCGTCAGTGCAAACATCACCTCTTCGTTGTACCAGTCCCAATTGGCCGCCCAGCAATTCCAGAGCAGCGGGACCGCTTGCTCCAGTCGCAATTGGCCAGCCAGGCTGATCATCAATCCGATGAGCCACTGATCCGGATGCTTGGAATCGGGCTCCGGGAGCGGACGTTGCAGGACTTCGAGAATTCGCGGAACGAAGCTCTCTCCGGCTCGCGCGAGCGGTTCGAGGAGCCGCTTCGCTTCGGGAATGTTGGCCGCGGCGAAAGACTCAGTCTGAGCGGCTCGAATGCAATGAGATTCCAAAGCCTGCCAGCAGACTTCAGGATCGGCCTGAGACAGCTCGATCCGTCGCACGATTGCTTCGCGAACATCGGCGTCGAACACGTCCATCGCCAACAGCCGAGATTGGTGACGAGCCAAAATTGTCGCATCCGCCGCGGCCAACATTCTGGTGAGATGCCAGCGAATGGACAGACGACGTGTCGCCGGCTCTTGCCGTTCTACTTGCTGGCAAACCCACTCGAACGAGTCATCGTCCAACAACGGGAGTTTGCCAAATTTGTGCGGCCAGGCGAGAAAGTCTTGCCAGCCAAATTGCTCGGCACCACGAATGGCCCACCGTGTGACTTCCGGATCGCGTGTAAAGCGATCCGCAAAAAAATCCGCGACCGCTCCCCGCACGACTCGACTGGGATGTACGAACCCTGCCATGAGTCGCTCGTCTGATAACCGCATGAGGACTCCCTTGTTTGTTGAAAAGTGGTGACGTGAATCGACCGACTCCAATGGTGCTTCGGATTGTTCTCAGTCGCCATTGCGGATGCCAGCGATGGTCAAGGTTTGAGTTTTTCAACGAGCGGCTAATATGCCGCCGTCCCAACGGAAGGGATCATTCATCGCATCGCACACCCAGCAACGGAGGCACGGGCATGGCAACTCGAAAGGATCAGCGGCGGCTCGCAAAACGAAAAGAGCGCGAGAAGCGAGTGGCGGTGAAGAGGCCGTCGGTGCATGTGCCTGACAAGTTGCAGGACGCGCTGGAGGAAGTGAGTTACCGAATCTTCCGCAGCGACTTCGGAACCGCGTTGGGGATTCTCGAAGACCTCGAAGTCCATTGGCCGAACCATCCCGACGTGCTGAGTTATCTCCTTCAAGTCCACCAAGGACTGCGAGATTACGGCTCGATGGAGCGGATCGCGGAACGGTGGATGCGATTGGCTCCGAACGATCCGGACGTGGTGGCTCAATGGTGTTGGTCACTGGGAGCGGCCGGAATGCCTGGATTGGCCACGCTCGCGGTGCGGCAATTTGCGACTCGTTGGCCCCATCATCCCACGACCGCCGGACTGCGCGAAATCCTAGCCTCTTGCGAGCAGCAAGCGCTCAAAAACTTGAAGTCGATGGGAGTCGGCAACGATGAGCATGGCTGGCAAGTCTTGGAGTCTCACGAGCGCGTGTTCCAGGCGATGCAGCGCGGGGATCTCAAGCAGGTCATTGAGCGGGGCGAAGCGGCTCTGCTCAAACAGCATTTCGTGACGGCGATCTTCAACAATTTGTCCGAAGCGTATTTTCATTCCTCACGATTTCTGGACGCGCTCGGTGCGGCTCGGCGCGCCGCTGAGTTAAAGCCCGACAATCTGATCTCGCAGTTCAATCTCGTGCGGTTCGCGCTGTTGCTGGGAGATCGTGACGAGGCCAATCGCACCGCCGACAGCATCCGATCGTTGCGGCCCCAGCGATTCGATTTTTGGAGCAAGCTCGTGGGCGCGTTCGTGCTGCTGGAACGCTACGACGAGGCCCTGGAACTGGCCGAAGTGGCGAGGCAATGCTCCGAGCCGAACGAGTGGGCAACTCCCGATGCCGCCGAGTTGCATCATGCGATCGCGGTCGCGCTGGCTCATCGCGGTCGCCTGACGGAAGCCGAAGCGGAGTGGCGCTCGGCGCTGCAAGTCCGCCCCGGTTTTTCGACCGCTCAGCCGAATCTGGATGATCTGCGACGCCCGCTCGCCGAACGGAACGGCACGTTCTTGTTCCCTCTGACAAACCTGATTCCGCGGGAGACACTCGTTCGCGCACTCGAATTCCTCAAGCCGGTCGGCAACATTTCCAATGAGGAACATACTCAAATCCTGCGACGTTTCAGTGAAGAATGTCCCGGCCTACGAACGGCGATCCCGCTGCTCCTGCGGATTGGGGATGACGCGGCGCGCGACGTAGGTATCGCGCTCGTGAAATTCATTCACACTCCCGAACTGATCGAAGCGCTGCGCAAGTTCGCGCTGAGCGACTGCGGCTCAGACTCGCGCCGCTTGTCAGCTCTGAATCTCCTCCGCGAGGTCGGTGCGGAGATTCCTCAACCAAGTCCGTTTTTTTCGAACGGTAGCTGGACTCTCGTCACAAATTTCAAACATGAGATCCACCATGGCCCCTCGGAGACGATTCGCGAAGATCTTCTGTCGCACATGGAACGTGGCCACGCCGCAATCCAACGCCGTGACTTCCGCCTCGCCGAACGCTGCTTCCGTGAGGCCATCGCCATCGAACCGGCGTGCGTGTCGGCTTACAACAACGTCGCGGTCTGCCTTCTCTCCCAGCAACGGACGGCCGAAGCCGTGCCGATGTTGCGGCATGTCCTCACCTTGGACGACAACAACGCGATCGCTCGCTGCCAGCTCGCGCGAATCGCGGTGCTCGACAACCGCCTCGCAGAGGCCGCCCAATGGCTCGAACCGCTTCGCTGTGACCGAAGCTTCACAACGACCGAGTACTTCGCGATGGCCGGAGTCGATTTGGAATTGGCCCTCCGCAAAGGCCACCTTGATGGGGCACGCTTACAACTCCGGACTCTCGAAACCCTCATGCCCGACAACCCCGCTCTGACACGATTTCGCTCGATGCTCAAACAAGCCGAGGAGTCTGCCACATGATTTGTTTACGAGTCTTATGGTCCTTCCGCAGTCTGCTTCTGGGATTAGCGATCTCGTCATCCGTGTTGTCATCGTCCGAGTTGTCGGCGGCCGAACCCAAAGCCGAGGCCACGGCGGAGCGCATCGCCAACAGGCCCAAGACGCCGGGGCAGTTGGTGCTGCACCTGCGGACTCGGACGGAGACGGCCAAAGGGAGCGGCGAGTGGAAGGAAGGAAGCAAAGAGGTCGTCTGGAACGCTTCCGAGACGGCGATCATCGTGTGCGATATGTGGGACGGGCACTATTGCGTCTCGGCGGCCGAGCGAGTTTCCGACATGGTGCCGCGAATGAACGCCGTGCTCACGGCCGCGAGGAATCACGGAGCCACCGTCATTCATGCTCCCAGCGGAGTCACCTATCACTACGCCGATTTGCCCCAACGCAAACGCATGCAGCAAGCCACGAAGGTCAAACCGGAGTTGCCGCTCGAAGCGTGGTGCTACGTCGATCCGAAACGGGAACCGGAATTGCCGATCGATGTCTCCAAGCAACCGTGCGACGATCCGGTCATCGGAGCGGTCGTGCAAAAATTCAGCCGGCAACATCCCGGCCTGACGATCAGCGGTTGGGATGGAGTCAGCGACAACGGCGAGGAAATCTATAGCTACCTCAAGCAAGAAGGTCTGAAGAACATTGTGCTGATGGGAGTGCATACCAATATGTGTGTGCTCGGTCGGCCGTTTGGGATTCGGCAGATGGTCAAGCAGGGCTTCCAGGTGGTGCTGGCTCGCGACCTGACCGATGCGATGTACGACCCGCGCGAGAAGCCCTACGTCAGCCACACTCGCGGAACCGAACTGGTCGTCGAACACATCGAGAAGTATTGGTGCCCGTCGATCCTGGGCGACGATTTGACGCGGGTCGCACGCGGTTCGGCGGACGCCAAATAGGACTCGCCAGACATCGTCGCGACGTTCGCCACCGAGAGACTGTGAACTTTTGGGAGCCGCGACCGTGAGGGAGCGGTTGCTTTCAGGACTTACGACCGCTCCCTCACGGTCGGTTCATATCTTCACAGTCTCCGAGCGTTGGATTTGCTGTTTAACCCCAACGCCAACGGCGTGGGCGAGACGCGAAATAACAACCTACGTTCGCGCGCACGCCGATGGCGTGGCGGTTAAACAACTTTTCGACAGTCTCGCCACGCTCCCCAACTGGTGGGGCGACTCATACCATCCCGCCCCGCTGGCTCGCGCGGTTTCGAGCCAAAACTCTGTGATGAATCCCTGTTGAAGGAGCCTCTGAGATGTTGCGTCGATTGTGCTTGTGGGCGTTAGTGGTGGCGGGACTGTTGCCGACAGCGGTGATGGCTCAATCTCCGAAGATCAAGATTCTGTTCCTCACCGAGAGCAAGGGCTTCAAGCACGGCTCGGTGAATCGGGACGTCAAGGACGGAGTCAAGAAAGACTTGGCGGCCTCGGAAGTCGCGATGACCCAACTGGGGCAACAGACGGGGTTGTTCTCGGTGCATTGCACTCAGGACACGAAGGCTGACTTCACCAAAGAGAACCTGAAGAACTACGACATCGTCATGTTCTATACGACCGGCGTCCTGCCGATTGCCGACGCCGACCGCGACTACTTCATGAACGAGTGGCTCAAGCAAAAGGGACACGGCTGGATCGGCTTCCATTCGGCAGCCGACACGTTTCGCACGAACGACCCGGCCCATCAGTGGTACTGGGACTTGAGCGGCGGAACATTCAAAGGGCATCCTTGGGGTTCCGGCGAACTGGTCTCGATCACCGTCCACGACAAGTCACACGCCGCGATGAAGCCGTTCGGTGACGAGTTCCAAATCAAGGACGAAATTTACTGGTACGACCATTGGGTACCGGAGAATGTTCACGTCTTGATGAGCTTGAATCTCGAGAAGTGCAAAACAAAAGGTGAGGTTAAGAACGGTGTGACCAAAGCCGAACACGTTCCGGTCGCGTGGTGCCGCTCGTGGGGCGACGGGAAAATCTTCTTCAACAACCTCGGCCACAATGAATCGACTTGGACCGACAAGCGATTCCTCGACTCAACCGAATCGGCGATCCGCTGGATCCTCAACGAGGTTCCCGGCGACACGAAGCCGAACCCGGATGTCTCCAAGGCCTGGCACGAGAAGTCCGTCAAAGACGCGACCGCGAAGTAGCCGTGCGCAAGAACCCGAAGCGCGGATGGAAGACGCATTGCCAGAATCTTTTTGCCAGCCGTTTCAAATCCGGAGCTGGCAATAAAATGAGGAACAAACAAATCGAGAAGCAGCGGTCGTGAATTCGCGTGACGATCCGTGTCTCGGTTGGGTTGTCGGCATCGCCCGGACCAAGCTCTTCGCTGCTCTGCGGTCAAAGTGATTGAGAACGCCCGCCGCGATCCGCCGCGGCGGATTCAATCAAAAATCAAAAATTAGAAGTTCGGCTTCGAGGACTTTGTGGATTTGTTGCCGGGTGGCGGATCGGTTTTCTTCGGTGTGGTTTTGGGGAAATCGGTTTTCGTTGTGGGTGAGGAGGTCGAGCGGCCGGAGGATGATGAGGTCGCCGTCCAGCGATCGAAGTCGATGCCGAGCGGCGTATGATTGGGACCGCCGGATGCGGCGGGGCAATCGCTGGCGAGCACGAAGTCTCGCGGCACGACTTTGGTTCGGTGCGGTAGTTTGGCGGCGAGTCGCACGTCGCCGTTGGATGTCAGCGGATTCCGCACGCGAGTCTCGCCCCACTGCTTGCGCCAGTGAGAGTCGAACGATTGCGGTGCGGAGGCCGGAGTCTCGGCGGCGCGAATGAACTGCGTCCACGGTGCCGAGTACCCGTTGCCGTGATCCCACCACGCGACCTGTTGATTGGTCAGCACGAAATCGCGAGCCGACAGCAACACCGGAGAAGTCGTCGCGCTGGAGAGGTCGGTCAGCGAGAGCAGCGCGCAGTGTTCCAGGAAGAGGCTCAGCGGAGCGATGATCTTTTCGGTTTCCTTGGTGCCGCGAATTTGAAACAGGAATTTTCCGCCAGCACCGAACGTACATCCGCGGGCGTCGAGCGTGCCGCCGATCTTGGCGTGGAAGCCCTGCACGTTGAGATCGAACAAGTCGCCGATCGAAGCAAACAGGCTGTTTCGCAACAGCAGCGTGCGATTTCGCAGATCCGCGTCCAACAGCTTTCCAGAGGTCAGCAGAGCGCTGTCGGTGATCACGCCGGAGTTGCGTTCGGATGGGGCGTGGCCATCGCGCGGTTCGACTTCAATCCGCTTCCAGCGAATCAAGCCTTGAAACTTGCTCGTCCCATCCAAGAGCTGGCCGGTGACTTGGCAGCGACGGAGCGCGAAGTTGCCGTCATGCACGCTGAGGAAATGGCCCGGCATCGGCGAACTCGACCCGTTCGGGAAACGGAACTGGCCATCGACCAGTTCCAGCGAGCCGTTTTCGACAATGAACATCGCCTCGTCGTCTTTCATCTTGGTCGACTTGCGCGGTTCAAACACGAGCGGAGCATCGCCCGTGTTGCGAAACTCAATGCGGAGCGATTTGTTTTTGACTTCGACCGGCGTCATCTCGGCAAGGCCATGCCCGCTGACGATGACCAACGTGCCGGTGGGCCAGTCGTTCAGACCGAGCACCCTGCCGAGGTCTTGCGTGTTGGCATCGACTTCGAGACGCCGGTTCTCCGCGAATGGTTCGATGCCGACAATCGGGTAGGCGGCACGATCGGTCAGCGCGGTGGCTCGCGCGAGCGTGATGGGAGTCGGCGTTGCGAAATCGGTGACCGAGCAGCCGGGCGTTTGGCCGTCGCTCCCTTTGAGTCCCAATTCGTGCGGCAATCCGAGTTCATTCGGCGCGAGCGCGGCGAGATTGGTCAGAGGCGTCTTCGGCCAACTCGCCCCTAGGAATTGCGACGGATCGAGCGTCGGTTGGTTGTGCCAAATTTCTTTCCAAGCGGCACCATCGCGCACGATTCTGGTCGTGCCCGGTTCTTCGAGGATCAGTTTTTGCCAGCCGCAGATAGCCGACGATTCCACCTGCCAGCTCAGACTTGGATAAGGACTTTGATTGCTGGCGGGCAACAGTTCTTGCTGCCAGCCAGGAAGCGCGAGCAACACCGGTGTGACCTGCGGAGCCGTGAACCCAGCGAGCACGGAATTGGCGATCAACACCTCGGTCATCGGTGGCTTCGTGACATCCGCGCCGGGGGCGAGTTCAAACGCGGTGCCGGCCGCCAGCACGGTGCAGGACAAGAATCGCAGGCTCCGCGCCACTGCCGAGGTTGGACCTTTCGCCGTTGATCCGGTCGTAGGCCGGAGCGACTTGGGACCGCCCGCCTTCTTCTCACCGCCGGAGGTCGCGGAAGGGATGCTGCTGGTCTTAGCTCCGCCGACGCTTCGTTTCGGCGGGGGCGTGTCATCGACGGGTGGCTCGTGATTCGTGAGGCTCAGCAAGGGAGCGGAACCGGTCGCGAACACGCAGCGGCTGGCGACGAGATCGGTCTGTGTTTGATCGACATTGAACCCGCCAAGCGCCGCTCCGCGGACAACGCTCTCACGCACGAGCAAGCGAGTCTGTGACGATTGCTTCGGGTCGGTGCGTTGGATTTGGCCCTCGGCTCCGAACGCGAAGCTCTTGCCGGGACGAGTGCCGAGCAACGTCAACGAGCAGCGGACGACCGCCAGATCGCTCGCGAGCACGGAGACGAACGTCAGCGGATCGTTGTTCGCGAACTGCTTCGCATCGACGAGTATCTGCAAGCCTTCGAGCGTGAGCGCACCGCCAGTGATTTGCAGCAGTGAGTCGTAGGGTTGATCCGGTTCGGCCACGAGCACAACAACAGGCGTCGTGCCGTTCGCCGCTCGGATGACGACGGTCGCGCGGTTCGTGAGTTGGATCGGGCCGAGGAAGTACGGTCCATCGGTGACCAGTTCGACGATACCGCCTGCGGGAGGCAGTCCCTTGAGCGCCTGTTCGAGCGTCGCGACTTGCTCAAAGCCATTCGCGCCGCCACCGACGGCGATTCGCTTGAGATTCGCGGCGGGGGGCGAGCCGGCTTCGGTGATCCAATCGGGGATGTGTTTGACTTCTCCGTCCCGGCCCAGCGGCGCGAGCGGTGGGAAGTACAACGCTCCGGCTGGTGCGGCCAAGCCCTCTTTCCTGGTCGTGGCTTTGGAAGTGTCCGCCGGGCCGATGGCCTTCGGACTCTTCGAGGTTCCCGCCGTGGTCGGTCGGGGGCCGGGCTTCTTCTCCTCGTTGTCGTTGGAGTTCGTGCTTCCGGTCGTGCCCGAGTTGGAACCATCCTGCGGCCGCTCGAAGGGATTGGAACCCGCGGTGGAGGGTGCGACGGCTCCGCTGTATTGGTTGAAGAGATAGCCCAGCAGGCCAATGGCCACGATCACGGCCGCTCCGATGCCGAGCGGTTTGAGCGAGGCCAGATTCATTCCTCCCGCCGACTCCGCTTGGCTGTTGGGAAACTTTTGAACGGGCAGCTCCATCGTGGGAGCGGCGGCGAGTTGCTTGGCCTCGCGCGCGGCGGGCTTCTTGTACGACGCCTTCGGCACGGGGGCCGACTTGTCGTCGTCTTCCTCTTCGGCCAGAGCGGCGAGGTCTTTCAGCGACATCGGCCCGCGCGTCAGATTCTCGTTATCCAAATCCTCCAGCAACTCGGTGGGATTCTGATAGCGGTCTTCGGGCTTGATCGCCATCAGCCGCTTGATCATCACCGAAACATGCTCCGAGATCGAATCGTTTTCGTCGCGCGGATCGGGGCGTGGTCCGTCGGCATGGGCATTGAGCTTGTTGAGCATGCTCCCTTCGGGAAACGGCGCGTGCCCGGTGAGCAGATGAAACCAAGTCGCTCCCAGCGAATACATGTCGCTGCGGACGTCGGCGGCTTTGCTGTTGCGAGCCTGCTCCGGCGACATGTAATCGACCGTCCCGACCGTCGTGCCGGCGCGGGTGATGTTCGTCTCCAACGATTCATCGACCGAACGCGCCAGTCCCATGTCGGCCAGCTTCACGAGTCCGTCTTTGCGAATCAGCAAGTTGGAAGGCTTGATGTCGCGATGGACAATTTTCTGTTCGCAGGCATGCTGCAACGCGAGCGTGATCTGTCGAATGATGTCCAGCGCGCGTTTGGCGGGGAGCGGGCCGCGCTTGGCGACTATGGAATGCGCATCGGTGCCATCGACGAATTCGAGGGCGATGTAGAGCAAGCCGTCCGCCTCACCCGCGTCGTGGATCGCGACGATGTTGTCGTGCTTGAGCGCCGCCGCCGCTTGAGCCTCGGCCTTGAAGCGTTTGACGAGCGTCGGGTTCTCGGCCTTTTCTTTGGCCAAGACTTTCAGGGCGACATGCCGCCGGAGTTGCGTGTCATTGGCCAGAAAGACAATCCCCATGCCTCCCTGTCCGAGCTTCTTGATGATCGTGTAGCGGCCAAGCTGCTTAAGCCCATCCAGTCCGCTCGCTTTGCCGGAGGGAGTGGTTTTTGCCGCGGGGCTTCCCGGTTGAGCGGTCTTCTGCGGAGGTAGCTTCGCGCCGCTGGGCCGAGGCGGCGATGGTTCGCGTGGCGGCGATGGTTCGCGAGGCGCAGGTTTTCCGGCACCGGCGGAATTGGAAGCCATCATCTGCCTCGTGGTTGGATCGCTCATTCAAAAGTTCAACGGCTCGACCGGCGGGAGTTTAGCTGGGTTCCAATCATTTGCCAGAAGGGGCAAGGCCACCCCCACATCGACCTCCTGAAGATCGCCTCTTAGAATCGGACTCGTCCAAATCCGTCCATTCCCTCTGAGGCTCGACCCGCGATGAGCGAAATTTCGCCAGCGATTTTGGAATCGTTTGACAATCCGTACCCGCAGCGCGACTACGAAATCGTCACCGTCTGTCCCGAGTTCACGTCGATGTGTCCCAAGACCGGCCAGCCCGATTTCGGCACGCTGACCATCAGCTACGTTCCGAATCGGCTCTGCTACGAATTGAAGTCGCTGAAGCTGTATCTCCAACAGTACCGCAATCACGGCGCGTTCTACGAAAGCGTGACGAACCAAATCCTCGACGACTTGGTCGCCGCCACTCAGCCCCGCTGGATGACGATCGTCGCCGACTTCACCCCACGCGGCGGCATTCGGACAAGCGTGAAAGTCCGCTACGACCTCACTTCGTGAGCCGAGGGCGCTAGCCGCGGGCCTCGGTGGCTGACGTTTGACGGCGAATGACCGGTGGCTAGCCTGCTCACAAGCCGAACGGGCCTTCATGCAAATCGACCCTTCGGCAAAGCGACGCCAAGTCCTCGCGAATGCGCTGCCAAACAGCAGCGCCGAACCGAGCTTCAATCTCTGACTGCCGCCGCTGAAAGAACTCAAACAAAGGCGCGGCCTTGCGCAGGTACTTGGGAGCGTATTTCGGTTCCTCCACGCAGAAGTCACTGACATTGCACCAGCGATCCGCCAGCTTGATGACGAACGCCTCGACCGATGCTGATTCAAACGACCGCATGTACTCCACCTTGTCACGATCCGCCGAGCAGGACAGTTCCTCAACCAACCGCAACACCGCCTCACCAAACTGCTGTCGAATTGTCTGAGCGGACACGCTCGTGTCTTCGAGCACATCGTGCAGCATCGCCGCCGAGAACAGTGTCTCGTCCGCCGCTCCCCACTCGCTGAGCTTCGCTGCCACCTGCACCGGATGCACAAAGTACGGCCGCCGCCACTCACCGTCCCGCCCATCTCGCGTCTGCCCAACATGAGCATCGAGCGCCAACTGCAACGCCGCTTGAACCATTGTCACGAATGCCACCCCTTCGATGTGTATTCCACGCAATCCGAGTCGCGGAGAGCCTAAAAAGACTGTGGTGCCGCCACCGTGACGGAGCGGAGTTTTAACGTCTTGCGAATTCAGCGACGGAATCCGTTCATGCCGTCACGGCGACGGGAGACTGCTCGGCCCTCACGGCTTGTAGCAGGGCGTCGATGCGTACGGGTTTTGAGAACCATCCATCGACGGGGAGTGTGCTCTGTCCGAACTCGTCGCGCGATGAGCCGCTGACGGCGAAGACTCGTAGGTCGTGCAGGCGGATGTCGTCGCGCAGGACGGGGACATCGTCGGGAGCTTCGATACCCAATCGCGTGACGGAACCGCGTGAGCGAAGAACCTCGATCGCGACGCCGAGACTGGGGAACACCACTTTTGGGCCGGGACGGCGAGAGAGAACGAGCATGGGGCACCTTCCTTGGAAATAAGTGAGACGCGCGAAGGACCACCGCGTGATCGTCGCAACGTCCGGGGGAGCGTCTTGCTCAACGGACACTTCCGTGTGTGCCCCAGACTGGGTTAGGGGCAAAAATTTAGCTGGCGAGAATTGGAGTTCAAGATCAATTGGTGATTGCAGGTCTGGTGATGCTTGCGCTGAGTTCATCAGCCGGAACGCGCTAGCGTCCGGTTCGAGTGTCTCTAGGCCCTCCGAACCGGACGCTAGCGCGTTCCGGCTGATCTGTCGCACGAGCAGAAGTCCGCCAGCGCGAGCGAGACCACACAGCCCCGCTCGCGCCGCGAACCTCAGCGGAGAGACGTCAGGCACACATTATTTCGACGTCTCAATCCGCTTCGCGTCAGAGCCATCGCAGTAGTTGATGGAGATCTTCTGACGCTGCGCCTCAGGCTTCTTGGACAGCTTGAGGTGCAACACGCCGTCACGCAGCGTGGCTTCGATGGCGCTGGGATCAACCCATTCGTTGAGAGAGACCGTTCTCTCGAATTGCCCGAAGAAGCGTTCTTCGTGCATGAACTCAGACGGCCGGTCGGCCGCCTTGCGCTGACCGCGGATCGTCAGCTTGTCGTTTTCCAAGGAGACGTCCAGATCCTCCAGAGCGATCCCCGGCACATCCATGTCGATGTAGACCGTGTTGCCATCCTCCCACATCGAGAGCGGAGCCACTCTTCGCAGGACTGTTTCGCGGCCTTCATCGCTCCAGGGAAGATCGCGATCAAAACGACGGAACATAGTTTGGAAGGGATCGGCGAACATCGCCGACACTCGATTGGGCAGAGTCGTCAACATGGTAAATTCCTCCAAAAAGAGAACCGTTAGGATGAGTGAGAGTTTCCTGTTTTCAACAAGCTCACCGATTGTTGTGACGGCCGTCATTCTGACCGGATGCTGTTGACGGCCCTCGCGAGTTTCAAAATTTGTGCCAATTTTCGAGGCCAACAATGGACTCGCCGAAAGTTCTTGTCACATCGAAAAAAAGAACGTGGAGAAGATTAGTGGGCGCAAACACCTTAAACCGCTCAACTGCCAACGTGGCAATCGGGGATTGGCTGTCGAATCCTGATGAATCGCCTTCACGCAAGACAACCGCCGAAGTGACGCAACCGACAATCGACAGTTTCTTTCACGCCAGAATCTCGTTGATCACTCTTCCATGCACGTCGGTCAGCCGGAAGCAGCGGCCTTGGAATTTGTCGGTCAGGCGTTCGTGAGCGATGCCGAGCAGGTGCAGCACAGTCGCTTGGACGTCGTGCATTTGGATTTCAAACTGCGGTGTCAGATTGCGGTGATGATCCCAACCGGCGTGGAAGCATTGCACGAACCGTACGCCTCGCTCGACTCCGCCGTGGCGAACCGAGCCATCAGGCTGTTGAACGCGAATGATTGTTGCCGAGTGACATCCGAGCCGTCTGTGGCGTTGTCTCTTCACCGCATGAACCGACCCGCTTGTGGCGATTGGGCAACGTCACGCCGCCGTGCTTCGATAACGAGGCGTCTTGAGAAACCTGAACGCTGATCGAAGGTTACGACAAGAGTGTTGAGCAAATTCGAGTTTGGCACACACGCTGCGATGAGACCAATCGTTCTTAAGTGACCAGCAACTCATCTCAACCTCAAACTTTCAGGGAGCCAAACATGTCCGACTCAGCCGCTCGTACGACCAGCCGTTTCAAGATCACCCGCTTGGAAGACCGCATTGTCCCCAGCTCGATGTGGGCCAGCTTCGGCGACTGCGACAGCAGCAGCGATCGCGGTGGTAGCTCGAAGAAAGGTGGCAGCTCGAAGAAGCACGGCTCGTCAAAGAAGAAGAACGGCAGCTCTAAGAAGGGCAAACACGGCAGCTCCAAGAAGTGCAAGAACGGTAGCTCCAAGAAGAGCAAGCACGGCAGTTCCAAGAAGAGCAAGCACGGCAGCTCCAAGAAGGGCTACAAGAACGTCAAGTGCAAGAAGTAACCATCGCGCAGCAGGTCATCGTCGGATCACCCGATGGAACCTCTCGCAATCTCCAGTCGCAGTATCGGTGGTGAGTTTTGACTTCGAGTCGAAACTCACCACCTTTTTTTATGCGCCTCGCACAAGTCCGCTTGAGACCGTCGCAGCGATTCTGCGGACTGCGTCGAGGCAACGCGGCTGGCTGGCTTGGGATTCTCTCGGCAAGGTCCCGGCATGGCGAAATTGGCGTCCTAGAGTTCCGCATCTGTTGCGAAATCTCCACGAACCCCGATTCGGAGCGCTGGCATGCCGACGGCTATGAAGCGAAAGACAAAGAAAACCACGAAGCTCAGTCGTTCCGCCGCGAAAGCCAAGAGCAGTCGCGACGAGTGCCCGCACTGCCGTGGCGGTTCGGAAACGTTTCGCTACATGAAGAACATCTACCGGTTCGATGTCGACAAGGCTCGGCAATTGACCAGCGATGGCCGGGAGCCGGTTGAGCTGGAACCGGACGACGTTGAATTCAGCGTCGATAACTCGCGCATCTATCCGCAGCACGTCAAACATGTGAACCCGGACTATCCCGGCATCATCGCTCACATTTGGTATCCCGAAGCGGACGGCAACATTCTGCACGGCCATGTGCTGATCGACGGCCATCATCGAGCCGCTCGTTGTCTGGAACTCGGTCGGCCATTCATGGTGCATCTGCTCTCTGAAGAGGAGAGCCGCGAGGTGCTGCTGGATGGACCGAACATCGAGGAGATGCTTTCCAATCTCAAATCTCAAATCTCAGATCTCAAATCGCAGGTTTGAAATCTCAGATCGAAATCATGTCCACGAGCACCGCGACATTGCCGAAGCTGCGCAGCGATGCCGTCGTGCAACGGCTGTCCGATGAGGACTTCGTCGTCAAGCTGCCGACCGAACGCGAGTACTTCAGCGTCGGTGCCGGTGAAGCTTTTCTGCTGAAACAGTTCGACGGCATCGCCACGATCGACTCGCTGCTGGAGGCGTTCGAGAAAGAGTTCAAGGAAGAGATCTCCGCACGCGACGTCGACGAGTTCATCGAAATCGCCAAGGCTCGCAAGCTACTGGAATCGTCCGAGTCAGATGGCAACGCCACGCCCTCTTTGTTGGCGAAACAGCTCGCGGAGGACGACGACGATGAGGATGTCGCCCCCAGTCAGCAGCAGAGCCTGCTCTTCTACCGCGTGCCGTTGTTCGACCCGGATCGCACGTTCGCGTGGCTGGAGCCGCAGATTCGTTGGGTCTGGTCCCGCGCGTTCGTGGCGGTGTCGATCGCGGCCATGTGCTTCGCGCTGCTGATCCTGGTCGGCAACTGGGAGGACGTGACCACATCGTTCTCCGAATCGTGGCGTTGGGAAACCGTGGCACTGGCGTGGTTGATCATCACGGCCGCGACCGCGTTGCACGAGTGTGCTCACGGCCTGACCTGCAAGCACTTTGGCGGCGAGGTTCACGACACGGGCATCATGCTCTTGTTCTTCATGCCATGCCTGTATTGCAACGTCTCAGATGCCTGGCTGATCCCGCAGCGATCCAAGCGGCTATTGATTACGGCAGCGGGTGGCTATTGCGATCTTTGTTTGTGGGCCGTGGCCGTGTTTGTCTGGCGGATGACGGTGCCCGATTGCCTGGTGAACTATCTGGCGTTCGTGGTGCTCACCGTCTGCGGCACGCGCGGGGCGATCAACTTCAACCCGCTGCTGCGGCTGGATGGCTACTACCTGCTCAGCGACTGGCTGAACCTGCCCAACCTGCGAAGGCGATCGCAGGAGTACCTGATGGCTCACCTGCGTTGCTGGTTGTGGGGAGCGGTTCGGCCGAAGAAGGAATCGCGCGGCGGCGTGCTGTTCTGTTACGGCGCGATGGCGTGGCTGTTCGCCATCGGTTTCTTAAACATCGTGTTTCTGCGGATGCTCAAGTACGTCAGCGACGAGTTCGGCCTGTTGGGGGTGGTCTCCACAAGCCTGCTGATCGTTTTCGCGTTCAAGCGAGTCTTTCGAGGTTTCTTCAAAAGCGAGTGCATGACCATGAACAAGACAAGACACAAGCGGACATTGGCGTGGTTACTGGGAGGCGCGGCGATTCCCGCAGTGCTCTTCATCGTGCCGGTGAAGCACTACGCCACCGGCGACTTCGAGGTGCGGCCCGGCGACCGCCACGAAATCCACGCGCCGGTCACCGGCTTCATCAGCCGCATCCTGATTGAAGAGGGGAGCCGCGTCAAAAAGGGTGACCCGCTGGTACAGCTCAAGTCCCCCGACTTGGAGACACAAATCTCAACCAAGGAAGCCGAACTGCGCGGCGTCGAAGCGAATCTCGGAAAGCTGCGACTGGGCCCGCGACCAGAACAGCTCACCGCCATGCGCGACAAAGCCGCGCGGCTGCGGAACTGGGTGAAGCTCGGCCATCAGGAACTCGAACGTGCTCGCGAAGCCTACAAGCAAGAGCTCCAAGCCATCGACCAACGCATCGAGCGGACGAAGACCCAATGGGAGTTCGCGAAGCAGAACTACGCCGAATCCGAAAAGCTGTTTCGCCTGAAGGCTCTGGCCGGTGTGCAGCTCAAATCCGAGCAACTACAGCTCACGGTCCTCAGTTCGCAGATCGCCGAAGCCGAAGCTGACCGCCGCGTGAAAGAGGCCAACGGCCTGCGCAATGTCGAAGCCGAGATCTCTCGCCGCGAACAAGAGCTCGCCGACGTCGAAAGCCAGTTGGACCTGCTGCAAGCCGGCACGCGCCCCGAAGAGATCGCCGCCGAAGTCGCTCGCCAGGAACAACTGCAAGAACAACTGCGGTTCCTCAACTCACAGAAAGAAAAGCTCATCGTCCGCTCGACCGTCAGCGGAGTCGTCGCAACGCCCCGCATGCACGAAAAGATCGGCCAGTTGGCGACTCAAGGGTTGACGATTTGCGTCATCGAAAACGGATCAACCTCGCGCGTCGAAATCGCCGTTGGCGAAGACGACGTGCTCGGAGTCACTTCGGGCCAACAGGTGATCTTGAAGGCGCGGGCCTTGCCGTTCGACACGTTTGAAGCCACGGTCGAGCACATCGCCACCGCCGCGACACAGCAATCTCCGAAACAGCGCAACGTGCTGGTCGTGCATTGCGAACTCAACAACCAAGACGGCCGCCTGCACTCCGGCATGACCGGCTTCGGCCGCATCTTCCGAGGCAACCGCACGCTCGGAAACGTGATGCTGTCGAAAGCGATGCGCTACCTCCGCACCGAGTTCTGGTGGTAACCAAACTAACCCGAAGCGTCAGCGAGGGTGGGCGCACCAAGCGACTGTGAATTCATAGCTTCGTGATGTGTTCGACCTCACGGACGGATGCGCGTTTGTAGCCGAAATCGTCAGATTTCGGACGTCGCGACATCGACCTCCGAAATCTGACGATTTCGGCTACATCCGCAGCGACTTCAGTCGAAACTCGTAACTTCAATACTGACGCTTCAGGTTATGTATCACGGCCCAACCGAATGCCCGCCCAAATCTTTGGCGTCCGGTGCGACCGGCGGCACGATCGCGTTCGAGCCATCCACGAATCCGATCTGCCAGCGATCCAGCAGCGTCCCCTGCGCTTCCTCAACGCGGACCAGCAGCGTGTTGTAATCGGCCAGCATTTGGCTGGCCGTGCTGTACGCGGTGATGTAGGACTGCATGGCGACTTGATAGTCGTAGAGCGCCAGCAACAGCCAATCATCGCCACGGTTCGCCGCCGGTGGGCTCGCGAAGCGAATGCGAGCCAGCCGTAACCACTCCTGCGTGTACTGCACCTGCCGCATCGCGCTTTCGTAACGCTCCCAGGTCGTTTGCAGTTCAGCGAGCAACCCGGCGAACTCGAACGCAACTTGCTCTTCAAAGCCGCGCAACAAAGCCAGCTCACGCATCAACTGCAGTTCAGCAGACTCCACATCGGCCTTCGCTCGGCGATTGCCCAGCGGTACTGAGAATTCCAATCCCACTGTCCAATCGGTGTATTCGAACGTCGATAGTTGGCTCAGAGAATCGTCCAACCGCGTATCCAACCCGCTGGTGCGAGTCAGCGCTCGCAAGTCGAGTTGCGGCAGCTTGCCATTCCGAGCGGCGACCAATCGCCACTCCTGTTCCTCACGGCGCGAGCGGCGACGATTCAAGTCCGGACGGCGCGAATAGGCCGTCTGCATCAACGTCGCGACATCAAAGTTGGCTTTGAGCTGACTAGGAGTGTCGATCGGCGTCAGCAACGTGCCATCGTTCGAGGGCAATCCCAGCAACTGCCGCAAGTCGTATTCGCGTTGCGTCACGTTGAGCTGCGCCTGGCTCCGCTGCCGCTTGAGGTTCTCCAGATTCACGCTGGCTCGCGCGACATCCATGTAAATTGACCGCTGAGACTCCAATCGCAGTTGCTCGATCCGCACCACTTCATCCGCCAGCGGCAACACCGATTCGACCGCCTGCAACGAGATCATCGCCGCGTGCAGCTTCCAATACGCGTCGGTGATGCTGCGCAGTTGAGCCAGCGTCACCTGAGTCACCTCCCATTGCGTCTGATTCGCTCGCGCTGCCGCGATCTGGATCGGAGCGGTGTTCACCTTCCACCCGCCCGCCCGCAACAACGGTTGCCGCACTTCAAACACGGTCGCCGTCGTGTAGGCGGGGTTGATGCCACTCGTTCCCTGCGGGAAGAACAAGTATCCCAGCGACGGATCGTAAGTGAGCCGAGTCGTCGTTCCCCACGGCCACAACTTTTCTATTCCGGCCGCGAAGTTCGCTTCATCGCGCCGCGTGTCCGTCGACAACCCCGGCCCGAAGAACGAGTCCGGTGGCTGATTGATCCGACTTCCGAAGTACGACGCCGACGCCCGCGGATCAAACCGCGCGGACTCCTTGCGCAGCTCCGCATCGGCGATCGCCGGGTCCAGCGCCGTGATCGGTTCGATGCGCACTGAGCCACTCAGCGTGTGGACGATCTCCGACTTTTGCAGCCCCATCAGGACGGCCTGTTGCAGCGGCAACGGACGCCGCGGTGCCGTCGCCAGATTGAGCGCCGGCATCGTCGCCGGAGCCGTCGAGCCGATGCCATTCCAACTGAGCGCGTTCGTTGTTCCCACCGGCGGCATCATCGGAGAAGAGGCCAATCCCACCGGCGGCGATCCGTTCGCAGTCAGATCCTCGGTCGCGGTCGAGATGCTCGGCTTACTCGTTTGGCCGAACCACTGGGATGTCCCAAAATCCAAAACGCGAACGCAGCCCGAACCACCCAGCACCAATGACAGTGCAAGGCTCGCGGCAAGGCGGCGCACGTTGAGTGATCGCCCTCGGCGCATATTGAGTCGTGAGATTCAGCGAGAGGAAGGGAAAATCGGAGAGGAGGAAAGGCAGGCAGAATGGGAGAGAATCGAAAGGAGCGGGATGGTAGCCCGCATCGCAAAATCCCAGCAACGGGAGTTCTGCACTCACCGCGAGTCGCGAGGTTTGTTCACAAACGCAGACATAGTCACGCCAGAATCTCATTGACCACTCGCCCATGCACGTCGGTCAGGCGGAAATAGCGGCCTTGGAATTTGTAGGTCAGGCGTTCGTGGTCAATGCCCAGCAGGTGCAACACCGTCGCTTGGAAGTCATGGACGTGGACGGGGGCTTTGGCCGGGTTGTAAGCGAAGTCGTCAGACTCGCCGAACGAGAAACCGCGCTTCACGCCGCCGCCGGCCATCCAGATGGTGAAGACGTAAGGATGATGGTCTCGGCCGAGCGTTTTCTTGTCGTTGATGTCCCCCTGGCAGAACGGAGTGCGGCCGAACTCGCCGCCCCAGATGACCAGTGTGTCGTCGAGCAACCCGCGCTGCTTGAGGTCTTTGACCAGCGCGGCGCTTGGCTGGTCGGTGTCGCGGCATTGGATTTCAAACTGCGTCGTCAGATTGCGGTGATGGTCCCAACCCGCGTGGAAGCATTGCACGAACCGCACGCCGCGCTCGACTAGCCGCCGAGCCATCAGGCAGTTGTAGGCAAACGATCCTTGCCGAGTGACATCCGGCCCATAGCTTTCGAGGACGTGCTTCGGCTCGGTCGAGAAATCGGTTAGCTCCGGGACGCTGGCCTGCATCTTGTACGCCATCTCGTACTGAGCGATGCGCGTGACGATCTCCGGGTCACCGACCTCCGCGAACTTCGCCTCGTTGAGCACTCGCAGATCGTCGAGCAGTCCGCGTCGCACCTCGCGGCTCATGCCGTCCGGGTTCGAGAGGTACAGCACCGGTTCGCCGCTGCCTCGGAACTTCACCCCTTGATACTTCGACGGCAGGAAGCCGCTGCCCCAATAGAAGTCGTAGAAGATTTGTCCGCAGGTTGCCTCTTTGTCGCGCGAGGTCATCACCACGAAGCCGGGAAGTTCATCGCTCTCGCTGCCGAGGCCGTAGGTCGCCCACGCTCCCATGCTGGGCCGGCCGGGGAGTTCGTTGCCGGTCAGAAAGAATGTGATCGCCGGAGCGTGATTCACCTGCGTTGTGTGCATCGACTTGATGAACGTCGCTTCGTCCGCGATCGTCGCCGTATGCGGAAGGAAGTCACTCAGCCATCTCCCGCACTCGCCATGTTGCCGAAACGGGACGATCGACGGCAGCACCGCCTTGCTCTTCTGTCCTTGAGTCATCGTGCTCAGCCGCTGATTCTTGTGAAACGATTCCGGCAACTCTTGGCCACGAAACTTCTCCATCTGCGGCTTGTAATCGAACGTGTCAACGTGCGGCGGAGCTCCATTTTGCAGGAGGTAAATCACGCTCTTCACCTTCGGCGAGTGATGCGGAAGATCCGGCAGGCCACCGAATTGCTTGGGCCTTTGCGAAGTCGCCACGTCTGCCGCGGACAAATCCTTGGCGAGCAGCGAGGCCAGCGCAGGCACGCCAAGACCGATGGCTCCGCTCGAAAACAATTGCCGACGAGTGACAGATGCGAATTGCGATGGCAGCGGGTTCATGTCGAAGTGCCTTGTTCGGATGGTTCGGAAGCTCCGGGCAGGACCATATCAGCAGAGGTCGTTTCAAAACCAGCACGACGCGCGAGCGAGTGGCGATCACGTTCGGGGGTCAGGCGAACGGACACATTGGGTGCCCCTGTAGCCGCATTCGCCAGAGTGCGGGCGGTCGCCGAGTCCCCGCGTTTTTGGCGGTTGGGTGCCCGCGTACTTGGCGAACGCGACTACGGCGCGTTGACTGAATCGGAGAATTCCGCGGATTTCTCGTGCCCTTTGCAGGCGTGTTTCGTCTCTGGAAACAGGACTCAACCGTGCCGCCGTTTGGAGTTTCGAGTCGGGCCAGTTCTGGGCGGTCATCGCACTTCCGTTTTCAGGAACTCATCATGCTTATGCGTCCGATTCAGCGAGGCGTTTGTGGAAAATTGTCGTGGTGGCAGAAGTTGGTCGGGCGACGAGCGGCGCGGATCGGCCTCTCGGCGAGTTGCTCGGCAGGATCGGATGAGAGTCGAACCG
>JBJXEX010000523.1:0-27633 GCA_046156195.1 Planctomycetaceae bacterium | reverse complement strand
TCGACTTCCACCCGACCGACGTGCTGGAAGACGCCGACGGCAGCCTGCTGATCGTGGACACCGGCGGCTGGTACAAGCTCTGCTGCCCGACCTCGCAGTTGGCGAAGCCCGACGTGCTGGGGGCGATTTATCGCGTGCGGCGAGCAGACGCTCTCAAAAGAGACGATCCACGTGGGCTTAAGATCGATTGGTCGCTGGTCAAAGTGTATTTACCGGAGGACGACCGGCCTGCCGTGCGTCAACGGGCCATACGCGAGATCTCGCAGCGATACAACCGCGAACAGAACAACGCCGATGTCGGGCTGCAACGTCAACTCGCCGGACAATCGGTGCAATTGCGACTTGATGCTGTGTGGACTTTGACGCGCATGAGAGGAGACGAACCGCGAAGTATCCTCAGCAAGTTGCTACGCGATCGACAGGAGTCCGTCCGGCAGGCAGCCTTGCACGCCGTCAGCCTTGGGAGGTGGAACGACGATTGGATCAATCATCAACTGCGGGAACTTCTGGACCGAGGAACACAGCGCGATCGACGTCTTGCGGCGGAAGCCATCGGACGCATCGGCAAGGAAGACGCTATCGCACCATTGTTGGGCGCTGCGAGTCTGGTTGGTGACGACCGCTTTCTCGAACACTCGATCATCTATGCCTTGATCGAGATTGCTCAACCAGGCACGACGCGTGCCGGGCTCTCGGCATCAAATCCTTTGACGATCAAAGCCGCGTTGATCGCCCTCGACCAGATGCCGAACGGCGGGTTGAAGCCGGAGGAGGTGGCGAAGCATTTGACCTCGCCGGAGCCGCTGTTGCGGGAGACGGCGGCGTGGATCATCAGCCGGCACGCCGATTGGGGCGAAGCGCTGGCCGGCTACCTCCGCGAGCGATTGGCCGCCCCACTAACCCGAAGCGTCAGCGAGGGCGAACGCTCCACCGGCCTGACCGACGCCGAGCAAAAAACGCTCGGCCAACAACTGGCTCAGTTCGCGAAAGCCGCCTCGGTCCAAGAGTTGTTGGCGGCGACCGTTCGCGACACGAAGCTCCCCACCTCCGCACGCCTCACCGCGCTGGGCGCGATGCAGGACTCGAAGCTCAAAGAACTGCCGCGAAGCTGGTCGGCCGCGCTGTTGAATGTGCTCGGCGAGGACGATTTGACGTTGATCTCACTCGCGGTGAACACGGCGCGCGTGACCGTCCCCGCGAAAGAGGACGCCGCCGCGTGGCGAAAGCCGCTGCTGGCGATGCAAAGTAGGTTGGGACTCCGTCCCGACCCAATTGACGACAAACCGCTGAAGACGGTCGGGACGGAGTCCCAACCTACGATGATCCGCCTCGCCGCCCTCGCCGCTTTGCCCGGCGGACTCGCCGCGAACGAAGCCGACGACAAACTCTTCGACTTCTTGCTCAGCCAACTCGCCCCCGAACTTTCCGTGGTTCAGCGAGGCACCGCGGCGGAAGTGCTCTCGAAAGCGAAACTCTCGAAAGCCCAACTCACAAAACTCACCGAACAATTCGCGACCACCGGCCCGCTCGAAGTCGATCGGCTGCTCGCCGCGTTCGAGCAATCCACCGATGAGCAAGTCGGACAGCAACTTATTGCCGCGCTGAAGACCGCTCCCGCGCTGACGGCTCTGCGACCGGACGCGATCAAGACGCGACTGGCGAAATACAGCCCGTCCGTGCAAGAAGCCGCGCAGCCGTTGTACGCCGCGCTCAACTTGGACCTCGGCAAGCAACGCCAGCAGTTGGAAGAGATGCTCGCGTCGCTCCCGCCGGGCGACATCGTGCGCGGCCAAAAGGTCTTCCACAACGAGAAGGCCGCCTGCAAAGCGTGTCACGCGCTCGGCTATCTCGGAGGCAAGACCGGCCCCGACCTGACGCGCATCGGCGGCATCCGCAACGAACGGGACTTGCTGGAATCCATCTTGTTTCCAAGTGCCAGCTTCGTGCGCAGCTTCGAGCCGGTCCTGATCGTCACGACCAATGGCAAAACCGTGAACGGCCTGATCCGCAGCGAGACTCCCGACGAACTCGTGATCGCCACCGGCCCGAACAAAGAAGAACGAGTCGCTCGCGCCGACATTGAAGAAATGAAACCGAGCAGCGTCTCGATCATGCCCGCCGGCCTGGAAAAACAACTCACCAAAGAACAACTCGCCGACCTGATCGCGTTCCTGAAAAACTGCAAGTAGCGGCGGCTACGCGGCAGAGATAAAGTCAGTTCGCCAATAGTGCGTTTCGCAGCGACGGATTGAACTGTGGACGCAAGCCAAGCGAATCGAGGATTCCCCATGAGCGTTGCAACGATCATCGAACAAATCGAAGAACTGAACCCGGACCAGAAGGCAGACTTGGTTTATCAAGTCTGGAACCAACTGGTTGATTCCGGCTGGCAACCGCCGCTGTCGGAGCCTCATGCCACCGTCATTGATCGCCGTCTCGCCGCGTTGGATGCGAATCCCAGCGCGGTGCTCAGTTGGGATGAAATTGTCGCCTACGCGAGGCGTGAGCGATGACATTGCCGATTGAATACGCCGAAGAAGTTCGTGAGGACGTCGATTCGGCCTATGCGTGGTACGAAGATCAGCAGAGCGGACTGGGCGAACGGTTTTTGGTGGCGGTCGCGGACATTGTCGAAAAGATTCAAAAACACCCGCGCCAGTTTGGTCGAGTTCGCGGTGAAGTTCGTGCCGGATTGATTCGGGATTTCCCGTACGTTGTCTATTTCCGTCTCGAAGAGGCTCGCATCGTTGTCATCGCGGTGCTGCACGGTCGCCGTGATCCTCAAGTTTGGATGAAACGCATGTAGATGACGCGCCCCAGCTACGTTTTGAACGAACAAAGAAGAATGCGCCGCTCGCGCCGGCATCGAAGAGATGAAACCCAGCAGCGTCAGCATCATGCCGCCCGGCCTGGAAAAACAACTCACGAATGAACAACTCGCCGACCTGATCGCGTTCCTGAAGAACTGCAAGTAGTTTGCCGAACTGCCCGGCCGATAGCTGTGAGCCGATGGCTGATGGCCGTTATCCCAAACTGGGACCGTAGGAATTTGGGATGACAGCCATCGGCTTTCAGCCATCAGCCGGGCAAATGTCATTGAGCAAGGACAACGATGAATCAACTGATCGAAAAGCACATGAAGAAGCTGGAGATGATCGGCGTGCTGATGCGGATCTTCAGCTTCTCGCTGGTGAGCTGGCTGGGGCCGGACAGTCCGTTCTTGTTCGTCTGGATTTTCAACACGATGGACGCCGTGCTGCTGACGTGGTGCTCGACCATCAAACGCGATTCCGCCTACATTCTGCTGAACGCCTTTTGGATTCTGGTCGGGCTGGTGGGAATCGCCCGGTCCAGCTCCTGGATTCACTGACCCTCCGCCCTCCGCGAAAGTTCTGGAATGCCAAACGATCAGGGACTGCTCGACCGCCTGCGGGACATCGTGGGTGACGACGGCTTGCTCTTCAACCCGGAAGAACTGCTCGTCTACGAGTGCGACGGCTACACGGTCGAGAAGAAGGTTCCCGATGTCGTCGTCTTCCCGACCTCGACCGAGCAAGTCGTCGCGGTCGTGCGGCTGTGCAATGAGCTCAACGTGCCGTTCATCCCGCGCGGAGCCGGCACCAGCTTGGCCGGTGGGACGCTGCCGATCGGCGGCGGGGTGATGATCACGCTGACGCGGATGAAGCGCATCCTCGAAGTCAATGTGCGCGACCGCTATGCCGTCGTCGAACCGGGACTCGTCAACGTGCATCTGACGAATCATTTGAAAGAGACCGGTTACCACTACGCTCCCGACCCGTCGAGCCAAGGAGCCTGCACGATCGGTGGCAACGTCGCGACCAACAGCGGCGGACCGCACACTCTCAAGTATGGAGTCACCGTCAATCATGTGCTCGGTGTTGAAGCGGTGCTGCCAGACGGCTCGGTCGTGCAATTCGGCGGACCATGTGAGGACGGGCCGGGCTACGATCTGACCGGGCTGTTCGTCGGCAGCGAGGGGACATTCGGCATTTGCACGAAGGTCTGGGTGCGGCTGACTCGCAACCCGGAGTCGTATCGCACGCTGCTGGGTGTGTTCGAGACTGTCACTGCCGCGACGCAAGCGATCAGCGCGATCATCGGAGCGGGCATCGTCCCCGCCGCGCTGGAGATGATGGATCAAGGTATCATCGGCGCGCTCGAAGCCGCGTTTCATTTTGGATTCCCGCTCGATGCGGGAGCCGTGTTGCTGATCGAAGTGGACGGGCTCGAAGTCGCCGTCGAGGAGGAAGCCGTTCGCATCGAAGCGATCTGCCTGGAGAACGGCGCTCGCGAAGTTCGCCGCGCACGGACTCAGAAAGAACGGCTGCTGCTATGGAAGTGCCGCAAGCAAGCGTTCGGAGCGATCGGCCGCCTGAGTCCGAGTTACTGCACTCAAGACGGCGTCGTGCCGCGCACCAAGCTGCCGGAGATTCTCGAATTCATCACCGAGTGCGGCCGGCGTCACGATCTGAAGATCGTCAACGTCTTCCACGCTGGCGACGGCAACATTCATCCGATCCTGTTGTTCGATGAGCGGAACGCGGACCAAGTCCGCCGAGTGCTGCTCGCCAGCGACGAGATCCTTACAAAATGTCTCGACCTCGGCGGCAGCGTTACCGGCGAGCACGGCATCGGCGTCGAAAAGATCAGTTTCATGGACAAACTGTTCGCGCCGGAGGATCTTGCCGTGATGAAATCGATTCGCGAGGTCTTCAATCCCGACAACCGATGCAGCCCTGGCAAGATGCTGCCCACTGCCGGAGGTTGCGGCACTGAATCGCACCCGCACCAAAAGCACCCCGGTCGCCGCGCGGCGATGTAGATCTCGATTTGGCGTTCTTTTTTTGCCCTCCATTTTTTTGCCAATCACAAAAACAAGTTGGCAAGAAAATGAGGGGCAAAAAGATCAGGCGATGAAGAAGGAATGCGTTTTGACAAAGATTGAACCTGGCTCGACGTTTCAACCGCTGACGCAGGCTGAGCTGGCTGAGTTCGTCACGGCGAATTCGACGGACGCTCGTCGAAGGTTGCTGTGCGTGGGGGGCGGAACCGCGATTTGCGAGGCGTCTCGTGAATCACCGATTGAAGTTCGGCTCGACCAACTCAATCGAGTGATCGACTACCCCGCGCGGGATATGACGATCACCGTCGAGGCGGGCATTCGCATGGCCGAGCTGACTCGAATCCTCAACGCCGAGAACCAGCGACTGCCGATCGACGTGCCGCAGGCGGAGCAAGCAACGCTGGGGGGAATCATCGCCACGAACTGGTCGGGGCCGCGTCGCTTTGGGTGCGGGACCATGCGCGACTACGTCATCGGCATCTCGGCGATTGACGCGACCGGCCGGCGATTCAGCGCGGGGGGCCGAGTCGTCAAGAACGTCGCGGGCTATGACCTCTGCAAGCTGCTGGTCGGATCGCGCGGCGAGTTAGCCATCATCTCGCAAGTGACGCTCAAGCTGCGACCGCGTGTTGAGACGTCGGCACTGGTCGGACTGACTTTTGATTCGACGCGGCAGGTCGAGGCCGTGTTGGCTCGACTGATGAACTCGGCAACGCGGCCGATGGCGATCGAAGTTTTGAATCGGCAGGCTTCCTTAAAATCTTTGGTGGCAACATCGAGCCATCGCGTGCTGCTTTGTGTCGGCTACGAGGGTGCCGAGCGTGAAGTCCGCTGGCAGGTCGAATCGCTGATCGCGGAAGCTCAGCCGTTTGAACCGCGCAGCGCGGCGTCGTTGTTTGGCACCGATGCCGAACCCGTTTGGGCGGAGTTAACCGATTTCGTGTTGAGTGGCGAATCGTCCGCCACCCGCTCGCCGTTGACGTTCAAAGCCGCAGTGCTGCCATCGCGGACGATGGAGGTCTTGCAGCTTGCGACGGAAGCGGACATCTCCGCAAAAGCACACGCGGGCAACGGCATCGTACACGGTCATCTGCCTGCGACCGTGACGGCGGCAGCTCAAGCCGAAGCGATCCTCAAACCGCTGAGCGAATTGGCGAATTCGTGCAATGGCCACTTGGCCGTTTTGCGGTGTCCGACTGAGTGTCCGATCGCGCCGCAGGTCGGCGGCAACATGGCGGGGCGTGAGTGGTCGGAGCGAATCCAGCGGCAACTCGATCCACACGGATTGCTTCGACGGTGAACTGGACCGCGGCTGGCCATGAGAAAACATTTCGAGTGACGGTGTTGGAACTGCCTGTTGGCTCCACGCCGGATCTTCATTTTCCGCCCCTCATCTTTTGCCAGCTCCTGCGAGTGTGATCCGCCGGGTGGCAAAAAAATGTTGGGCAAAAAAATGAGGCACAAAAAACAAGAACCCACCAAGAGAAGACAGGCCATTTGCTGTCGGACTTCTCTTGGCGGGTACTTGTGTTGTTCGTGGCGAAATGGAATTGGCGATTACTTGTCGTCGGCCGCCGGCTTCTCGGACTCTTTCTTTTCAGGCTCCTTCTTGTCGGCCTCTGTCTTCTCGGGCAGTTTCTTTTCGGCTGGCTGATCCTCTTTGGTGGCGGGCTTGGCCGAATCATCGCCGTCCTTTTTGTCGGCGTCAGCCTTCCCGGTTTCTTTCTTCTCGGTTGGCTTCTCTTCTTTGGTGGCGGGCTTGGCCGGGGCATCGCCGTCCTCTTTGTCGGAGTCGATCTTCACTTCGGGCTTCTTCTCTTCAGGCTTCTTTTCTTTCGATTTGACGAGGTCGGCGCGCGACAGTCGCAGCTTGTCGAAGCTGTCATTGGAGATGACATAGTACCAGTCGCCGAAGCGGTCATTGAGTTCTTTGACCTTCTCCTGTCCGGCGGCGACCTTTGCTTCGTGAGCTTTGGTCTCGCCGACGAAGCGGCCTTTCTCGGCGTCATAGCGTTTGATCGCCTCGAAGTACTCGGCCTTCAAATCTCTCTTGGGTTCGGCCTTCTTGGCCTCGGTTGTCTTGGTCTCGTCAGAGTCCACTTTCGGTTTATCAGTCTGAGCGTCTTCTTTTTTCTCCGCTTTCTTTGTGTCGTCTGGCTTCACTTCAGCAGGCTTCTTCAAATCCTCTTTATCGGACTTAGCGGCCTCGTCTTTCTTGTCTTCTTGATTGTCAGCAACGGTGTCCTCTCCCTTGGCACCGTCGGCTTCGTCGGCATCCTTCTTCTTGCCGTCGGCTTCTTCTTCTTTCTTGCCGTCAGCATCCTCTTTCTTGGGGTCAGCATCGCCTTTGGGATCCGCTAACGGTTCGACGCCGGGGGGCGGAGTTGGCTTTATAGGCTCGGTTGGCGGAGGCGGAAGCAACTTTTCATCGAAGCTGACACGCACGATGAGATAGCGGCTCTTCTTTGGGTCGTCTGGCTTCTCGTTCGCGGCCTTCTTCTTTTTCTGTTTACCGTCGGCCTTTGCCTCGCCCTTGATACCGGTTTCGATTTCCTCTTCGTTGCCCGAGAACACACTACCGAAGCTCAAGCGATAGAAGACACCGTCTCGCGTGCCAACACCAAGTTCGCCTTCGCGGGAGATCACTTGTCGCTCTCCCTCTTCGCCCTCGTTGATGACGAAAAAACCTTTTTCGCCGAGGTCTCCCATCAAATTGCTTTCCAATTCCGCTTCAACGCGCTGCTCAATCGCACGACTTGCGGGAATGCGGTTCGTCGCCGCGAGTTCCTGCACAAGGCTTTTCACGGTTTCGCGCGAGACTCGCAATTCGCTATTCAAGATCGGCTTGCCATACAGGGCAGGCCGAGGTCGCACGCCGACGAGTCGCAGGTCATCCAGCGTCGAGACCATTGTGTCGACGTCGGTCGTCTTGAGCTCCTCGGCCGCGTCGTCCAGTCCGGCCAATTTCCAGGGATCACCAAATTTCTCACGTGACAATTCAACAACGTCGTCTCCCACTCGCCTTTTGGCTTCGATGATGGGACGGCTGCCGCGTACGCGGGTGATGTCGGAGCCACTGACTTTGAGCAAATCGGTTTCGGCCCAGTCGGCAAACTTGGTGGAGACATCGAACTTGGCGGCCACCTTATAGACTTTGTCTTCGCCGAATTTGCGGAGATAGACCTTCTCCTCGCTCCCTTCGACTTTTTTCCCCACGATGAAGTCGGCCAAGGTGACGTCATTCTCGGTCAGCTTGATTCGAGTGCCTCGCCCCGAGGTGGAGGCGTCTTCTTGGTCGAGCGGGTCGATGACGCCAAGTCGTTCGTGGTCGGCTTTGGAGCGACTCGCCAGCGAGCCGCGTTTGAGTCCAATGACCGAAGCGGCAGCCTTGGACAATTGGTCTTTGCCGTCGGCCGGATAGTCGTGGAAGGTGGGGATCTTCCAGCCCTCCTTGTACTCGACGGCGAATTTTTTCGCGGTCGCGGTGTCATCATCCCAGGCCGCGACGAGCATCGACGTGGCCTTGCCAGCGTCGGTGAAGTCGGGATTGAAATCTCGGCCGTAGTCCCCTTCGCCATCGGTGCGAGCCGGCTTGGTGAAGTAATTCGAGGCGATCGCCAAGAGAGTGGAGAGAATACCGACGCCCGCGAAAGCGAACGTGCGGATCATGGATTTCGTATTCATGGTTGGGTCTCCGTCGAGGGACGGTTCAGGATCAATTTCACGATACCCACGTTCGCCAGAATGTGGGGAGGTTGATGATCGTTCTACCCACGTTCTGGCGAACGTGGCTACGAAATTACAACTGCCTCTAACTCTAACGCTCTAACGCTCTAGCGTTTGACGAGTCGATCGGCTTCGACGTTGCGGTACTCGGCGTTGATTCTGGTCGAGAGGACGATGATCCCCAAGATCAAGGCAGGGATGGGGGGGAACAGAATACTTCGCCAGCGAATCTGGTCTTCATAGGCCCGGATCTGCCGCTTGGTCTTGGCCTCGCTGCGGTCCATTTTCTGCCGCTTCTCCCGTTCGATGTTACTTCGCGCGACCTCGGCCGTCCGCTGGAGGGTCGCTCGCACGAGGCGAATCTTCTCGTTCTTTTGACCAGGGGTCAGGCTGGTATCTTTTTCGATCTGCGCCACGGCATCGTCGAGCTGCTTTTGTGCCTTTTCAAATTGGTCCTTGGCTTCCGATTCGGCGAGTCCCCGCTCCTTGGTCTGCTCTTCACGGAGCTTGTTGGAGACCTCTTGAATCGCGGTCAAGGTGCGAAGTTGCGGACGTCGTTTGCGCAACTCGATGTAGGCCGTTTCGCCCGCCAGCACGTCTACGCAGTTCAGCACGAATTTGATGTTGTCGATCCGAAGATTCGGAAGCTGCTGGCTGGCCTCCAGTGAAAACAGTTGATTGCTGATGATGTCGGCATCTGCCACGAAAATGGCTTTGATCCCTTTGGGATCCTTGGTGTCCTTGGCTGTGATATGCGCGGCGATCGTGTAGGCATCGTCGGTCAGAGTGCGCGGCGGGTTTTGCTCGATCTCGATACCGGCTCCGAACATGCCTCCGGGCTTGGTGATTTCCTCCCATTGCAAGACGCCCGAATTGCGTTCGCCTCGTGTTCGTAACAGCGCGTCGAACTTCAATTCGCTCCCTTTACGTTGCTGGATTTCGCCGGGGAAGAAGGTCAGCACTTCTTGCAGGCCGGAGGTCACGGGGCTGGTCTGATGAATCGCGCTGATGTTGCCAGTCTTCGGGCTGATGAAGACCAGTTCGGGATTGATCTGACTGGCGAATTCGGGATGCAGGCCCATGCCCGCGAGATCGAACACCACTTGGCCATTGTCCCAAGTGATCTCGAGCAGGCGCAACAAGGAGGTCAATTTGCCGTCCTCGGCTTTGGGCTCGGGCGGTTGATTCATGCCGCCGAACATTCCACCAGGACGGGGCTTTTGCATGCGCGGAGCGTTCTGACCTTGTCCGTCGAAGTAAGGGAGCGGGTCATCGAAGATCAGCGTCGGCTTGCCCTGCTTGACGTACGCGACGAGATTCTGCATTTGCAGCGCGGTCAAGGATGATGGCCAGACCGCCATCAGCACGTCGTATTTCTTGTCGTCGATGGGCATGTCCGCGGAGACTTGCTCGACCTTGTACTGCTTCTTCAATTCTGTCTGGATTCGCCATTCGGGAGTTTGGCGGAAGCTCTGCATATCGAGTCCGCCGGCGACCTTGGCATCGGTCGTGAGCATACCCACGGTGAGTCGCTTCTCGTTGGCGACGGTGCGAATCGACCGCGTCAATTCGTATTCGATGGGGGTGCCGGCCTCGAAGACGGGAACGACGACTTCGTCCACGGGGCTGCTGATCACGACGCCCAGGAAGACTTCTTGAGTGCCTCGGCGACCGTCTTCGTCGGTGAAGACCAAGTTCGGCAGCACACCCAGGAGTCGAGCTTCTTCCGCTTCGGGAGTGAATGGGGCGACATCCACAAACCGCACTTCCAGACGCGCACCACCTTCGCGGTCGTATTGTCGGAGCAGTCCTTTGAGCCGCTTCTGAATCGTGACTTGCTCGCGCGGGACGTCGGTCGAGATGAAGGCTTGAATTTTCACCGGGCGATCTTTGCTGATCTTGGCGATCAAGTCCGTCGTGCTCGGCGACAGCGTAAAGAGCTTTTCGGTGGTCAGGTCTAAGTTCACCGGCAGCCAGCCGCTTTCGCTGAGTTTGACGACCAGCACATTGACGCTCGCCAGAGCAACGGCCAGCGACACGCAGCGGACGACGAACTGGAATCCCATCGTGGCCCCTTCGCGGCCGCCGCTCCAATGCCGCTTGCCGATCATCACCGCGTTGAGGTACAGCAAATAGGCCGTCAACGACAGGAAGTACACGAGGCTCGTCAACGGGATCAGGCCCAAGCTGAAGTCCCGCATTTGCTCGCCCAGACCAAACGGAGCGAAGTCCGTCGGCGCGAATTCAATCTTGCCGCCAGCGGCTTTCACGACAAACCACACCAGGGAACTTAACTTCAGAAAACCGCCCACTCCCGCCAAGGTAAAGACGGCCGCCCGGTTGGGGGTCGTCAACAAGAACTGGATGAGTAACGCGACGGTGATCAATGCGCCTCCCAGCACCCAAGCAAACGGAACCGCTTCCACCGCGAAATACGCCAGCTTGTCCCCGAAGACCGGAACGAGGCAAACCACCACTCCCAACACGAACGCCACCGTCATGCTATTTGTCAGCACGGAGGCGAACATGCCCGCGGCCAAGAGAGTCCCTCCCGCCAGCCAGTAGCCGACATAGGTCGTGAACATCAGCCCCCAATCCGGCTCCGCGTACCAATCCAGAACGAACAACTTAAAGCTGGAGAACGCCAGCGCGATCGTGTAGACGGCCAGCATCGCCAAGTATTTGCCGAGCAAAATCTCGAAGTCTGTGGCCGGCAATGTGAACAGCAACTCGTCGGTCCCTTGCCGCCGCTCTTCCGCCCAAGAGGTCATCGTCACCGCCGGGACCATGAACAGCAGCAGCAGCGGAAAGGCTTCGCTGAGCTGGTCGAGCGTGGCCAGATTGTTTGTGAAGAACCGGGGGCTGAACGCCGTCCACGCGCAGGACACGACAAAGACGATGATGAAGAGATAACCCAGCACTCCCGAAAAGTAGCTGGACAGGTTTCGCAAGAAGACGGCCAAGATCACATGACTTCGCAGCATATTGGTTTCCCCGTAGCACGGGCGGCTCGCCCGTGATTTAGTTTTCATCGAAGCAGGCAAGTCGCCTGCACCACTTCTGCCACGCAGGCCAGCCGCCTGCACCACCTCATCCACGCAGGTCAGTTCGCCTGCGTTACGTCATGCGGGCCTTGGTCAGCTCGCGGAAGCGAGCCTCCATGTCGTTCTTCGGCCCCTGCATTTCCACCACCGAGCCATCGAACACAATCCGCCCAGCATTGATCAGGACCACTCGGTCACAGCAGGCCTCGACCTCGCGCAGGATGTGCGTCGAGAGCAGGATCGTTTTGTTCTTGGCGAGACTGTGAATCAGCGCCCGAACTTCGTGAACTTGGTTCGGATCGAGTCCGCTGGTCGGCTCGTCGAGGATCAAGACTTCCGGGTCATGCAGCAGCGCCTGAGCCATACCGACGCGCTGCTTGTAACCGCGTGAGAGCTTGCCGATGGTCTTGTTCCAGACGGTGTGCAACGCGCACTTTTCCGCGACGAACTCCATGCGGCTGCGAAGGTTTGACCCCGACATGCCGCGGGCGTGACCGAGATATTCCAGCAGCGACTTTGGGGTCATCTCGTGATAGAGCGGCCCGTTTTCCGGGAGGTAGCCGATCAGTTTGACGGCATCCATCCGGTTCTCCGCGACATCGAAGCCGCCGATGCGAGCGGTTCCTTCGGTTGGCGTCAGGAAGCCGGTCAGCAGCTTCATGGTCGTGGACTTGCCGGCCCCGTTCGGACCGAGAAAAGCGGTCACCTCGCCCTTGGGTACGGAAAAGGTTACGTCGCGTGCCGCCGCGAATGGACCATAAAACTTGCTCAAGCCGCGCGCTTCAATCATCGCGCCGTTGTGGCGAGTGCCACCCACAGGAATGCCTTCCGTAAAAACGCCTTCCAAGTGCTTGCCCATCAGCCCGATCCCTTCGTTCGATCATTCAGAGAGGTCCGCGGAGCAACCGCGACCCAAACACCAGCAGCGGCCGAAACTCCTTAGCTTCGCCGCTGCGAATTGCGCTCGACAGTCCGTGAGTCATACCGCTCAACCAGCCTGCCGCCGCGAGTACGGAGAAAATTACAGGTCACGTTGGATGAAGTCCAGCAAGTCCCTGAACCCGGACGCCGCTGAAGCTGCGTCCGGTTCACAGCAGCGGCAGCTCAATGTGAAACACGAAGACCGCGTCGATCTGATTGGCGGTCCAGAGCGATTACCACTCCCTGACGGTCGCGGCTCTAGCCCGACTTATCTGATGACAACTTACAACTGCGCTTGCCACCACAGTCGCCAGGCGCGTTTGTCGTAGCCGAAGTTTTGTTGCGTGAGAGTTCGCAAGGCGTCGAGCGCTTCCAGGTTTGCCAAGGGGACACGGATGGTGACCCATTTGACCGGCGGCGCGGGGGTTCCGGAATTGTCGATGACCGCGCCGTAGGGAAGTTGACCGGCGCGCATCGCCGCTTCGACCTCTGGTGGCAGAGCGCTGCCCGAACCTCCCGTCGAGCCGTTGCGATTGAAACTGGCGGCGTAAGCCGGTCCCTGCGGCAGACGGATCTTGTGGGATGTCGCCAGCGCTTCAATGAGAGTGGGGATTGCCTGACGAACACCGCTGCGCCCCAACAACAGGGCCGCGCGGCGGACGATCAAGTTCGATTCGTCTCGCAGGGCACGCTGGAAAAAGGGGACGGCGGCGGCACGTTGCTCAGCCGACAAGGATTGAAACGCGGTGCTCTGCAACGTCGGATCGGCGTCCGACAGGGCGACTCGCGCAAGCGCAGGGACGGCGGCAGTCCCCTCCATCTGAGCGAGCGACTGCACGGCCAAGCGTCGCAGGTCGGCGTTCGCATCGCCGAGCAACAAATCCGCGATCGCCGGAATCGCGTCGGGATCGCGCAGCTCGCGGAACTTGACCAACGCATCGGCTCGCCGCGCATTGTCGCGGCTGTTCAGCCAAACGAGCCACAAGCGAATCTTCGGACGCCACTCGCTCTGTTCCTGTTGCCGCGTCGCGTTGGACTCCAGCAAGTCCCGTTCGAGCGTGGTGATCAACCGGCCTTTGTAGCGCACATAACCGGAGGCGAGCAGTTCGGCATCCGCCTCTTCCGGCGTGATCCAGGAATTTCCCTGCCAGCGATGGGCCAGTGCCTTTCGCGCCGGCTTGTGTTCGGGATCGAGTTCGATAATGCGATTGAGTTGCTCCTTGCGAGCATCGGTCAATCCGTGCTGACGGCACCACTCGGCAAGTTGCCAGCGCGCCTCGACGGTGTCCTCGACGCGCCGCGCGAGCGATTCGTATTCCTCGACATTGCGAGGCCGCTTGGTGATGAAGACGACCTCTTCGCGAGCGACCACGATCTCCGCGCCGGTGAGCGATTCAATGACGATTTCGGCGGCGGCATTTTTGTCGCGGCGAGTTTTCGGATCGGTCGGTTTGACCGTGCCACGAATCTCGCCGCCGTCCTTGAGCTTGACGACATCGGCCGACAGCTCAGAAGAAGCCAATGCGATCAAGAACGCGATGGCGAGCCGGAGGGCGTTAGCCCCCGGACAAAACGGAGAGCGACTGCGTCCGGGGGCTAACGCCCTCCGGCTCACCATTCTTCGCGAGAGGTAAAATCGTGTGGCAGACATGAGGCGGACTTGAACCTGGCTTGGGGAAAATGATTCGGCCGCGAGAAATCGCCGTGAAGGATCGGGAGCAGAAGCATCGTAGCCGTCGCGCGGGTCAAATCGACAGCACGGGATTGGCAAATTTCGCGTGGCCTTGACCTCCGCTTGTCGGCACGAGCAACCTGCACTCGCCGCACGTTCGGAAAGACTGCCCGCTTTCGAGTCGGTCGCTCGCGCGTCGGCTCACGAATCGGCTGACGGATCAAATCGTGAGAGTAAACTTCGTAGCCGCGTTCGCCAGGACGCGGGCTTGGACGCCCCGCGTTCTGGCGAACGCGGCTACAACTCTGTCAAACGACTGATGCGACATGAGGCTCCTATGAAAACTTTTCGTCAGCTTTGCTTTGCCTGTCTGGCGTTTTGCTCGGTTCAACTGCTGGAGCCGCTCGCCGCGCCGGCACAATCGTCGGTCAGTGTTGCGCCGGAATTGCCCTCGTCGCGGACGCTCAGCCGTTTCGGTTTGGAACGGGCGTGGTGGAGTCAGGCCACGCTCAATCCCAAACGGGACAAGGTGAAGTACCTGGTGGTCGACGAGGAGAACATCTACCTGCAATCGACCGGCGGAACGGTGACGGCTTTCGAGGCGGACTCGGGCAAGCGTCTGTGGGCGGTGCAGCTCGGCAATCGCGACGAGCCGATCTTCCCCGGCGTGTCGAACGAAAAATATTTCCTGGCGGTCAACGGCATGGCGCTGTACTGCATCGAGCGATTCAGCGGAAAAGTGCTGTGGGAATTGAAACTGCCGACGATGCCCTCGGTCGGCCCTTCCGTCGATGATCAGCACATCTATGTCGGGTCGTTGGACGGCAGCATCTATTCGTTCGAGCTGAAGACCATCGACGAGCTTTATCGCAAACGGCTGCTGCCGAATTGGTCATTCCAAGCGTTGCGTTGGCGTTATCGCACCGGCAAAGAGATCACGACCACGGCGAATTCCAATGGCAGCTTGGTCACCTTTGCCAGCCGCGACGGTTCGTTGTATTCCGTGGGGGCTTTGGAGCGTGACCTGTCTTGGCAATTCGAAACCGACGCTCCCATCACCGCTCCCTTCGCCTCGACGGTGGACTCGTTGATCCTGGCTTCCGAAGACAACTTCGTCTACTGCTTGAACCGGAACAATGGCCTGTCGCGCTGGGAGTTCGCTTCGGGGTATCCGATTCGAAAAGCTCCGGTCGTGATTGAAGACGATCTTTACATCCTGCCCGATCGCGGCGGCCTGTTTAACTTGACGGTTCGCACGGGAGCCGAAAAGTGGGAGCGCCCTGGGATCTCGGATTTCCTCGGTGCCACGAAGAGCCGCCTGTTTACGGCCGACCCGACCGGCAACATCGTGCTGCTGCAACGGAGCACCGGCCGCCCGCTGGGAACTCTGCCACTCCGCCCCTTCAACGTGCGACTCGTCAACGATCGCACCGACCGGTTGTTCTTGGCGACGCAATCGGGATTGGTCATGTGCCTGCGCGAACAAGGTGCCGAATTCGGACACTTCCATAAGTACCCGGAACGCGCGCCGATCGTCCCAGAAGTCGAACCGGACGAACCCGAGGTGGCGATGCCTCCGGTCCCGATGCCCGATGGGCCTGCGAATCAATAGCCTCGAAGCGTGGGAACAAGATTCCAAAATTCCGCGAAGTGACAGCCTGATCGCCTCGGAGTGGTCAGGCTGGCTTCGTTTCGGTGACTTCGTTGTCGAGTGAAAAACACGCCGATAGGATGCCCGCCTCTCCGAAGGTTCTATCTCTTTCGCTTGCTATAAAAAGGGCATCATGCACGACACAGCACAAGGTCAGACGACGGCTCCCAACGCTCAGCGGTTGCTGTGGGCGGGATTCATGGCGATTCTCGCGGCGGGCGTTGGTTTCGCAATTCGTGGGGGCATCTTCGACAACTGGCGCACCGCGTTCGGATTTACCGACGCGCAACTGGGTGCCATCGGTGGAGCGGGATTTGTCGGCTTCTGTTTCGGCATCATTATCGGCGGCGTGCTGTGCGACAAAATTGGATATGGCAAGCTCGTCGTCGCGGCGTTTGCTCTGCATGTTCTCTCCGCCGTGGTGACCTTCGGAGCTTCAACTCCTGAGAATGCCTACAACATGCTCTATTGGGGCATGTTCTTGTTCGCTCTGGCCAATGGTTGTCTCGAAGCGGTCGCGAACCCGCTGGTCGCGACGCTCTTTCCGCACAACCGCACGCACTATCTCAACATTCTCCACGCGAGCTGGCCGGCGGGATTGATTCTCGGTGGTGCCTTGGGCTGGGTGTTGGACGATCGCATGAAGCTCGATTGGAAGATTCAGTTGTCGCTGTATCTGATTCCGACGGTGATCTATGGAGCCATGTTCCTCGGCCAGCATTTCCCGAAGTCGGAAGCCTCGCAGAAGGGCCTGAGCCTCGGAGACATGTTCAAGGACGTGGGCATCCTTGGCGGCTTGGTGGTCTGTTTTCTGTTGTCGATGTTCTTCGGCGATGTGCTCAAGCCGCTGCTGGGTGACGACAACGCGCGGTACGCCGGGTACGCCATCGGAGGCACGTTGCTAGTGGGAGTCGGCGTGCTCACGAAGTTCTCGGTGGGATCGGTGCTGCTCTTCGTGCTGTTTATTGCTCACGCACTGGTTGGTGCCGTTGAACTGGGAACAGACGGCTGGATTCAGAACATCACGGGCAACATTCTGTCGTCCGAGCAAGGCAAAGTTTTGTTTGTGTTCACCTCCGCGTTGATGTTCGCGTTGCGATTCTGTGCGGACTTCATCGAGAAGAAGCTGGGACTCTCCCCGATCGGAATTCTGTTGGTCTGTGCGACTCTGGCCTGCATCGGCCTGAACCTGACGAGCAACATCAACACGTTTGCGGGTGCGCTGGTGGCGTTGACCGTTTACGGAATCGGCAAGACGTTCTTCTGGCCCACGATGCTGGCGGTGGCCTCCGATCGCTTCCCGCGAACGGGAGCGATCGCAATCAGCATCATGGGCGGAATTGGAATGATGTCGGCCGGACTGATCGGCTCGGCCGGTTTGGGTTACGCCAAAGATCGTTTTGCCGGCGAAGCGTTGAAGCAAGCCAACGCGGTGGCCTTTGAGCAATACAAATCAGAAACGCCCAGCAAGTTCCTGGTCTTTGCGGACGCCACGGGACTCGCCGGAAAGAAGCTCGGTGAGGTCCAGGAGAAGCTGAACAAAGCGCGAGAGACGACCGAAGGGGATGCGGCTCGCGCGAAGCTTTCCGCGGACGAACTGAGCGTCATCGACGCCAGCATCGCCGGCGATCGCAAAACGCTGATCGCCGATTCGGCGATCCCAGCGACGATGGCGGCGATCTACCTGTTGCTGTTGCTCTACTTCAAGACGATCGGCGGCTACAAGCCGGTGCATATTGATTCGGGATCGGAAACGAAGAATGCTGGCTAAGGCATTGCTCGTTTGACGATTTGATTTTCCAACCGACCCCGCCTCACAAGCGGGGTTTTGTTTGGTATCGTGATTCGCGGAGGTTGCTCATGTCTCAAGCGTTGATGAATCGCCGCAAGGAATCGCGCCGGTCGATCGCCGTCATGCTCTCCGCGAAAAAATCGCGAGAGACGACGACGGGGCTGCATTTTGTGGCTGACGACGGATCGGTGTGCGTTCCGAGTTGGGTGCGCGACCACGCGTCGTTCCGCCGCTGGTTTCATTCCGATGAGTTTCCGGAAACCGGTCGAATCAGCTTCCTCAACGGAGAGGTCTACGTCGACATGAGCCGCGAGCAACTCTATTCGCACAATCAAATGAAGACGGAAATCACTCGCGTATTGGCTCACATCGCCGTGACCGAAGAATCGGGTCTTTACTTTTCCGATGGCGTGCATTTGACACATGTGGGGGCCGAACTCTCTGCCAATCCGGACGGTGTCTTCGTCAACCTGACTTCGTTCGATGACGGTCGAGTGCGTGAAATCGAGGGGGCACGCGACGGATTGGTGGAGCTGGAAGGCTCGCCGGATTTAGTTCTGGAGGTCGTCAGCCCAAGTTCAGTCGTCAAGGACTACGAAATCCAGCGTGACTCATATTGGCGGGCCGGCATCCGCGAGTATTGGCTGATCGACGTGCGTGGTGACGGGCTGCATTTCGAGATCTTGCGACATACGGCACGCGGGTACGTCGCCACCCGATTATTGGCCGGCTGGCAAAAGTCAGCCGTGCTCGGAAAATCGTTTCGACTGACTCGTGCCACGGACAAACGTGGCCAGCCGAAATTCCAGTTGTTCGTCCGTTGATCCGCAATTGCGGGACGGCGTTTCGTTCCCGAAAGGACCAATTCATCATGCCGCGATTCACTCGTCGTCAGTTTCTCAATCAAACAGTAGCCGGGGCCGCGACGGCGTTCGCTGCTCCGTGGGTGATCCCTTCGTCGTGCTTCGGTGCGAATGAGCGGGTCGTCACCGGACACATCGGAGTCGGTGGGCAGGGAGGCTCGAACCTCGGAGCATTCCTGAAACTCGCATCACCGGCGGCGGTGTGTGATGTCGACAAGACCCGTCTGGCGAAGGCGGTTGAGCGAGTCGAAAAGGAGACGCAGAAAAAATGCGAAGGCTTCGGTGACTATCGCAAGCTGCTCGATCGGAAGGACATCGACGTCATCGTGATTTCGACGCCGGACCACTGGCACGCTCTGAACGCCATTCATGCCTGCCAAGCCGGCAAAGATGTGTACTGCGAGAAGCCGCTCAGCCTGACGATCGTCGAAGGCCGCAAGATGGTCGAGGCGGCTCGGAAGAATAAACGGGTCGTGCAGACCGGATCGCAGCAGCGGTCGGACAGTCGGTTTCGTCAGGCGTGCGAGCTGGTTCGCAACGGGCGGCTCGGAAAATTGGAGCGAGTGATGGTTGGACTCCCCGGCTCAAACTTCAACGCGAAGCCGGTGCCGGACAGCGATCCGCCGGAGGAACTCGATTACGACATGTGGCTCGGCCCCGCGCCGCTGCGTCCCTACAACGTCAATCGAGTCCATTACAAGTTCCGTTTCTTCTGGGATTACTCCGGCGGGCAGATGACGAACTTCGGTGCCCATCACATCGACATCGCGCAATGGGGACTCGGCATGGATGACTCCGGCCCCGTCGCCACCGAGGGAACCGCGACGTTCCACCCGGAGAAGCACTATGAAGTCACGCAGTCGTGCCGAGTGACTCACACCTACGCGAACGGCGTCATCTTGATCGTCGGCCAAGGCGAGAAGGACTGTCCCGGCGGCGTGACGTTTATCGGCAGCGAAGGGACGATCTTCGTCGATCGAGGCAAGATCACGAGCACTCCGGCAGAGATCGTCAAGCAGCCGATGACCGACAGCGACGAGCGGCTCTATGTCAGCACGAATCACCATCAGAACTTCCTAGACTGTCTCAAGACCCGCAAGCTGCCGATCTGCGATGTCGAGATCGGTCACCGCGCCGCGACGATTTGTCATCTCGGCAACATCGCATTGCGACTGGGTCGCCGCATCCAGTGGAACCCAGCCACCGAGCAAATCGTCGGCGACGACGAAGCGGCGAAATGGGTCTCGCGACCGTATCGAGCACCGTGGACGCTCTCGTAGCCAGCGCTCGTAGTGACCGCATTCATGCGGTCGTCGCGAAACTTCGTGATCGTCTGGACTTTGACCCGATGAATCGGGTCACTACGAGCGCACGCCATGCAACGCTGCTATCTCGACAATGCCGCGACCAGTTGGCCCAAGCCGGAGGGCGTTTTGGCGGCGATGGATCGCTATCACCGCGAACTCGGTGTCGCCGCCGGACGTGGTGCGACACGCGCGGCTTCCGAAGTCGATGCGACGATCTCGCGGAGCCGGCAGCGAGCGGCTCGGCTCTTCAACGCGGAATCGTCTGACCGAATCCTCTTCACGTTCAACGGCACCGACAGCCTGAACGTGGCGATTCATGGATGCCTCCAGCCAGGTGATCATGTCGTTGCGTCTTCGCTGGAACACAACTCGGTGCTGCGACCGCTGAGCGAACTGCGGGAGCGCATCGGCATCGAAACGACTTTCATCGAGCCAGAAGCGAACGGTCGTGTCGAACCCACGAAGTTCCGTGCCGCTCTGCGACCCAACACGAAACTGGTCGCGCTGCTGCACGCTTCCAACGTGACGGGTGTCGTTCAGCCGATCGACGATGTCGGCGCGATCGCGCGACAGGCCGGGGCGTTGATGCTGGTCGATGCCGCACAGACGGCCGGGCATCTGCCAATCGACGTGCGGAACAGTCCCATCGACCTGCTGGCCTGTCCGGGACACAAAGGCTTGCTCGGCCCGCTCGGCACGGGATTGCTTTATCTTCGGCTGGGCATCGAACAGCACGTCACCAGCTTCCGACAGGGCGGCACCGGATCGCTCAGCGAAGACGATCGACAACCCGAACGCTTGCCTGACAAGTACGAGTCCGGCAACCACAACGCTCCCGGATTGTTCGGCCTGGAAGCCGCGCTCGATTGGCTGGAGCAACACAGCCTCGCCGAGCTGCGATTGCACGAGTTGAGCTTGCGTCGCCGCTTGATTGACTCGCTCGCCGATTTGAAATCCGTGCGACTCTTCGCGGCCGATCTGCCGGATGAATTCGTGGTCGGAGTACTCAGCTTCGCGATCGTGGGCTTCGATCCGCAGGAGATGGCGGCGATTCTCGATCACGACTTTCAGATTCAAATTCGTGCCGGCTTGCACTGCGCTCCCGGAACACATCGCAGCCTCGGCACGCTAGCGACGGGCGGGACGATTCGTGTCAGCTTCGGGCCGACGACGACCGTGGATGAGGTTGAGCGGCTAGTGGCGGCGTTGCGGAATTTCTGAGACGGGGGAAGATTTGCGTCGCTTATTCCCGGCCTCTCATCATTCTGCCCACCCATCTTTCTGCAGTCCTGGCATCAGCAGAATGATGGGTGGGCAGAATGATGTGGGATTGAATGGCATCTTCCAAACCGAAACTCGAAGTCATTTGTCTTTGTCCTTTTAGATTCCCGAAATCATGCGACTCACCAGACTCTTGAGCGTGTTTGTGATCTTGCTGAGCATCCTCAATGTTTGCGCGGCGGATGATCGTGCAGCGTTCTTCGAGTCCAAGGTTCGGCCGATCCTGGCGGCGCGATGTCACGGCTGTCACGGAGCCAAGAAGCAAGAATCCAACTTGCGGCTCGATACGAAAGCGGGCTTCTCGAAGGGCGGAGACAACGGCGCGGTGATCGACTCGAAGCAACTCGATCGGAGCGAATTGCTGTTAGCCATTCGTCGCGAAGGGGGACGCAAGATGCCTCCCGACAAACCGCTGCCGGCCGAGGAAGTCGATGTGCTGGCCGAGTGGATTCGTCGCGGAGCGTTCTGGCCGGATGAGTCGGCCGTGCAGGCCACCGATGCCGCCGCGAAGCATTGGGCATTTCAGCCGTTGCTATCTCCGCCGGTGCCTCGATTGCCGAATGACGATTGGTCACGAATGCCGCTCGACCGATTTGTACTCGCGAAGCAGCGCGAGGCCGGTTTAACTCCGTCACCAAATGCCGACCGGCGCACATTGCTGCGGCGAGTCACGTTCGACTTGATCGGTCTACCGCCGACTCCGGATGAGATGACGGAATTCCTCGCCGATGATCATCCCGATGCGTTCGAGCGAATCGTCGATCGGTTGTTGTCTTCTCCGCATTACGGAGAGCGTTGGGGACGGCATTGGTTGGATGTGGCTCGCTACGCCGACACGAAGGGGTATGTCTTCTTCGAGGAGAAGAAGTTTCCGTGGGCGTGGACGTATCGCGATTATGTCATCCGCTCGCTCAACGACGATCTGCCGTTTGATCGGTTCGTGACCGAGCAACTCGCGGCGGATCAGCTTGAACTCGGCGACGACAAACGGCCGCTCACGGCGATGGGATTCTTGACGCTCGGCGGGCGGTTCATGAACAACCTGCATGATGTGTTGGACGATCGGATCGACGTCGTCTCGCGCGGACTGCTGGGGCTGACGGCAACATGTGCTCGGTGTCACGACCACAAGTTCGATCCGATTCCGCAAGCCGATTACTACTCGTTGTACGGCGTGTTTCGCAGTTCGATCGAACCGCCGCTGCCACCCGAATTTCTCCCGCCGCCGCAGACCGAGGAGTACGCGAAGTTTTCGACAGAGATGATCGTTCGACAGAAGAAGTTGACCGACTTCGTGGCTGGTAAGCACTCGGCCTTGGTGACGTCGGCTCGTGCGCGCGCGGCCGAGTATCTGCTGGCGGCTCAAGCTCAGATGGAGAAACCTCCAACGGACGACTTCATGCTGCTGGCCGATACGAACGACATCAATCCCACGATGACGCTGCGCTGGCAAGTCGCGCTGGAAGCGGCTCGCAAGAAACCGCATTCCGTTTGGCAAGCGTGGACTGAATTCGCCGCGCTGCCCGCCGACCAGTTCTCCGCGAAGTCCGCCGAAGTGTGCGACCGCCTGAAGTCCGGCCGAGAGCCGAAAGCCGAGAGCCGAAAGCCGTTATCCCAACCTCTGAATCCACTCGTCATCGCCACTCTTTGCGAGCCTCCGCCGAAGTCGCTGGCCGAGGTCGCAACACGCTACGGCGAACTCCTCAAACGCATCGACGCGAAGTGGCAAGCCACGAAACCGGCTCCGCTGTCCGATCCGCACGAGGAAGAAATCCGCCGCGTGCTGTACGGTCCCGATGCGCCGCCCGACGTGCCGCTGGCGATGGGTTGGGGATTCTTGTCGCTGTTCCCCGACCGGCCGACGCAGGGGGAATATCAAAAGCTGATCAAGGAAGTCGAACAGTGGAGCATGACGACCGCCGGCGCACCGGCGCGCGCGATGGTGCTGTTCGATGATGCGGTGCCGTTCGAGCCGCGCGTGTTTCAGCGCGGCAACCCGAATCGGCTGGGATCTTTCGTTCCGAGGCAAAGTCCCGGTATCGCGACGCCGGATCGCCAGCCGTTCGCGTCTGGCAGCGGCCGACTGGAACTCGCGCGAACGATTGTCGATCCGCGCAACCCGCTGACCGCGCGCGTCTTCGTCAATCGAGTCTGGATGCACCACTTCGGCACCGGCTTGGTGACGACCCCCAGCGACTTCGGACTGCGCAGCGATCCGCCGTCACATCCAGAGTTGCTCGATTGGCTGGCGGCGAACTTCATTCGATCCGGCTGGTCGGTGAAGTGGTTGCATCGGCAGATCGTGTTGTCGGCGACTTGGCAGCAAGCGAGTCTTTCGAGTCTTTCAAAAACGGTACAACGGCTGTCGGCTGTCGGCTCTCGGCTTTCGGCCGATCCGGAGAACCGGTGGTTGTCGCGGATGAATCGGAGACGACTCGAATGGGAGCCGTTGCGCGATTCGTTGCTCGCGGTATCAGGAGAGATGCGACGTCGCATCGGCGGCGAGTCGGTCGAACTGCTCGGCGGGTTCAATCCTCGCCGGACGTTGTATGGCACTCTCGACCGGCTGGACGTTCCGAATCTGCTGACGACATTCGACTTCCCGACTCCCTCCGCAACGAATCCGCAGCGCGACTCAACGACCGTCGCTCCGCAGGCTCTCTTCCTGATGAACGGCGATCTGTCGTATGAGGTTGCCCGACGACTCCAGTTCCGTCCGGAGGTCGTGGCCGCAGGCGATCGGCCGTCGCGAGTCACACAACTCTTTCTGATCTGCTTCCAACGTGAACCAACCGACGCCGAGCAGCAGGCCGCTCGCGAGTTTCTCAGCGACACACTGACGCCCGAACGCTGGACGGCCTTTGCTCAGTCGCTGCTCTTCAGCAATGAGTTTGCTTTTGTGGATTGAATCGGGTTCACTCGTGACGTTCGCAAATTCAGGAGTCAACTCATGCCGTCGCCGTTTCCTGGAATGGACCCGTTCGTTGAAGGACGAGCGTGGAGTCCCGTTCATTTTCAGTTGAATGCGGAGATTGCTCGGCAGCTCAATCCGCAGTTGGTGCCAAAGTACATCGCGCTGCCAGCGGAACGGCACGTCATGGAGGAAGAAGACAGCGTGGCGATCGCCACCAATCGCTTCGAACCGGACGTGAGCGTGTCCCGATTTCGCGAGACGGAAACTCAACCGCGCACGTCGGCCATCCTGGAACCGCCGATGCAACTGGAGGCGGAGTTTGCGGCGATGGTGCGGCAAGTGACGATCGAGATCCGCGACATCGCTCAGCGCACATTGGTCACGGCCATTGAGGTGTTGTCGCTGACAAACAAAATCGGTGGCCGAGATGAATACCTCACCAAACGCCGCCGCTTACTGGCTGCGGGAGTTCACTTGCTGGAGATCGACTGGTTGCGAGCCGGTCGCCGGATGCCGATGCGACAGCCGCTCCCGGATTGTCCGTACTTCGTGATGCTGTATCGCTCCGACAAATTGCCCGTGGCGGATGTTTGGCCCATTGCTCTGGATCAAACATTGCCTGTCGTTCCAGTTCCCTTGCAGCCAGGCGACGCCGATGTCTCGCTCGACCTGCAAGCCGCCTTCACGTCGGTCTACGATCAATTGGCCTACGGCTATGCCGTGGATTACTCACAGTCTCCTGACGTGGAACTCACGCCACCGCAATCCGCCTGGGTCGAAAATCGTTTGAGGGCACTCGGACTTCGCTCGTGAACGATCGCTCAATCCGCTCGATCAGAAACAGCGAGGATTGCATTCAATTGCTGAATCAAATGCGGAACGTATTCGATTGCCACACGCCAAAGCCGCTCGTCAACGATCTCGCCGTAGTCGTGAGCCAAGACGTGCCGTTGGGCAATGATCGGCCGCCACGGAATCTCTGAGTGCGCAGATTGAAATTCGTCAGACACGCAACGAGCGGCCTCGCCAATGATTTCCACCTGGCGTTCGACGGCACTGCGGAGGAACAGATCGCCGACGTAGTCCTCTAACGACTTGTCGGCGACGAATTTCACGACCGCTTGCGCGGCAGCAAGCATGTCCAACACATAGGCCAGATCATCCCGGTCGGGATTACGCGGCATGGACGACCTCGCGAGTACTCAGAATTCGTTGACGGCGAATGGGATTCCGTAGAGCTTCTCGTTCCACGAGATCGACTGGGCGACCGAACAATGCCGCAAGCTCGTCTCGCATCGCGATCAAGTCCCACAAACTCCACGGTGTATTTGGTTCGAACGAGACGAGGACATCGATGTCGCTCTCCGGGCGAAAGTCGGCTCGCAGCACCGAACCAAAAAACGCAAATTCACGGATGCGCCACTTCAGACAGAAGCCGGCGATCTCCGAGTGGGGAACCAAAATGTTGTGCGACGCGGACATGCAGGCACTCACGAGAGCAAAGATCGAATCGACTCCAGCAGTGTAACTCGCCGTTCACGGGGCCGAGGGGTCGCAAGCCGATACTCACGCTCCGAATTTGTCGAACCGTCCGGCATGAGCCATCGCGAAGCCCATCAGGTACTTGGCGGGGAATTGGCCCAAGCCGCCGCGCAGGCATTCGCGTTCGCCGAATTTGTCGCAGAGGTCCGGGCGGCAGCGTTCTTCGGCGGAGAGCAGCACAGGGACTGGGTGCCAACTGTGCGATTTCATTTTGCTCGGCGTGCTGTGGTCGCCGGTGACGATCAGGACGTCGGGCTTGAGCGCGGTGATGCGCGGGATCGCGGCGTCGAGTTCTTCGATACGGCGGACCTTCTCCGGGAAATTGCCGTCTTCGCCGGTTGAGTCGGTGTACTTGAAGTGGACGAAGAAGAAATCGAAGTCGTTCCACGACTGTTCGAGCCGTGACATCTGATCCGACAGCGTCAGGCCGGCATCGAGCACGTTCATGCTCACGAGCCGGGCGAGGCCGCGGTACATCGGGTAGACGGCAATGGCTCCGGGCTTCAGGCCGTAGATCTCCTCAAACGTCGGAATCGGCGGCTTCTTGTCGATGCCGCGCAGCGTCAGGAAGTTGGCTTTCGACTCGTCCTTCAACACTGCGCGAGCCTGCCGGAGAAACTCTTTGAGCAGCTCGGCCGTGCGTTGCGATCCCTCACTGCGAGCGATCGGTTCGAGCGGCGCGACACCGGTCTTCTGCGGATCGGTGTCCTCGACATCGCCGCCGAGTCCCTCGGCACGCAGCACGACCACCAGACGATATTCCTTGACGTGCTGGACGAAGACTTGGATGCCGGGAATCTGAATGGATTTGGCGAGCTTCGCGACGACTCGCTCACCCTCTTCGGTGGCGATGCGTCCGGCTCGGCGATCAGTGATCAAGCCGTTCGCGTCGATCGTGCAAAAGTTGCCTCGGATCGCCACGTCGTTCGCGCCGAGTTCAAAGTCGATGCCGAGCGCCTCCAGCACGCCGCGGCCGATTTGATATTCCAGCGGGTCGTAACCGAAGAGACCGAGATGTCCCGGCCCGCTCCCCGGCGTGATGCCCGGCAGAACGGGGGTGCTCGAACCGAGCGTCCCGCGTTTGGCGAGCGCATCGAGGTTCGGCGTCTTCGCGGTTTCAAGTTCGGTCAGTCCGTCGGGCGTGAGTGGCAGGCCACCGAGTCCATCGGCGACAAGCAGCACAATCTTCGAGCCGTTGTTCGTGTTGAGTTTCCGAGTCAGGTCTTGCAGGTCAGGCATGTTTCAGTCTTTGATGATTTTCGAGATTCTCCGTACCACGACCGTCAGGGAGTGGTTCGTGTAATCGTTGGCCGCTATCTGACGGTCGCGGTACTTCCTGAAGTGTGTCTAGTCTGGCGATTGGCCTACTTCAGAGGCTTTTTGGAAATGTAGGGCATCGTCGGGTTGACTTGAACCGTCTGCGTTTTGGGTTCGATGACGAGGTCCATATCTTCCATTGGGATCGCCCCCAGCAAAACCTCGGAGTCACCGGGCAGCACCATCGCGTCTACGCTGCAACGACGGTGCGGAATCCGAATCTCGACCGGGCCAACGACGTCGTAGGTGCGAACGCTGCCGTCCGCCAGTTCTGCGAGTCGCTCGTCAACTTTCAGCAGGCCCAACTGCTGGCAAATGCTCTCGTTGATCGCCAGCATCATCGCTCCGGTATCAACCAGCGCCGTGACATTCATCTTGCGGACGTCTTCGACCGGTAGTTTCTTGCGGCGTGCGAGCGCGAGATCGTCGCCGTTGACCAATTCCAATTGAGTACGGATCAAGCCCATGAGACACCTCGCTCTGCTGAAGTTGAAGCCTCCATCAAGTCACCAGCAACGGTAAGCGACGACCAACGGCTCGACAAGCAAGTTTTATCCCCGCGAACATGACCGAGGTGACCATTTTGCAGACGATGATCGAGGTACTGGGCTGGCTGCTGTTCGCGATCTGGGTCGTGATCTCTGGGGTGCCGACGGTCTGGATGTTTGGCCGGTCGCTGAAGCGGCAATCCGACCGGTTACCCGATCCGGAGTCGTGGCCGCGAGTCACTGTGGTGGTG
>JBJXEX010000518.1:0-5350 GCA_046156195.1 Planctomycetaceae bacterium | reverse complement strand
GCCACTTGCAGCATTTGGCGGCGGAAGGCCCGCAGGACGTCGCGGGGTTTGAGGACATCGCCGGTGAGAGTCGCGTGATTCGAGACGCTTCGGCCGCGCGAAGCGAGCCGCTCTGCGAGGCGTTTCGATCCTGCTGCTCGGCGAGAGTGGCACGGGCAAAGAGATGTTCGCACACGCCATTCACAAGGCGAGTCCGCGTCGAGACCGTCCCTTCGTGGCGATCAAATGCGCCGCGCTGTCAAAGACGCTGTTGGAATCGCCCGCCGCGGCGGAATCGGCCATGTCAAAGGTGCCTTCACCGGAGCCGATCAGGACCGCAAGGGAGCCTTCGAGTTGGCCAACGGCGGCACGTTGTTTCTGGACGAAGTCGGCGAATGCGATTTGGAGACGCAAGCCAAGCTGCTGCGAGTGCTGCAATCGCCCAGCGGAACCGGCACCAGTTCGCGCTCTGGCCGGTCTCCCGACCGAGCCATCCGCCGAGTCGGCGATCATCGCGAGATTCTCGTCGACGTCCGCGTGATCGCCGCCACCAATCGCGACCTCCACAAAACCATCTCGGCCTGTTGTGGCCGGTCTCCCGACCGGGCCACTCGCCGTTGACCGACGGTCTCCTCGTTCGAGTGACGGATGAGATCCACTTCCGAGACAGATGACTCATTCGGGCAGACCGATGGTCCAGCGAGGTGGGACATCGTTTTGATTCAAGCGAATATGGCTGAGCAGATAAATTCAAATTCCGAACAGACGTTATTGGTGGTGGGACAAGTTTGCTGCGGGCTTAAACGAAGAACGTCCTCGGCCTTGGAAATCAAATTTCGGAATGCCTGAGCCTTCGAGGGCTTGTCGGGGCCGGTCACTTCCGGCGGGTAGTAATCGTCGAGTGCCCCGCACTCAAGGACGAAAACTCCTTTCTTCCGCAGTTCCCAAATCAGCGCCAGCTTGGTGCTTCGGATATCCGGCTGCTCTGCTTTGCGAATGCACTCACGGCGGATGTTTTTCTTCTCCCAAGCAAAGAACGCTTCGACAGCGGCATCAAGCTCTGCCAGTTTTCCTTTGTCACCGTCGTAGACCACTTTTGCGGTCCGAACGTCTTCCCAAAGACAGCGAATCTCTGGCTTGGCCTGTGCCTTTTTGATGTCGTCGGTCTTTGCGAACGCCACAACTTCCGCCGCCGCATTGGCCGAATCGGCCTTCTGAATTAGATCGGAACGTAGTCTCTCTGCTTCGTCTGTTGGCTCTAGCTTGTCGAAATCATCGACAAGGGTGTCGAGATCGGTGATGACGAAGACCGGAACGTGGAAGCGTCCGAAGAAGGTGCGATATCTTGCGATGCTTCCTTTGCCACCGACGCGAATGAAGGCCACCGATCGAGATCGACAGTTCCATTCCGCATTCAGTGTCTCCGCGATGTGCGGGAACGCGATGTAGTCGCTATCGCCTTCCACGAGCACGATGCGCCGTGAAAAAAACGCGGCACTATTGTTCTCGAAGCAAATGATTTGAAACTCGTCTCGTGGACTGATTCCAGTCAGCTCGACGTGAGCGGCCTTGGTGAATGGTTTGGCAACGTTGGCGTCGGTTGCCTTTGATAATCGAATGAACGTCGCTGTTGCGTCGGGGCCAAGAAACAACGGCGAATGCGTTGTTACAACCACATGGTTCTTTTTTGAAAAAATGCCCAACGCCTCGAACAGAATCTTCTGAGCATCGGGGTGGAGGAAAAGCTCCGGCTCCTCAAATAGCAGCAAATACCCGCGTTCCGACGCAGTCTCCGCGACAGGTTCTTTGGCTGCCGCTCGTGCGAGTTCAACGTAGGCACGAAGTATCGAAAACACGACCGCACGCCGTAATCCATCGCCCTTCAACTCCAAGGGGCCTTTCACTCCGTCATCAGCAAGAATACGGGCGGTCGAAAGAACACTCTTCAACTCTGGAGGCGGAATCTCGATCTCCAAGCTTACGTTCGAGAAACTCTCGCGAACGTAGCGCTGTATCGTTCGCTCGATGTTCTTTATCTCGTCCAGACGGTTGTCCTGCACAATACCATTTGGGTCAACCAACCGAGTCAGCTTCTTGCTGAGCTTCTCGAATAGATCTTTCTCGTCAGCGAGAAGGGGTTCGATGGCCTTCATCAGGATGGCCAGAATTTTCCCGAAGGAACTCGTCTCAGCCGTCTTCGTGTCGTCGGACAGATCCTTAACGGCGGGAATATAAATGCGTTCGGGCAACATCGGAGTGACGCTTCTGTCCAAACCAGTTGGCAATGCAACAAAACGCAGTTCCATCTCTGCGAACGGCAATGTGGCACCGAATTGCTCGATTAGATCCTTTGCCGCTTTTTGAGTTACCGAACCATCGACCTGACCGACGAGTTCGGGGAAAATGCCTAACACGGCGTCCTTCAACGCTCCGCCTTTTTTCTTTGCGACGAGCTTCTCGACATTTTCAGATGCAAAGCGGGCGTGCTTTGGAACTAGGCCGTAATACCCGAGGTCGCTTTTGCGATCCGTTCCATACTTGCGAACGAGTGTGAGCTCTTCACCGCGAACTAATGCAGTGATGCGCTCGCGATGTTCCTCTGCAAGAAGGTGAAGTTCCGCGTCAGTGACTCCGGAGAACTTTACGGCAATTGTGATCCCACAATTTGGATCGAAGTAATCAGCTTCTTTGAGAGAAGAACCGGACAAGAACAGTGAAAGCGCTTGGAGCACACTTGATTTGCCGGCGTTGTTCTCGCCGGTGATGCAGACGAACGAAGAAAGCGGAATCGAAATAGCATTAAGGCCCCGGTAGTTTTCAACATGGAGGTGGGCAAGCTTCATTTTGATTCTCCGTCATCAAAGATCGGTACTGCCATCCGTCTCTGTCGTGGCGTGCAACGGCTACGGTACGAAATCGTATTACGAGCTTCCACCCACTTTGACTCCTGACCAAGCCGCTGCACTAGGGGAGAGAAAGAGGACGCAGCTCAAATTACGAAATGAGTTGCGTCCGCTTTGTTCCGATTCGTCGAACTTCTTACGGCGCGACGGCGTGAACAACGAACTCGAAGAGTTCTTTCTTCGAGTTGCGTTTGCGAATCGCCTTCCAACCGACATCGGTGAAGCCGGCGTCCTCGAACAGTGCGGCGTAGATTTCTTCGACGGGCAACATCGTGTCGTAGAACTTTGAGTTGCCCACGATGTAGAAGCACCGGGCTTTGGGCGTCACGACTTTTCGCAGGCTCTGGAGATGCAGCTTGATGTCGTCGAAGTAGCGATGCACGTACTTGCCCAGCAACGGATGCTGCTCCGAAATCGCCGAGACGATGTCGTTGAAATGCGGGTAAGCCACGTCGCCGTTGGTCGATTCCCAATCCGAGAGATTGCTTGTCGCGCAGCCCCAGGTGCCGCCGATCGCTTGCCAATCCAGCTCGCCGGCTTGTCGGCCGCTTTCCAAAAAGCCCAGCCAGTACATGTAGGGACGGAGTTCGCGGATGTAGCTCATGCGGTTCGGATATGGCGGCGAGGTGATCACCGTGGAGTACGCCGACTTCTTCAGTACCTTGTCGAGATGCCGCGAGTCACCCAAGAAGACTTCGCCACGGGCGATGGGCGTCTCTGTGGTCAGTCCCTCGGCGACTTCGTCCACGGCTTCCGTGAACATTCGGCCGAGGTCGATCGGTTCGTCCGAGTCGTCGAAGTCCGCGAACAACGTGGGCTGAGGCTGAGCGACAACCTTGGTCTTCTTGAACGACATCGACTGATGTCCGAAGCTCGCGTTCGACGTCGCGATCATCACTTTGCAAAACGCGATCTTGAGCAGATCAACCACCGGCACCGACGCCTCGCTGTTGGAAATCCCCGCAAACAAGTCCGCGAGCGAAGCTAGCGTTTTCTCGTCCCACCACTTTTCGATTTGGTGCAGGTTCGGCGTCCAAGACGGTCCCGTGCCGGACGCGGCTCTCTTCAAACGGCGAGCTTCAACGAGCAGTTCGTCGGCAGTCGTCTTCGAAAAACTTCGCAGCTTCAGGTTTCCCAGCCACACGAGAAACGGATTGACGTCCACCGAATGAGCGTTGATTCCGCGAGTCACGCTTGCCAACGTCGTCGTGGCTGTGCCAGAGAACGGATCAAGGATCAACTCATCCGGACCCGTGTTAGCCAGAATCTCATTGACCACATGCAGCGAATAGGCCGGAGTCAGACGCAACCAACCATGACGTCCCCGTTTCGTGTTGCCACGAAACGTCAGATGCGCCTTCTGCCGCCGGTTGTCTCCCGCGACGAGGTTCGACAGGTACTTGTCAGCCAGGTCCATCTTCATGACAGCAGTGCCTCGATCACGATTTCGACTTCCGTGCGAATGCGAGCGGAGTTGCGATTGAAGAAGCCCGCCAAGTCGTAGCCCAGCACTTCGCGAGCGAATGAGTAGGTGGATTCCAACGGAGAACCTGTCACTGACCCACGCAAGATGAGCCACTGTGCGCGGAGATAACGTTCCGCGATGTCATCGTCGATTTGCGAGGAAAGTAAAACGACGACCGGCAAACAGGAGTTCGCGTAGGCATTCGCCGCGATTCCGACGTCTGCGTTTTGACGCTTTGAGTCTTTGCTCTTGTAGCCTTGCCGAACCTCGAAAACCGGGCCTTCCAAAGTCGCAGCGACTTTCTTGGAGACCTTCAATTCGTTCGCCGCGTCATTCATCCACAAACGCACTCGATCTGCCGCCGCCTCATCCGAAATCGCCGACAACGGAATGCGACCATCAAGTGACAGCTTTCGTGGTTTACCGCCAGAGCCGGGGACCAAGTACGACCACTGAACCTGTTCGGCACTCAACCCCATCGTATCTTGTAGCAGTTGTCGGAAGAGTCGTTCGCAGCCAGTTCCGATCTGCCGATAAACTGAGGTCATGCCGCCGGCCGCTTTGTGAGCCGCGTAGAGCAACGGCGAATCGAGGCCAAACCATGTGTAGAACGGATCGCTTTGATACAGCGTTCGGAACTCGTCCAATGTCAGTCCAGCTTTGCGCCCTTGACCAAAATTCGGCCGATAATTTCTGCAAACGGCCAACGCTCGCTGGATCAGTTGGAAGTATCGCTCATTCTGATCGTCGTTGAGTGGTTTCGTCGGTGTCTGTTTCTTCGCCATGTCGCGAATTCTAGCGCACAGTCGCGGAGTTCGCACGGCTCGTGTCGATTGCACGAGCACCAAGGGTGCGTCACTCGAAAGCCCAGGCCAACGGCCTCGTTGTTCCACACATCTTTTTGAATCATCCGGTATTGGTTGGGCCGAAGGCGTCCCAGCAGAGGGCCATGTCGTGCATCCGTTGAAGTCCTTTCCAGATCGTTTCAACGCCGGGCATCGCG
>JBJXEX010000517.1:0-7976 GCA_046156195.1 Planctomycetaceae bacterium | reverse complement strand
TTCGGAATTGGCCGAACGGCCAATTCCGAATTCCGAAGTGCCTGACCCCTGTCGGTGGTCACGGCGTAATTCATCGCCAACATCACAACGCTGCGGACGAGCGGCATCACTCCTGACGGGTGCTCGTAAGCCGCTTCGCGACGCGGGATGTAATCCATCTCCCCCGCGAAACCCTGATCCAACCAGCGGCGAAGCCAATCGAAACCCTCCGGCCGAACGGCGGGGGCAATTCCGCAAAGCTCAAAGCCCAATTCGCTGGCCCGTTGCCGAACGGCTGCTGTGAGATCCACCGATGGCGGACGGGAATCATTCATCGCGGTTCGGATTATTTCGCTCGTTCGATGACGACTTGAAAATGGTTCTTCTCGCCCGGTTTGACGGTAAATCTCAAGCCGGACGTTTTGTAGTTGGCGAACTTCTTGGCGGGGCGTCGCATGGTCTTGGCGTCGTGGCTGTGAGTGACCAAGCCATCCCCCGACGAGGTGATGACGATCGCCCGATGTTCGCCGGCCACCGCGCCATCACCGTCGTTGATAGTGGTCAGACGAAAACTGCCATCCGGGCCAATCCGTCCGCTCGAACTGATTTCCGGTTCGACCGCCGTGAACTCGATCAGGCCGCTTTGCAGAGCCACACCGTCCTCAAACACAATCTCGCCGGAGACGGGATACGTTCGAGGTCCGCGCGAGCCGCAGCCGGCCAGCAACAGCAGTCCGCTCAGCAGCAATCTGTAAGTGAAACGGCAAGCGATCACAGGAGCCTTCATGATTAAGGCCGCCGACTTCGTTGAATGGTTTGTAGAGTCGCCGAGTCACTCCAATGCCATGACGACTTAGAGCCGCGACCGTGAGGGAGCGGATTCGCAACGGCAGACAACCGCTTCCTCACGGTCGCGGCTCTCATCCGTCATTCCTCGGTGACGACCTGATGATCTCGGCGATGACACAAATGGCCGAGCACTTCGGTGCTGATGAGGTTGTTGATCCCTTGGACTCGGCCATCCGCGAAGACGAAGTTGCAGATGCCGTCGTGCCAGCTTCCAAACGAATAATAGCTTGGATCGACAAACTTCGGATCGCGCGCGATCGGCACACCCGGCCCGCCGACGCGAGCAAACGCCGGTAAGTGGCGTCCATCGTAAATCGACACGTCGTCCAGCGCGACGTTCATCTTCCCCTGCGTAAGATGTTTCTCGCCGACGAGCAGCGTGTTGGTCGCTCCGTCTTCCAGATCGTTGAGCCGGACCTTGTCGATCCACTGGATGGGCTTTTGCATGTCATCGCAGCGCGGCCGACTGGCGATGATGACTCCCGTGCCGTTGCCGCCCCAATAGAAATCGGTTGGCAGGCTGTCGGCTCCCGGCGAAAAGTCCCCTTGGTTGGCAGCGTAGTCGCCGCTGGCTCCGCCGGGGAACTTCGTCGATCCCATACATCCGCAAGACAAAGTGATCACGACCGTCTGCTCGATACAAACATTTTTCCCACTGCGGCGGGTCGGACAGACAAACATATCCACGCTCGCTTCGCGCACGTCGGCGGGATGCTTGCCGAATTCGTCCCAGACGTCCCATTTCTTGAAGAGTGGTTTCTGCTCGATGTACGGCATGATGCGCACGAACCAAGTCGGATTGTTTCCTCCGCAGGTCAAATCTGCGGGATCACCGGGACGCGATTTCAAATTGGCGGGCGGAAAAGCCTTGTAGGTTGAATGAAACCCTTGGACCGCCAGGCCGATCTGTTTGAGTTGGCTGCGGCATTGAACAATTCGAGCCGCTTCGCGTGCCTGCTGCACCGCCGGCAACAACAGGGCGATCAGCAACGCGATAATCATGATGACGACCAACAGCTCGATCAGCGTGAAGCCGCCGCGCGAGCAACAAGTGATTCGACGAGATTGCATAAGACGGTTCTCCCAAAAGGCGACGCAACCTTACCTCACTCGACCTGAAACTAAGTTACCCACGAACTCGCCGGTTGTCATCCACCGCAGCCGTTGCCGGTGGTGGAGTCCAATTGTCCGACGTTGATCGCAGGACGATCCTCTATAGGATGTGCCCCCGCCCCGGACGTCCCGCCCGCGAGTTTCCCTCCGCACTGTCCGCCTCAGGATATCGACCATGAAATCATGTTGGCTCAAGCTGTTGGTTCTCTTTCCGGCCGCGTGGTGGCTGACAAGTTGCGCACTGACGGAGCCGCCGTACTCACAACGCAGCGGTCTCCCACGAGCGCACGCCGACGATCAACCAGAAGCACAGGCGAGCGGGGGGCGTCAGCCCCCCGGTTCCCCGCGCCCAGCGCAGTCGGCGGAGATCGACTACGAAAAGCAGATCAAGCCGCTCTTCGCCAAGCACTGCATCGAATGCCATCAAGCCGACAAGGACGAATCGGGCTATCGGCTGGACCTCGGACATTTGGCGATCAAAGGGGGCGACCGCGGCGCGGCGATTGTCCCCGGCAAAAGTGGCGAGAGCATTTTGTTCCAGGCATTGATCGGCAAAGGAGACGCGACCGCGATGCCCTATGAGAAGCCGCGACTCCCGGCCGCGGACATCGAACTCATCAAGCAGTGGATCGACAGCGGCGCGAAGGTGCCGGCATCCGACGCGGTCAACGAGGTCGTGAAAAGCAATCACTGGTCGTTTCAACCAATCCGACGTCCCATCGTTCCCGCAATCAAAAATCAAAAATCAAAAATCGAAAATGCCCTCGACGCTTTTGTTCGAGCACGCCTCGAACGAGAAGGACTCGCACCGTCGCCGGAAGCCGACCGTCCCACGCTCATCCGGCGGCTGAGCCTCGATCTGCTCGGACTCTTACCGAACGCGGACGAGGTGCATGACTTCGTGAATGACAAAGAACCGGACGCTTACGAGCGGCTTGTCGATCGGCTCCTCGCGTCTCCGGCTTATGGCGAGCGACACGGACGACATTGGCTCGACATCGCGCGGTATGCCGACTCGAACGGCTTCACGATTGATTCCGCTCGACAGATTTGGAAGTACCGCGAGTGGGTCATCAACGCGATCAACGCCGACCTGCCGTTCGATCAATTCACCATCGAGCAACTTGCCGGCGACTTGCTCCCCAACGCGACGACCGAGCAGCTCGTCGCCACCGGCTTTCACCGCAACACTCTGGTCAACGAAGAGGGAGGGACCGATCAAGAACAGTTCCGCGTCGAGGCGGTCGTCGATCGTGTCAGCACGACCGGAGCGGCGTGGTTGGGACTGACGATTGGCTGTGCTCAATGTCACTCGCACAAGTTTGATCCAATCTCGCAGCGAGATTTCTACAAGGTCTTCGCCGTCTTCAATCACTGCGATGAACCGAGCTTGCCGGTCCCCTCCGCCGATCAGCTCGCGGAACAAACTCGGCTCGATGCCCAAGTTGCTGAAGCCGAGAAGCCGCTGAAAGAACTCGATGCCGAGCTGCTCAAGGGACTCCCCGATTGGGAACGCTCGGTCGCGTCCCAGTCCGAGGGAAGTTGGACGATCCTCGACCCGACCGTCTGGAAAACGGACAAAGGGGCGACTCTGACCAAGATCGACGGCACAACGCTGCTCGTCGATTTCAGCACGCCCGCCAACGACGTCTACACGATCACGTTCGATCCGCCGAACGACACGCCGATCACCGCGATCCGCCTCGAAACGCTGAATCATCCGAGCCTGCCGATGATGGGACCGGGCCGAGCCGATGGCAACTTTGTGCTCAGTGAGTTTGAAGTATTGACCGAGTCAAACTCTCAACCCTCAGTCCTCAACCCTCAACCATTTGCCAAAGCAATCGCCGATCACTCGCAGGACGGCTATCCCATCTCCGACGCGATCGACGGCAAGCCCAAGACCGGCTGGGCTATCAACGTGAAGCCAAACTCCGGCGCGATGTTGAATGTCCCGCGCGAAGCGGTCTTCTTTCCCAAGCAACCGATCGTCGCGAAGCCGGGGACCAAGTTGATCGTCAGGATGCACCAACTTCATTCGGTCCCCAACTATCTCGTTGGCTGCTTCCGCATCTCGGTCAGCGGAGCATCCGCCGATGTGCTCGCGGTCCCGGCGAGCATTAAGAAAATCGTCAGCACTCCGGCCAAGAAACGGTCGAAGCAGCAAGTCGAACAACTCCAAACCGCGTTCAAGAATTCCGACCCGCGACGCAAGCCGCTCGCCGACAAACTGGATGGCTTGAAGAAACAACTCGACGCTCTGAACAAGGCGATCCCGACAACGCTCGTGATGAAAGCGAAAGCGGAGCCGCGTCAGACTCACATCATGATTCGGGGAGACTTCCTGCGCAAAGGTGCCGCCGTCGAACCCGGTGTCCCGGACGTGCTGAGTCGAGAGTCGAAAGTCGAGAGTCGAGAGCCAAGCAAAAAAAATTTGTCGTCCTCTCGACTCTCGACTCTCAACTCTCGACTCGAATTCGCCAAGTGGCTCTGCTCACCCGAAAACCCGCTGACCGCGCGAGTCACCGTCAACCGCGCCTGGCAAGCGTTCTTCGGAGCCGGCCTAGTCCCGACTGAGAATGACTTCGGCACTCAAGGCGACCCGCCGTCGCATCCAGAGTTGTTGGACTGGCTCGCGACTGAATTGATGGGGACTGGGGGAGAGGAAGAGAGTGAAGCCACTCCTGCATCTCGCCCCCTCGCCCCCTCGCCCTCTCCCCCCCTCTCTTCAAACCCCTGGTCGCTCAAGCAACTGCACCGCCTGATCGTCACCAGTGCGACGTACCGACAAGCCTCGCACCTTCGGCCGGAGCTGCGTGAACGAGATCCGGCCAACAAACTGCTGGCTCGGCAATCGCGACTGCGACTGGAGGCCGAACTCATTCGCGACGTGTGCCTCTCGGCCAGTGGGTTGATGACTCGTCATCTCGGAGGTCCGGGAGTCAATCCGCCTCAGCCAGAAGGCATATATATCGTCACACAACAAAAGAAGCCGTGGACCGAAAGCACCGGCCCCGAGCGTTATCGCCGAGGCATGTATACCTATTATTGGCGGAGCAGCCCTTATCCGATGCTGCCAACATTTGACGCTCCCGATGCAAACGGCACCTGCACTCGTCGCAACCGCTCGAACACACCGCTGCAAGCGCTGACGCTGGCCAACGATCGTTCCTTCCACGAGTTCGCCGTCGGACTGGCCGAGCGAATTATGTCGTTCGGCCCGCTGCCGCCGACTCCGCCGCCATCGGTCGCCGACAGCGACGACGCGCGGCTATGGCAAGCGGTCGAGTTGTGTTACTCGCGCCCACCCACCGAGCTCGAACTGCGCAAACTGCGCGAGTTCCTGAACGCGCAGCGGATCGCCTTCGCGGCGAATCCGAAAGACAAAGACCCCGCCAAATCCGCCTGGATCGCCGTCGCCCGCGTGCTGTTGAATTTGGATGAATTCATCACCCGCGAGTAGCATGGCGGCAGACGCGGACTTTCATTGAAAGTGAGTCAATTCATGGCAGAACCGACCGTCGAAGAACGCCTTAAGAAATTGGAGTCCCAGGTCACCGAACTGATGGCCGGACTCAAACCGTTAAAGCCGGGCAAGTATGACTGGATTAACACCGTTGGAATGTTCGGGGATGACCCGGTCATGAAAGAAATCTGTGATGAGGCTTTGAAGTTTCGCGAAGTGGACCGCGAGCGTTGCCGCAAGAAATTTGAAGCCGAAGGCCAAGTATCATCGTGATCTGGTTGTGGTCCCGTTCCGATTGCCGTCCCAGGAGTGAATCATGCCGGAAGCCACGGTTGAGCAGCGGCTCATCACACTCGAATCGCAAATGCAAGAACTCATGTCGCGTTTGGGACAACCCAAGCGAGAAAAAGATTGGCGTCGTACGGTCGGCATGTTTGCCGACCAGCTCGAAATGCAGCGTGTTTTCGATGAGGCTCAACGACTGCGTGAAGAAGATCGGCAACGGTTCTATGCCGAATTTGATCGCGAGCAGGCGACAAAATGATTGTTCTCGACACCGATCATCTGAGCGTGTTGGCGAAAGTTGGAACATGGCGATCCGACGGGCTAGCGGATCGTCTTTCCGACCATCGGGACGAGGGAGTTGTGACGACGATTGTTTGCGTCGAAGAAAATTTGCGAGGTTGGTTGGCGGACATCCATCGGGCCGAAACCCTTCAGGACGAGAAGCTACCTTATGAGCGATTGGCCGAACTCATCGAATTCTTGTCGGACTGGGAAATCCTTCGGTTAGATGATGTTTCCATCAATCGGTACGACGAATTTCGACGCCAGCGTATTCGAGTTGCCCCACACGATTTGAAGATCGCGTCGATCGCTCTGACGAACGACGCCCTGTTGCTGTCTGCCAATTTGAAAGACTTTGAGAAAGTCCCCGGCCTGCGGGTCGAAAATTGGTTGGAGCTGTGATCGCTCGCTTCGGGACTTGAAAGCTCGTGCGAGTCGATTGATCGCCTTCGAGAAGAAATCATGACGACCACAACACTCACACGTCCGACATCACGAGCGGCAACGCTGCACAACGGCGACCGCCTGTCGCGCGAGGAGTTTCATCGCCTGTACCGCCAACTGCCCGAAGATGTCACAGCCGAGTTGGTCGGAGGAGTCGTTTACATGGCCGCCGCGATGCGACGCAAACACGGAGCGAATCACTTGCCGCTGGGTTCGGTGTTCTTCGCCTATGAGAGCCAGACTCTTGGAACGGAAGCGGGGGACAACACGACGGTGCTGCTCGGCGACGAAGGGGAACCGCAGCCCGATCTCTACCTGCGAGTGCTCCCCGACTTTGGCGGTCGATCGCGAACGACACCGGACGACTGGGTCGAAGGGCCGCCGGAACTCGTCGCCGAGATTACTCACAGCCGCCGCAGCATCGACCTGCACGCGAAGCGCGACGACTACACTCGCTACGGCGTCCAAGAGTATCTGGTTCTGAGCCTGGCTGAGCCAAAACTGTATTGGTTCGACTTGATCAAGAATGAAGCTCTGCTCGCAGACAAAGACGGCATCCTGCGGTTGCGATCGTTTCCGGGACTGTGGATTCACGAAGCCGCGCTGCTCGCCAAAGACTTTCTATTGTTGATGAGCACCCTGCAATTGGGCCTGGCCACTCCGGGACACGCCGACTTTGTGGCTCAATTGCAGGCCCACCATTTGGAGACAAGACAATGACTACGACTGCGACAATGACAATGACTAATGCTGTGCCGACACCAATGACGACTGCCGTGCCGACCTCTCACATTCGACTCGACGAGCGTGGAGTCGCTTGGGTCGATGACCGCAACGTGAAAGTCATCGAAGTGGCGCTCGACATGATCGCCTACGGAGCGACCGCCGATCACATTTACGATCTGCACGACGGCTACTTGTCGATGAGCCAAATCCACGCGGCGCTTTCGTACTACTTCGATCATCGGGCGGAGTACGACGCGGAGATTGAGCGGCAGGTTCGCGAAGACGACGACGCACGGGCCAAGAATTGGAACTCACCCGTTCGTGCAAAGCTCCGGGCGTTGGGGCTTATACCATGAGACTCGCATTTTACATGGACGTGCATGTCCCACAGCAAATCACCGAAGCACTCCGTGACAAGGGCATCGACGTGTTGACGGCTCAGGAAGATTTCACCACAGAAATGGACGATTCGGCGTTGATCGACCGAGCCACTGATCTTGGCCGGGTTCTTGTCAGTCAAGACGCAGACATGTTGCGAGAAGCCAAAATACGACAGGAAACCGGAGAACCGTTTTCGGGAATCGTTTATGGGCATCAGCGTAAGAATACGATCGGTCAGGCGATTCGTGATCTCGAATTGATCGCCGAGGTCTTGTCGTCGAACGATATGGCGAATCACGTCGAACGAATTCCGTTGTCACATAACTAGTGCCCGTTCGGAAATTCATTCTACTCGAGAATGTCTGACGAAAAATTGTTGGCGTGCGGTCGAAGATCGCTCTCTTGGGCGATCGGCGCGTTGTCCAGACAGCGATGGCCAGCCATTTCTGAC
>JBJXEX010000509.1:0-9977 GCA_046156195.1 Planctomycetaceae bacterium | reverse complement strand
CTCGCGTGCGACGGAGGAAGAATCGACGCACGCGAGCCGCGTGCGCCACAACATGCTGCGCGAAGTTCTGCGGGCGACGCGCGGTCTGATCGGCGACGACGCCGAATTGCGATCGCTGATCATCGAGGTTGCCAAGTCCGTGAAAGACCTTCCCGATGCCGACTTCCGCATCGAACTTGCCGACCAACTCGCGATGGCGTTCGCCGAAGCCAAGCTCGATCCGCCGCAGTCGCTTAAGCTCAACACGAGCGACAAGCCGAAGACGCGGCAAGACTGGATGGACCAACTCGCGCGCGGCGGCAACGTCGATCCGGCCGCCGGAAGAAGAATCTTTTTCCATCCCAACGGCCCCGGCTGCTTCAAATGCCACATCGTCGATGGCCGAGGCGGCCGAATCGGTCCCGACCTGTCGCGCGCGGTCGGGACGATGAACCGCATCCAACTGATTCAGTCGATCCTCGAACCGAGCCGAGAAATTGCACCGCAGTTCGTCGCGTGGACCTTCGAGTTGCACACCGGCAAAGTCCTCACCGGCATGCTCGTCCACGAGAACGAAGGCAAAACCATCATCGGCGATACCGAGGGCAAGCTGACCGAGATCAAGACCATCGACATCGCCACGCGCGTCCCGCAGAAGACCTCGGTGATGCCGGACAAGCTCGCAGATCGGATGACGCTGCAAGAACTGCGCGATGTGATCGCGTTCTTGGATTCGCAGCGGTGATTCTTGGCTTTTTGCCGTCGATGTTGAACACGCACTCGTGAGCCGCAAGGCGCTAGCCGCGGGTCGATGAAGACGACTCGCGGCTAGCGCCTTGCGGCTCACGAGACGCAGTGATCAAGCCCCCAGTTCTCTGAGGAGTGAGTATGTTTGACCTGAAGTCCAATCCCAACGGCCGATTTCCCGAGTGCGACTATCTCACGACGACTGGCGAGCGGATTCGTGTTCGACTGGCCAATCCGGCTCGGCTCTTCAAGTGGATCGATCGCATCTACTTCACTCTGGGAGTGGTGGCACTCGGTTGCTGCTGGGTGCCGTTCGTGATCGCGAATCACCGCGGCCCGTTTGGCAGTTTGCTGTGGTTGATTGGCAGTGGTCTCGGCTTGCTCTGGTGTGGTCGCCACCGACGCCTCTCCACGACCGACATCCTGAACGATACGCGACCGCCAGCCTTATATCTGAGGTCTTTCGCCGATGATCAAAGCCGATTCAAGAGCTTGTTTCAGGAAAACGACGAACTGGGAGAGGTGGACTTGGTCTCCGCCCTCGGACGCGGCGGTCCCGTGCTGGCCATTGGGCGACCGGGCGAACCTTTACCACCAGAAGGAGCACTCCGAATCTATGTGGACGACGCTCATTGGCAAGCCGTTGTCGCGGACTTGGCGCGGCGGTCGCGAGTCGTGGTGCTCCGCGCCGGTGAAAGCGACGGGTTGCAGTGGGAACTCCAGAAGGTCGGTGAAACCGTCGATCCCAGCCGTCTCATTTTGTTCCTTCCCTTCAATGCCAATTCAATCGCCGAACGCTACGCGCGATTCCGTGCCTGGGCGCAGAACTGTTTGCCCGGCTCGCTTCCAGATCAATTGACCGACACCACACTCCTCTACTTCCACTCGGATTGGAGAGCGGTGCCTTTGATCCTTGGACAGTCCAAGTTCGTCGACCTCGGAGCGGACGCCGGGGCTGTGGAAACCTCGTCACGTTCTGAGTTCTTAATCGTTCCCTGTCTTGGCTGCGGTGCGAATGTGCATCCGACCGCAGATGGAGATTGCCCCTCATGCCGTGTGAAGCTGCCGACGGCTTTGCTCAACGGAAACGGGGTCGAACACCCGATTCAAGAAGACCTCGCTCGCTTGGCCAGTGACGTCGATTTCTTCTCGAAGGCCAAAGTTACTGCGACACGATCAACTGGTTGGCGAGCCTGGCTCAGCCGGCCCATTCCAATGCCATTCTCGATTTCCTGCCGAGGCAAACTCAGAACAGCGCTCAAGGCATTCAATCGAGCGACGTTTCGCCTGCGTGCGGTGGTGAGCAACGCGCTGGTCTTTGTCGTGCTGGTGGGTTTGCTGGCGATGACCACTTTTTGGGGGCCTCCCAAGCCCAGCGGGAAATTTGGACGGGCCATGTGGCAGTTCAACAAGACCGCTTCTCGAGAGGCAGAAAGACGCGCGGATGAAGAGAAAAAGCGTGCGCAGGATGCGGCCACACGGATCGGGAAGCTAAAGGACAACGACCTTGGGTTCAGAATGCGCATGGACGCGGCTCGTAGCGAAGCCCAGCAGCGTTTGCAGCCTGAACTTGATCTGATGTTTTCAGAGTCACTGCTTCAGATGGAGATCACCAAGCAGCCTGATAATCCGAAACTGAGGTGCCAACTGGCGCGACTTCTCATTCGCAAAAAGAAGTTTGACGAGGCCGAGGAGCAGTTGCTGAAGGCCAACAGTCCTGAAATCAACGAAGACGCGCTGTTGGAATTGGCACGCTTGTACGAGCAGACCGGCCGCATCGCCGATGCGAAAACTCGTCTGGAGTTGTTGCTGTACTCGAATCCCAAAACTCACCGAGAAGCGGCACAGTCAGCTCTGGATCGGCTCTCGAAGTTGCCTGCGAAATGATGCTACTGCTCCGCGTGGGGGTGATGATGAACTGCGTACTTCCTCTGTGTCCCCTGTCGCGTCTCGGTGGTGTCAATCAACACATTTTTACAACATAGTCGCCGATGCCCTGCGGACTCTGATAAGGATGAAAATCGTTTGGAGGGTGATTTCTCGTTTGAGGCACTAGGTTGGCTCGTCCGGCTTCTTGAAGAATTGCGTTAGGTCGAGCCCCCCTTTCAATTCGGCTTGGACGATCTTCAAGGCTTGCTCGAAGCGCTGTAGGCGTTGCTCCAGGATGGGGTGAATGACCGGCTGATCGGACTTGCCCTTGGGTCTGGGGACGGCGGGATAACCGAGCTGGCGGTGCAAGGCCGCGAACATGTAGAGCGGATCTTTCTTGCGATGAGCCTTCGCGATTCGTCCCTCGCGCAGGCCGAAGAGCGTCGTGTAAGGCACGTTGAATCCGGGGTCTTGATTCGCTCGGCGGCGGTCGGCGACGAATTGCTCCGAACGGAAATAGAGCAGGTCGCTGAACTCGGACGTCCCCAATTCGCGGCGCAACACCGCAATCCACTCACGCCAGTGTTCGTCGTACATCGGATCGCCGGAGATCGCGGCCAAACCTTCGGTGTAGCCCAAGCGGTTTCGAGACAGGCACTCGAACTGGTAAATAAATAACCCCTGCGGCGTGGGATTGTTGGCTCGGTACTCCGCTTCGCGTTGCAGGATTTCGAGAGCCATGAATTGGTCAAAGCGCGAACGGGACTCCGTCTCGGACTGGGCCATGATGAAGGCTTGGAACGGGGCGAAATAATGTTCCAACCGAACCATCGCATCGCTGATCCGGCCGGTCAGCAGAATCTCGCTCCGCAGAAAGTCGATCGCCATCGGCAACTTGGTCGTGCTGAGAATCTCCTCCTGGACGGTGACGAGCACTTCTTGCGACGGGATGTTGTCGCGCAGCCGCTCGGCAAAGACGCGGAAGAAGTGCGCCTGCTCAATGTATTCCTCGCGGTCCAACAGTGGAGTCGGCATAGCAGTGCGTTTCGAAATTCAATGAGGTCGGCGATATCTCGCGAACCTCGAAGCGGATCGGCCTGACTGAGCCGAGGTGGTTTCGACGTTGGTCCCCGTGAGCGACGGCTGCAAGAACACGAATGCGCCGATGAGGATCGTGGCCGCGGTCAGAAGCATCGCTCCGCGAAGTCGCTGGTTCGTTGCGAACGGAGAGACCACGGAGCCATACCACGGCAACGAGTCGGCTGATGTCTCGAAGACGGGGTCGTTGTCGCGAATCGAAAGCTGCAAGTGCTCATCGAGAGGGATGCGTTCCTCGCCGGGGCGTCGAGCACCGAATTCCACGCTGGCCAGCTTGCGGACGAATTCGGGATCTCGCGTCAGAGAGTCCACGACTTGGCCGAGGTCTTCGACTTCGTGTTCGATGCTGACGAGCCGACGTTGTTTGGCTTGGTAATCCTGCCGCAGTTGGAGGTACGTCAGCAACTTCGGAGAGAGTGCGACCAACGCATACACGCCGATGGCAGCCAACAGCGCCAGCCAGAAGGCCAGCGAGATGGTCCAGGAAGAATGTCGGTCGGAGTGTTCGATCGTGTCGGGCATGGTTGCGGGTTGAAGTCATTGGCGAGCGGGGCGGCTGCGAAGGTTCTTAGAGCCGCGACCGTGAGGGAGCGTTGTCATCTCGGCAGCGTTTGTGTTCCATTTTTCGCCCTTCATTTTTCGCCCTTCATTTTTCGCCAGCCGTTCGGGCCAATTCAGAGGAGCTGGCAAAAAATGGAAGGCGGAAAATGATCTGCATTTTCACAGTCTCGGAGCGTCAGGAAGGCCGTTCCAAGAACGTGGAAGCGAGGACGAGTTTGTTGTGTGAGTATTCCCGCTGAAACGAAACAGGCCGGAGCCATTTGCGGCTCCGGCCTGAGTTCGGGGACATTCACCACCAAAATTCGCGATCAAATCGTTCCGCCGTATTGAGCGGCCGGGCCGAGGATTTCCTCAATGCGGAGCAATTGGTTGTACTTGCAAATTCGATCCGTCCGGCTGGCCGAGCCGGTCTTGATCTGTCCGGTGCCGAGCGCCACCGCCAAGTCGGCGATGAACGTGTTCTCGGTCTCGCCGGAGCGATGGCTCATCACGGCCGTGTAGCCGCTGCCGTGGGCGAGTTGCACGGCCTGAATGGTTTCGGTGAGCGTGCCGATTTGGTTGACCTTCACCAGGATGCTGTTCGCAACAATTTCATCGATGCCGCGTTGCAGCCGCTTCGTATTCGTGACAAACAGGTCGTCGCCGACAAGCTGGCAGCGCATCCCGACCTTTTCGGTGAGCAGCTTCCAACCGTCCCAATCGTCCTCGGCGCAGCCGTCCTCGACCGAGCAGATCGGATAGTTGTCGACGAGGTCCGCCAGGAAACCGACCATCTCGGCCGACGACAGTTTCTTTCCTTCAATTTCGTACTTGCCGTTCTTGTAGAACTCGGTCGCGGCACAATCGAGGGCGATCTTGATCTCCTCACCCGGCTTGTAGCCCGCTTTCTCGATCGCACTCAGGATCGTGTCGAGCGCTTCTTTCGAGGACTTGATGTCGGGAGCGAAGCCCCCTTCGTCGCCAACGGCGGTGCTCATGTGCTTGTCGTGCAGCACCTTCTTGAGGTGATGGAAGACTTCAACGCCCGCTCGCAAACCGTCGCTGAACGTGTCGAAGCCGAGCGGGAAAATCATGAACTCTTGGAAGTCGATGCCGTTGTTGGCGTGCGCTCCGCCGTTGATGATGTTCATCATCGGAGCCGGCAAACGATTCGCTCCCACCCCGCCGAGATAGCGGAACAACGGCAGGAAACTGACCTGAGCCGCCGCGTCCGCCGCCGCCAACGAGCAGGCCAGCATCGCATTCGCACCGAGCTTGCTTTTGTTTTCGGTGCCGTCGAGTTCGAGCATCACATGGTCGATCAATGACTGATCGCAGATGTCGAGACCGATCAATTCGTTGGCGATCTTCACGTTGACGTTCTCGACCGCTTGCAGCACTCCCCGGCCGAGATATCGCTGCTTGTCGTTCGAATCGCGGAGTTCGACCGCCTCGTGCGAGCCGGTACTGGCACCGCTGGGGACGGCCGCTCGGCCACGATGTCCGTCTTCCGTTTCAATGTCCACTTCCACGGTCGGATTGCCGCGGCTGTCGAGAATCTCACGGGCACGCACGGCTGCAATTTCCACACTCATCGTTCGTCTTCCTCAAACCGAATCAGGTCATTTCGCCGCGACATTCGCGACCATTTTCGGCGGGGAGTGTGTCAGACATGTCGCGGAGTTGCCACCGTCGGCCGTGAGCCTTCTGGAGTTTCATTCGACTTCATGTGACCTCGCGATAGACTCCGCCGCCATGTTTGACCGCTCAACCGGCGGGCTCTCGTTAGGCGAACGACAGATGAAGATGTACCAGTCCAGTGAGCCGTCGGCGCTAGCCTCGGGCCATTCGCCGGAATAAACACCACCGCCAGGCTCGACGCTAGCGCGTTCGGCTCACAGGTACTTTTTATCTGCCGCTCGCCTTCTGATACATCCAATGAATGAATTCGATAGCCCTTGGAAGGAAGTCGTCGAGCGGTACTTCGAGCCGTTCATGAAATTCTATTTTCCAATTGCTCATCGCCAGATCGACTGGACATATCCGGTCGAGTTTTTGGACAAAGAGTTGCAACGAGTTGTTCGTAACTCCCGGCAAAAACGCCGAATCGTCGATAAATTGGCGCGTGTCCGACTACTCGACGGCCGCGAGGAATGGGTGCTGATCCACTTGGAAATTCAGGGAACTTCCGAAGCCGACTTTGCCGAGCGAATGTATGTCTGCAACTATCGGTTGTTCGATCGCTATCACCGGCGAGTAGCGTCAATGGCCGTCCTGACCGATTCGCAAACAAGCTGGCGTCCCAGCCACTTTGGATATGAACTGCTCGGATGCCAGATTCGATTTGACTTCCCGATCGTCAAACTGAGTGACTATCGCGCCGAACTCGCCAAACTTCGGGAGGATCGGACCCCGTTTGCGATCCTGACTGTCGCGCATCTACGGACGATCGAAACACAAAAGAATCCAAAAGCTCGAAAGCATTGGAAGCTGCAAATTGTCAAAAGCCTGTACGCGGGAGGTTTTCAACGCCAGGATGTGATCGAACTCTTTCGGGTCATCGACTGGATGATGGAATTACCAAGTGACTTGTCGATCGAATTCGACAATGACGTCGCGGAATTTGAGGAGGGAACAAATATGAAATATGTCACGAGCATCGAGCGCAACGCGATCGAACGCAGCCGACAAGAAGGACGACAAGAAGGCTTGTTGGAAGCGGTTGGCGTGAGCCTCGAATTCAAATTTGGCGACGAGGCCAAGCCGCTGCTGAATTCGCTTCGCAAGATCAAGGACGACAAGCTGCTTTGCGAAGTGCAGCGAGCGGTCTTAGCGGGCCTCGAACTGCCGGGCCTCAAGAAGTTGTTGGCCAAAGGGCGTTCTTAATTCTTCAGTTCTCTCACGATGATGGTCCCATTCACGCATGACTCAGCCCTCCTTTGATCCGCCTCGCTCGTCCCCTTCCGAGCTATTGCCATTGGAACCGATGGACCCGCAACTGAAATGGATTCAGCCGGGGGGCGGAGTCATCTGCCATTGGGAACTCGCGTGGGGATACGTTCGACGCTGCTGGCTGAAGACGTTTCGTCGCGGCTACGTCCGCCGCATGGCCGAGCTTCGCAAAGGAGACTTCAACGGTTGTCCGCATGAGGTGCTCGACCCACGCGATGTGAAGTTCTTCCGCAATCAAGGTGGCTATTACTGGGATCCAGCGGACGATCCGTTCCGCTGGCGCGACAAGATCCCGTTCGCTCGCGCGGGCTTGTGCGAGTTGTTCGTGTTCTCGCTGATCACGTTCGGCCCGGCCGTCGCGCTGACCTGCTGGCTGACCTGCCCGTATTCGGCTGCGGTGTCGGCACCCGCGCGGATCATCTCCTGGCTCGGAGGCGCGACGCTGACGGTAATTGGTCTCTTGATCGTGTGGTTCTTTCGGAATCCGAATCGAGTCATTCCGGCGGCACCGGGACTGATCGTGTCGCCGGCCGATGGAAAGATCGTGGCGATTGACGAGATCGAACACGACGAGTTTCTCGGTGGTCCGGCCGTACAGATCGGCATCTTTCTGTCGATCTTCAACGTCCACATCAATCGTGCTCCCGTGGCGGGCCGAGTCATCGGCTTGCGATATCGACCGGGTAAGTATTTGAATGCGTTGCGGCCGGAGTCGGCTCGCGAGAACGAACAGCTTGCCGTGCGGATGCAGGAAACCGAGTTCCCGTATCGGCGGTATGTCGTCCGGCAAATCACCGGTGCGATTGCTCGGCGAATCGTCTGCTGGCTGAAGCCGGGAGACTCGTTGGCTCGTGGCGAGCAGTTCGGCATGATCAAATTAGGCTCTCGAACTGAACTGGTGCTGCCGCGTGAGGCCGCGTTGAAGTTGCGTGTGCAGCTCGGCGACAAAGTGATCGCCGGCACTTCGATTCTGGCGGAGTATCCCACATGAACCCTCGCGAAAAGCTGTTCGCCGTTTTGCCGACGATGCTGACGTTGGGCAACGCGGTCTGTGGATTCGGAGCGATTACGTTCGCGGCCAAATGGTCGGGAGGTGATTCCGCGCTGTCGTTGTTCGTCGCGTCGTGTCTGATTTATTTGGCGATGGTGTTCGACGCCTTGGATGGGAGCGCCGCTCGGCTGACGAAGCAGACCAGCGAGTTCGGAGCGCAGCTCGATTCGCTGTGCGATGCGATCAGCTTCGGAGCGGCTCCGGCATTCTTGATGGTGCAATTCTCACAGTCGCGGGACTTGCTGCACCTGCGGTTCGTGTGGCTGATCGCCGCGTTGTATGTCGTCTGCGCGGTGTTGCGATTGGCTCGATTCAATGTCGAAACCGACGAGGATGATGCGCATGATTCCTTCAGCGGCCTGCCGTCGCCCGCGGCGGCGGGAACCGTGGCCAGTATTCCAATCATGGCTTTTGGATTCCGGCACTTGGAAGACGCGACCAATGACAAGCTCTGGGAAAAGGTCGCGACTTGGCTCGATAGCTGGACCGCGAATGTTTTGCCGTTCATCACACTGGCGGTTGCGTGTTTGATGGTCTCTCGAATTCGGTACGCGCATCTCGTCAATCAACTGATTCGTGGCCGTCGTCCTCGGCAGCATTTGATTCAGGTGGTCTTCGCGCTGGCGGTGATGTTCGTGATGCCGCAGGTGTCGGTGCCGTTGTTCTGCTGCTGGTTTGCGTTTGGCGCACCACTCCGGGCATTGTGGAACGAGTCGGTCATGCGTTGGTGGCGTCGCGGTCACCCCCAGCCGAGCACGGCCACCGCCAGTCCCTTGTCGGGAATCCCCTGGAAGCCAGAAGCGCCGGCAGCAAACGAAGGTCATAGCGATCGCGACGACATGGATGACGCCTGATGTTTACCGGACTGGTCGAGAGCTTGGGGACGGTGCGATCGCTGGCCGATGAGGGGGACGCGAAGCGCATCGCCGTCGAAGTGCCGGCGAGCTTTCTCGAAAACGCGCCGCCGAGCAAACGGCGGGGTGACAGCGTGGCAATCAACGGCTGCTGCTTAACGGTCGTCGCGGCCGACGACGTGTTGTGGAGCTTTCAAGCCGGACACGAAACGCTGGCGAAGACCAACCTCGGCCGGTTGAAGGTCGGTGACGCGGTGAACCTGGAACGAGCGATGCCAGCAGACGGTCGGTTTGGCGGACACATCGTGCAGGGACACGTCGACGGAGTTGGTCGAGTTGCCGCGATCGACTCGCGCACCGAGTTCGCGGACTACACGTTTGAGGTGCCCGTGTTGCTCGCGGCTCAGATGGTTGAGAAAGGTTCGGTGGCCGTCGATGGCGTCAGCCTGACTCTCACACGAGTCACCGCCACGAGCTTTCAAGTCATGCTGATCCCACACACGCTAGCGGTCACGACGCTCGGCCGCCGTCAAGTGGGTGACGAGGTCAACATCGAAACCGACGTGCTGGCGAAGTACGTCGCGAAACTTCTCGTGCCGCGCGAGTGAGTGCCGAAATTAGCCCCCGTCCAGATTGGGGCCTGTTGATTTAATCAAACGCCACGACGGAGTGACACAATATCAGTACAATTGCTTTGGGAGACTCAGGGAGGCTTGGGGAGTGCCCTGAAAGGTCTGGCGACGACGGGAGGGCCATTTTCGGTTCATCCAACCTTTTGGGGGGATGGTATTTGTATGGTGTTTTAACCAATCAAAGTGAACTTTGTGTGGTGGAGAGTGAGAAGTCGTTCTTTGAGGTGTTGGTAGTTTCGATAGCCATAGGCTCGT